>JBMYWX010000302.1:0-3593 GCA_049607825.1 Nitrospirales bacterium
AAATAAAATAAAAAAATTCAATTTTTAAAACAGCAACCTCTCCACTAATTACAGCGTTTCTCAATGCTTCCATGAAATGTGTTGAGACATGAGCAACAACACCTTGATCAAAGAAGGTGCTCAAGCGCTGTGTTGTTCGGTCAATAAATTGATCAGGCAGTACCAAGTCGCCTGGGTAAATGGTTTCTTTCATGCTGCCTACAGCGCTTACGGAAAAAACTTGAGACACACCTAGAGATTTAAGCGCGTACAGATTGGCTCGATAATTAATGAACGAAGGGGAGACTTTATGCCCACGGCCGTGTCGAGCTAAAAAGGCTACGCGCCGTTTTTCCATTGTTCCTAGGATAATGCGATCAGACGGACGACCAAATGGTGTTTGGACGCGGACTTCACGAATTCGTTGAAGCCCAGCCATTTGATATAAGCCACTTCCTCCAATAATTGCAATGTCTGCTTGTGCTTTACTTGGCATGGTGAATAACAATACCGGGAATGGTTATGAATTGACGAATGAGACCATTGGTTCGGAACTTTGAGTGGATTTTTTCATGAGTTCCGATAAAAATGGATCTACGCAGTGCAAGATTCGTTTAGCAATATGTTCTTTAGACTCTTGCTCTTCTACGTGAAGCCACTGTGTTGACGTCTCTCTGCGAAACCAAGTGATTTGACGCTTAGCAAAGTGACGCGTATCGCGTTTTAAGAGGCGGACAGCTTCCTCGTAGGAATAGTCACCGGCAAGAAATCCTGCCATTTGTCGGTAACCGAGACTCGTCATTGAGCTTAAGGTTCGATGATACCCCCGATCAAGCAACTGCTGGGTTTCTTGAATCAAACCCTTCTCAATTTCTAACTCCACGCGTGATTCAATGCGCTGATAGAGTAATTCACGTTTCATATTGAGACCAATGACTAGAGCATGATAGGGAGTTTCCTGGAAATTGTGACGTTGATGGACTTGAGAAAGTGGCATGCCCAATGCTTGGTAGACTTCAAGTCCTCGCTGAATTTTGACGTAATCATTTGGATGAACGCGTTTGGCTAGTACTGGGTCAACACGCGACAATTGTTGATGGACATAGGCAGATCCTTTTTCTTGAGCTTGCGTATCTAATGCTTTTCGCAAGTCCCAGTTGGCTGGAGGCCCTGGCCAGAGTCCATGTAACAAAGCTTGAATATAGAGACCGGTTCCTCCTGCTATCAAGGGAATTTGGCCATTGTTGTGAATTTTTTCAATGGCGGTGATGGCATGTCGACGATAATCACCCGTCGTAAAATGTTGATCAGGGTCAGCCAAGTCAATTAATTGATGTGAGACTCCTTGCCGTTCTGGCAAGGTGGGCTTGTCTGTCCCAATATCCATGCCCCGGTAAACTTGCCGAGAGTCTGCTGTGAGTATATCTGTGTCCAGGGCTTTGGCAACGTCAATAGATACTCGAGTTTTTCCAATAGCCGTAGGGCCCAGTATGACGATTATGGGCTTTAGTGTCGCAACACGTGAATGGGGAAGCATAGTTGTTTTTAACACAGGTGTTCCCTCATTCTCAGGCACGACCAAAAATTGTATCGAGTTCTTCGATTGAAAAGCGTAAGGCGACTCTACGTCCATGGGGACAGGTTGTGGGTTGCCCGGCTTGGGCCCAATCGGTGATCAATGCTGTGATTTCAGGTTCACTCATGAGTCGACCAGCTTGGACGGCGCTTTGGCAAGCCATTGAGGCCAAAACGGCTCGAACTTTTATATCCATCGAATCTTGAGAGTGCCATTCGTTGAGGTCTTCAAGCACATCGTTGATGAACGCACTATATGGCATGGCTCCTACAATCGAAGGAACAGCTCGAATCACAAATGACCGAGCTCCAAATTGATCAATTTCTATTCCAAGTTTAGCTAATTCAGGCAAATGTTCAGCTAATAGGTCGCATTGATGAGGGGGCAATTCAATGGGCTCAGGAATCAGTAAGGGTTGAGTTTGGATGGCTTGGTTGTGCCATGCTTCCCATAATCGTTCAAACAGGACACGTTCATGAGCCGTGTGTTGATCAACAATCTGAAGTTCGCCATTTACTTGAACCACAAGGAATGTTCGATTGATTTGTCCTAGTGAGACTACATGTAGTTCGTCTGAAACCTGTGAATAGAATGCATGGGACTCCTGCGTGGTCAGGCTTTGGGGAGCTTCACCTAAGTTTCTGGGAGCTTGAGTGGCCTCAGGCATAAACAAGGAAGCCACGGCTTCTCTCATCTCACGGGATTCAGTCTCGCGATACGTCGGAGCCGGCGTAAAGGGAGCAGACGACGATGTGCTCTCAAGGTTCTTCTCCGCAGAACGAAATCCAATATTAGTGAATGTTTGGTTTTTGAGTGGTTGACGAATCGCGGCTTTTACGACGGCATGGACGACATCAGCATGGGAAAATCGGACTTCGCGCTTAGTGGGGTGCACATTGACGTCGACCGTAGTCGGAGGTATTTCAATGAACAGGATGAACACTGGATGTTGCCCTTTTGGCAAAAATGAGCCATAGCCTTCATAGGCGGCATGAGTGATCGTCGTGTTTTTAATGGCTCGTCGATTCACAAAAATTTCTTGGGGCGATCGGCTGGAACGGGTATGGTACGGACTTGCCGTCACCCCTGACACTCTGAGTCCCGCTTCCTCAAAGTTAACCGGTAACATTCGGTCCATTAATTTGGTGCCATAAATTTGGAGTAAACGATCAGTTGGTGTGCTGGCTTCGGGAAAGTCGAGAACAGTATGGGTATTATGAATCAACCGAAAGTGAATTTCATGATGAACCATCGCCGCTTGTTGAACACTCAGGCAAATTTTCGAAAACTCTGTACCCACCGTCTTAAGGAACTTGAGTCGTCCAGGTGTATTATAGAACAAATCTTTGATTTCTATCTGAGTTCCTTGTGGCGAGGGCTTCTCTTGTCTAGACCATGTCATGCCACCTTCAGAATACATTTCTGTACCCACCGTCTCTCCTGCAGCTTGGGTGAGAAGTCGAATTTTTGATACGGAAGCAATGCTTGGCAATGCTTCGCCACGAAAGCCGAAAGATTGAATTTGTTGGAGGTCAGATTCTGAGCGAAGTTTGCTTGTCGCAAATCGTTGGCACGCAAGTTGAGCATCTTCAGGACTCATGCCTTCGCCATTATCCGTGACCTGGAGCAGCCGTCGTCCGCCTTCTTCTACGGTAATGGCAATCATCGTGCTTTTGGCATCAATGCTGTTATCCACTAATTCCTTGATGACGGCCGCTGGACGTTCCACGACTTCGCCTGCAGCAATACGGCTGGAAACGGTTTCAGGCAAGATCTGAATTTTAGAAGTTGATTCGGTGTTCACGACAATAGTGAAGGCTGAAAAATTCCGGAGTTAGGCAGGAATGATTCTCACTGGGCTTTAGCCATTTGTTCTTTGGCGATTGATGCTTCTGAGGAGTTGGGGAATTCTCGTATAATTCGATCCCACAATTCTTTGGCTTTTGTTGTTTCGTCACTTTCTTTCATGACGAGACCTAATTTCAGCAAGGACCCTGGAACATATTTACTCTCAGGAAACTGAGTGAGCACGTGGCGT
>JBMYWX010000303.1:0-3585 GCA_049607825.1 Nitrospirales bacterium
AGTAAGAGGAAAGTCCGGACTCCAGAGGGCAGGGTGCTGGGTAACACCCAGGCGGAGTGATCCGACACCGGCGCCACAGAAAACAAACCGCCGATGCGTTACATTGTCCACTGGATAATCGTAATGCAGGTAAGGGTGAAACGGTGGGGTAAGAGCCCACCGCGCTTGTGGTGACACAAGTGGCAGGGTAAGCGTCACCTGGAGCAAGACCAAATAGGGGGACGGTTCGGTCTCAACTTGTCTGTGTCCATTCGGATCATCAGAAGAGTTAAGAGATTGAAAAAGGCTGGCCCGGTCTAGGTTCTCGGGTAGGTCGCTAGAGGCCTAGAGCAATCTAGGTCCCAGAGAAATGGTCATCACCGGTTGAGGTCACACTTAATCGGAACAGAATCCGGCTTATAGGCCCACTTCAGCGCCATTTTTAAGTCCAGTCTTTTTCGAAGCTTGCAGGCTGCCGCAAGGCAACAGGGTTTGACTCACTTTTCTCTCATTGTTACAATGCTCAAAATGTGAACTTCGCTTTTCGTGAGCATGTCCTTACGAGCTTGCGTTGTTTGTTCTATAAGCTCGATTGGGATTCACGTTCCATGTCTCTGTTCTACTGTCCGTATCCAAACTTTCGATACAACTGATCAAGCGTACATTATGTCCCTATCGTCTAGCCTGGCCTAGGACACCAGCCTTTCACGCTGGTAACACGGGTTCAAATCCCGTTGGGGACGCCAGAATAAAGCCGTTGGAGTTAATGCTCCAGCGGCTTTCTAGTTATTAGGTAAGATTGATAAGATTGATGTGATCGTGTTGCGTGAGGATGCAACCAAGATGTAATAGTTTTATGGTCAATGCATAGCTTACTTCATATTAGAGGGATACTATGAAATTTTTTTTAACGGTAGCATTCTCATCTGTTCTTCTCTTATCAAACGTATTCACCACAGTCGTGTGGTCTGAGGAAACTGATGCCGAACAGAAAGAGAGTCCATCTGAGGAAGTCTTCGAATTGGGATCAATGATCCTTATCCCAGCAGGAGAGTTTAAGATGGGGGATAATGAGGGTCGGCGTAACGAGAGACCTGATCATGTAGTATGGCTAGATGATTACTTCATCAATCGATTTGAAGTCACAATGTCAGAGTATCAAAAGTTTTTAGATGAACACCTGAAGCTTGAGCCGCCACCGCTTTGGGATGATGGTATGGCATTCGGTGAGGGTGCCGATCGACCTGCTGTCGGAGTGACGTGGGAAGCTGCAAATAAGTATTGTCGTTGGGCTGGGAGACGATTACCAACTGAAGCTGAATGGGAGAAAGCAGCCCGTGGGACTGACGGGCGTCGATATCCTTGGGGGCATATGCAGCCATTTGTGGATATCGCGCGCTATAACCATGGGATTACTGGATGGGTAAGCTATACGCTGACTCTTGCCTCGGTAAGGAGTGGTGTCAAGGGGATGAGTATTCGTCATGGTCTCAAGACCGGAGGAAAGAGCCCGTATGGTCTTTACCATATGTCCGGTAATGCCGCTGAATGGGTTGCTGACTGGTATGGGCGATATTACTATGAAGATAGCCCTAAAAAGAACCCTCAGGGTCCTGAAAGCGGAGATCGAAAGGTATTACGAGGGGGGTCGTGGGAGGATGAACCAAGAAGGATTCGAGTCACGGTAAGAGCCAAAGCCGAACCGGAGTTTAGTGACCTAACCATTGGGTTTCGATGTGCAAAGGATAAGGGGGCCTCTGAGGCTCAATAAAGTCTGTTGGAATTAAAGGGGGTCGTTATGAAGATTTTTCTGTAGTTTCTGGCCATAGAGCCATCGTGCAGTCCTGCCTCCAATATTTTTTATGGTATGATGTGCCTGTGCTGGGATGAGTACTTCTTCTCCAACTTCAGGCTGAATCCTATTTCCTTCGACTTCGAGTTCAAGTTTTCCCGATAGCACCATAAATAACTCTTCCGTTTCATTGAGCATGCCATTCCAGGTACGAGCAGCATGATCAATCCAGAGCCCACAAGTAAAGCCTCGGGCATGCCAGTCTTTTGCCACGTCTGAACGCTCGGGAACCATGGAGGTCTTCATCAGACCTTCTTCAAAGTTGTGGGAAGCCATGAGTCTCTATGGTGTGATGAATGTATAATGTCAGATTGACTCAAACGCACATGATAGGGTCATTCAATTCCATCGTGTCACCACTTATATTAAGTTGATGAAGGCATGTCAATGCCACAAATGTGTGGAAAACATGTGAAGTGCAGTGGACAACTTTTTCTCTATATTTGAATCTCCACTGAATGTAGGAGATTCTAGATGAGTGAGCTGGGGATACTGTGAAAGAAAAAAATGATCATTTTTTATCCTTACACCCTGAGAGCAAGTCATGTGTTATTGAGAATCCTAATAGGTCTTAGTCAATTCATATTTTGAATAGGACTGTTTGCAAAGACAAGAATGACTGATCGGCAATTGATATGGTTTGCATTCATAATGCTCGTTCCTTACTTTTGGCTGTGGCTAATTTCTCGTATTGACACGATTGGAATATCTGTTCCAATAAAAATCCATGACATAACTGTAAGAACACAAAGGCCGCATCTTCTCTGGACTAAGACGTCCATATCAGATACGGCCTTTCCGTCAGATTGACGGTGTGTTGTATGAATATCTATTTAGACTATCAAGTTACGTCATTCCAAGTATTGGGCCCATTATTTTTCTCGAAAATGTCATCATGAACACCCGTTGGTGGCGCCACAATTGTCACATTTGAGGCACATGCCATTTCTTACCATTTTAAATTGCTTACATTCTTGGCAGGGGTCGCCTTCATAGCCTTTAAGCCTTGCAACTTGAACCTCGGTGTAGGTCATCGTCTCACGTTTGACCTCGACTTTATGGGCAATACTTCCACCATTGCCTTCACCGTTTTTCCCTCCTCCATTTCCACTTGAGCGTCTAGCCGGGAAGAGCCCAGGGCTGATTGAGGTGGAGGCTAACGCCTTCGGGTCAGCAAATTCTTGACCGTCATCTGCATCATCAGGGTCAGGTCGTACCGAATCAGATCGCAAGTCTTCTGGGGCGACTTGTTCTAGGTCATGACGGCCTAAATAGGTAATGGCTAATTCACGGAAAATGTAGTCGATGATCGACGTGGACATTTTGATGTGATCATTGAGCTTGACGGGGCCATTAGGTTCGAACCGCGTGAAGAGAAAGGCCTCAACGTATTCTTCAAGTGGAACCCCATGCTGGAGCCCTAATGAAATCGCGATTGAAAAACAGTTCATGAGGCTTCGAAAGGCGGCACCTTCCTTATGCATATCGAGGAAAATTTCTCCGATGGTTCCGTCTTTGTATTCGCCTGTTCGCAGGTAAATTTTATGTCCACCAACGACAGCTTTTTGTGTATACCCAACTCGACGGGTAGGAAGTGGTCGACGTTTAGCAAGATATCGGACTAAAACTTGCGATGCGGCTTTCTGAGCTGTTGCCATGATTTGGTTTGTGCGTCCACTAGATTCTCCAACATCAACGGAGGAACTTAACGGTTGGCTGAGCTTTGAGCCGTCTCGGTATAACGCGACGGCTTT
>JBMYWX010000304.1:0-3583 GCA_049607825.1 Nitrospirales bacterium
TCTGATGAAATTCATACTATTCTCATTAGTTCTCTGCTTTGATTATTCCTATCTACTGATGTTAGCCCGGCTTTAACCTATTTAGGCGATGAGCACAAAGGGGAAATTCCTGGCTTGTACATCCTGTACATTTTATTGAGGGTTGGCTAGGATGGGCTATAGCCGATTCATTTATTCCGAATCGATTGAATCCCCTGTTGAGGAATGTTGACTATCCCTGCGTGAGTCAATGCGCCAATCCTGGTATCCTCATCCAAGCGGGGATAACTTCCAATAGTTGAAGTTGGTCATTACGCAAGGGAAGACGTGTTAGAGTGACTGCAATTGATTTGGATTTACTATAGTGACAAAAAAGATGATTACCATCTTTGTGTCCTATGCGCGAGCGAATCGAGATCTAGCCACCCGTTTTCTCAAACACTTTCGTGAGCAGACATCTCCCTCAAAGCAATATAAATACGCCTTTTGGCGTGATAGCGATATCCTGGTTGGGGAAAAGTGGCATGAGGCGATTCAGCAGGCGTTGATTAAGTGTGACCTGGGTCTAGTCCTTGTCAGCCCGGCCTTTTTGGGATCACAATATATTCAAGATCATGAGTTCCCAAAGTGTGTTAAAGGTGGAACAAAGCCTGTCATTCCGGTCATGCTGCAACCTATTGATTTTGAGTGTCATGATTTGAAAGGTCTGCACAAAAGACAGATCTTTGGGTTAGACCGTCCACGATTTACTGCACCAAAAGTATTTGGCGATTGCACAGGACAACAACGAACTCAATTTGCCCTCGAGTTGTTTCGACAAGTCGAAGCACGGCTAGATGGAATAGGGGAGTCTCATAAGACATCATGACTGAGCCAACCATAATCTGTCCGCAATGTCACACTGAGATCAAACTCACCGAGTCACTCGCTGCGCCACTGCTTGAAACCACCAAGAAAGATTTTGAGCGGCGATTAGCACAAAAAGATGCAGATGCGGCGAAGCGTGAAGCAACACTTCAGGAGCGCGAAGTAGCGTTGACGAAAGCGAAAGAGACTCTGGATCAACAAGTCACAGAAAAACTAAAACAAGAACGTGGCAAAATATCTGCTGAAGAAGCCAAGAAGGCCAAACTCGCCATTGGCACTGATCTAGAACAAAAAGCCAAAGAATTGTCTGAACTGCAGGGCGTACTCAAACAGCGTGACGAAAAATTAGCCGAGGCTCAGAAAGCCCAAGCCGAATTACTGAAGAAACAACGTGAACTCGATGATGCAAAACGGGAGTTAGATCTCACGATAGAAAAACGCGTGCAAGAGGGACTTAATGTGACGCGAGAACAAGCCAAGAAAGAGGCAGAGGAGTCGTTGAGTCTTAAAGTAAAGGAAAAAGAACAAACCATCTCGTCGATGCAAAAGCAAATTGAAGAGCTCAAACGTAAGGCCGAACAAGGTTCTCAGCAATTGCAAGGTGAAGTTCAAGAGCTCGAGCTTGAAAATCTCCTGATGACCAAGTTTCCACTAGATAAGATTCAACCAGTTCCCAAGGGTGAACATGGCGGTGATGTATTGCAACGAGTCGTGAGCGGATTTGGGCAACAATGCGGAACCATTTTGTGGGAATCGAAACGTACCAAAAACTGGAGTGATGGGTGGCTCACTAAATTGCGTGAGGATCAACGACAGGCCAAAGCTGAGATCGCCGTAATCGTCAGTCAGACACTACCAAAAGATGTCGAAACATTTGAGTTGGTTGATGGTGTGTGGGTCACACATCCTAAAGCGGCATTGCCCGTAGCCATTGTCTTACGCCACACGCTCATGGAAGTGGCCTCAGCCCGACAAGCGTCCGAAGGGCAGCAGACCAAAATGGAAATGGTCTATCAATACTTAATGGGACCTCGTTTTCGACAGAGAGTCCAGGCCATTGTGGAGGGTTTTACCTCCATGCAAGAAGACCTCGATAAAGAGCGCAAAGTCATCATGAGGCAATGGGCCAAACGCGAAGAGCAAATTGATCGTGTCATGCAATCCACCGTCGGCATGTACGGTGATCTCCAAGGCATTGCGGGAAAAACGCTTCAAGAAATTGAGGGCCTTGAACTCAAATCGTTAGATGCTCCAAAAAATGAAGGTAAAGATACTACCGGCCAGTTATTTGAATGAGACTTTAAAGTGCGAGTGTTTTTCTTGCATTCTTTATCGTCGTTCCCGCGGAGGCGGGAATCTATTTTTCTAAACATGACTCATGAGTGAAGATCAAAAAAAGAAAATTGTGATCCTTGCTGGCCCAAATGGTTCGGGGAAGACGACCTTTGCTCAAGAATTTTTACCTAGAGATGCGAATTGTCCAAGGTTCATTAATGCCGATCTTATGGCTCAAGGTCTTTCGCCGTTCGCTCCAGAGTTAGCGATGATACGAGCTGGTCGATTGATGGTTGATCAGATGGCATCGTTTGTTCGTCAGCGAGAGAGTTTTGCGTTTGAAACCACCTTGAGCGGGTTGAGGTATGCACGGCTTATTCCGCAATGGCAAAAGAAGGGATACTTTGTTAAGCTGATTTATCTGACATTGTCAGATCCTGAAATTGCTATTGTTCGAGTGGCTTCTCGTGTGGCTCATGGCGGCCATAATGTTCCGGAAGATGTGATTCGAAAAAGGCATCGTACAGGATTGAATAATTTCTATCGATTGTACAAAAATTTGGTTGATACATGGGTTCTTTACGATAACTCCCAAGAGTCACCACGTTTGATTGAAAGAGGGAACAACAGAATATGACAAAAAGGCCTGCCACTGTTGTTGATCCTGACCTTGCCAAAGTTGGACAAGCGCTCAAGAGGTCTGCCGCCAGAGCGTTAGAACGAGGACTGCAGACAAATACTCCCGTATGGGTGATTCGGGATGGACTTTTGGTAGATTTAGTAGCGGAAAGGAAGAGTGGGACACATTCGAAGGGTAGCAAGGTCAAAGGTTCGATTTCTCAAAAACGTAGTTCGAAAAGAAACGCTAAACCCACGAAGCTTAAGAAATAATATGATTGTTTAGGAAAGTTTTGTTAAGCCTCGGTTTTTAATCCTCACCAATTTTGCTTCCTCGGCTCAACTTAGCCTCCAAACGTTCTTGACAAATAAGGCGAATCTGTACCAATCGACCTGTTTGAGTTGAGCTTCTTGGTCACGTTTGAAATATATTCCACGATTAGAAACTAAAGAACGTAAAGTCATCATGAAGCAATGGGCCAAACGCGAAGACAAATTGATCGGGTCATGCAATCCACCGTCGGCATGTACGGTGACCTCCAAGGCATCGCCGGAAAAACCCTTCACGAAATCGAAGGCCTCGAACTCAAATCTCTGGATGTACCAAAAGATACAGGGCAAGACACAGCGAGGAAATTATTCGAGTGAAAGACTTTCCTATTCTTGAAATATAGGGTGAATCTATTCCGCAATGAGTTTACTCAGACCGTCTATTTCTAGTTAGCCCTCAAGGTAAAGACCTTACACTATTCTGACTCTTGGGTATGATGGAAGAGGCTTGAATGACAATTCAGATCCGAGAACCAGTGTTGCTCACGGGAGCTGGATTCACTCGAAACTTTGG
>JBMYWX010000305.1:0-3573 GCA_049607825.1 Nitrospirales bacterium
GGGAATGGATCAAGAAGGTAGAATTATTGAATGGAATCCTCAAGCAGCAGAGACTTTTGGGTGGACCGACGATGAAGTGCTCGGAAAAATATTGTCCGAAATCATTATTCCAAAAGAATATCAAGACGCCCATCGTGCGGGCATGAATCGATTTTTGCAAACTGGGGAAGCTCGCATGTTGAATAAGCGATTTGAAATTTCCGCACGCCATCGAAATGGACATGTCTTTCCTGTAGAGATTGCACTGATCAAGGTTCATAAGGAAAACGTTATCCAATTCTATGGCTTTATCCGAGATATTACGGAACGGAAAAGAGCGGAAGAACAATTCAAGCTTGTTGTTGAATCCTCGCCAAGCGGTATGCTCATGACGGATAGCGATGGAAAAATTGTTCTGGCCAATCAATTGATTGAAACTCTGTTCGGTTATTCCCGTGAGGAACTACTCGGCCAGACTGTTGAGATGCTTATTCCAAATCGATATCGACGCCATCATAAGACCTATCGTGCGGCGTTTTTCATGCAACCCAAACCTCGTCACATGCGCTCAGGTGGAGCCTTGATCGGACTTCGAAAAGATCATACTGAATTTCCTATAGAGATTGGATTAAATCCATTAGTAACGAATGAAGGCACATTTGTTCTGGCTGCGATCATGGACATTTCTGAACGTCGAGAAGTCGAAGCTCAAATGGCCATTGTCGCAAAGGATTTGGAGCGGAATAATCAGGAGCTTTCCATTGCCCGAGATGAGGCTCTCGCTGCAGCCAAGGCCAAATCCGAATTCTTGGCTACCATGAGTCACGAAATCCGAACTCCAATGAATGGCGTCATTGGCATGACTGGATTATTGCTGGAAACGGAGCTGGCCCCTCAGCAGCGACAATTTGCCGAGACGGTTCGAAGCTCTAGCGAAGCCCTGTTGACAATAATCAATGATATTCTTGATTTCTCAAAAATTGAAGCAGGAAAACTTGATTTTGAAATCATCGACTTTGATTTGCGAATCGCGATGGAAGAAGCCTTAGAATTGGTAGCTGAGAAAGCTGGAGAAAAGCACCTAGAATTGGTGGGGGTGATTTCTGGAAACGTCCCAATAGCCTTGCGTGGAGATCCAGGCCGATTACGCCAAGTCCTTCTTAATCTCGTCAGCAATGCCATTAAGTTTACAGAGTCCGGTGAAGTGACCGTGAGAGTTTTCCTTCTGGAAGAGACGGGTGACGATGTGTATCTTCGACTAGAGGTGGCCGATACGGGAATAGGTATTTCGGCAGACGCCCAAGCTCGTCTCTTTCAGCCCTTTAGTCAGGCTGATAGCTCGACGACACGCCAATATGGGGGCACTGGCTTGGGATTGGCAATTTCCCGACAACTCATCGAATTGATGCAAGGAGAAGTTGGGGTCGAGAGCGTCTTAAATCAGGGAAGTACGTTTTGGTTTACTGTTCGACTCAACAAACAACCGCCAAAGTTTCACTCTGCGTCTGTTTCATTCAAAATTTTACAAGGACTACGTCTCTGTAGTGTCGATGATCATCCCACAAACCTTGAACTCTTGTCTCAATATGCAGAGGATTTGGGAATGGAATCTCTCGGTGCTTCGACGCCTTCAGAGGCATTATCGATTTTCCAGGAAGGAGTGAATCATGATAAACCCGTGGATCTCGCCATCATCGATATGGAAATGTCTGGAATGGATGGGCTGACATTAGCTCGAGTCATCAAAGCAGATCCACGACTTGCCAAGATCCAGCTGATTCTCTTGACTGCCGTGGGACAACGGGGAGATATAGATCTGGCTCGTGAGGCAGGATTTGATGGCTATCTCACTAAGCCTGTTCGCAAAGCACAACTATACGAATGTCTGCTGGCCATGACGAATAACGATTCTCAAGAACAGACGCTACAGAAATCGTCCTCATCCATCAGGCCTCGTCATTTCAGTGACAAGCAAGAGCACGCTCCTATGAGGATTCTGGTGGCTGATGATCATGGGGTGAATCAACAACTTGCGGTGTTGATGCTTGAACGTCTTGGGTATCGAGCAGATGTTGTGGGCAATGGGTGTGAAGCGATAGAAGCCATGGCGCGGGTGCCCTACACTTTGATTTTCATGGATTGTCAAATGCCAGAAATGGATGGATTTGATGCAACCAGAAAGATTCGTGAAGCGGAAAGCGTGAAGCGAGCAGCGAACGAAACCGGGGCTCACGCCTCATGTCTCACGTCTCACGTTCCCATTATTGCTATGACGGCTAACGCCATGCAAGGAGATAAAGAGAAATGCCTTGAGGCAGGAATGGATGATTATCTTGCCAAACCAATTAAACCAAAACTGTTGGAAGCCATGTTGGAAAAATGGCTTTCAACAGCATTCAGCGAAAAGTTGGACGAAAAAAGTACAGCACTCAAAACACAACATATATTACCTTCTCAATCCTTCCAATCTCTGTCTGTGATGTCTGCAGTCTTAGCTGAGTGGCGTACTATGAGGGCAAGAATTTCTCAGTCGTATGACGGCTCAGTGGATTTTAGATGCGACCACCTGCATCACTTCGTTGGGATTGGCAATCCAGCAGAATGCTTGCTCTCAAATTTACGAGATTCTCCATGGCATAAAAGGGATATGCCGGAATATGGGGGCTGAATCTTTTTGTGATAAGTGTTGGCTCTTGGAACAACACAGGTTTCTGAATTCTCAGGGATAATTGACTGAGGCCTTTAGAGACTTAGAAAGCCAATTTCAAGGCGTCTGTGAGGAATTGAAGAAGGAAGTTGTCGTGTGAAGTGCCTGATTTGTTTCTCTGCAATTGAAGGAAACTTCACACCGTAAAATGGTCTCTCCTAAAAGACTGCTAATAGTTCCCGTCTTTTCTTTTGGTACTCTTCTTCTGAAATGAATTGTTTTTCACGCAAGGCTTTTAATGTCTCGAACTTTTCCATAATGGGTGAATCCGGTGAGGTTCGATCTAATGAGTTGAAACTCAGTTCATGAAGAGCAAAGACTAAATGTTGTGGCGAAGATTCGGTGAAGCGGCTCCAAGGATCGTCGGATTGGATTTGTCCATTCTGGTCAGGCTGTAATCGACTGATGTGTGCTCCTAACATTCGCTGCGGCTGCTTCTTTGCCTGATCTGCTTGTTGTTGTCCCGATATGGCATGTCGATAGTTGCTGATAAGCAAATGGAATTGCTGCCCATGGATGTAACTTCGTCCAGATGTTACTTCTTGTAGGCCAGAATCCTGAGCCTCGTTCCAATAAAACATCACTTCTTCGAGTGGTGAAGCTTTGGTGAATGCTGTTGCAAAGGCCTGTGCAAAAAACTGAATCTGTTCGTCGTGAAATGCAGGATGATTGTCCTGAGGTATTTCACGGCTTTGCCAAGACGGTAGGGGGTTTGGGGGGGCAGTGATCGTCCGTAGTATTTTTTCAATCTTATCTGGAGTCATGGCCTCTGGATGGTTGTGTTCCTGACTTCCTTCTCTGTACATCACTTCAAGTCTGACCATCCGAGAGGGCTCATCAATGATCATGCGAGACATCATTGAGGGAGAGGTGCACCCTGTTATCAA
>JBMYWX010000306.1:0-3571 GCA_049607825.1 Nitrospirales bacterium
TCGCATCAGCGGTGTGGATTCAGTTTCAGCCATAATCAGTGTTTCTTGGTAATCTGTGTTTGAAGAAGTTATGTAGTCGTCTGCTCATAAATCTTGTTAATCAGATCGAGGCTGCGCGGGCCTGTTGTTGTTAGGGTTGCCTTTCGAACCGTGGGCTGTTGATGGTCAAGTTGGATATTCAAACGATCAGCCGGTAATTCATTTCCCATGCGTTCAGCCCATTCAATGGCTACTACGGTCGAAGGGCTAAAGTATTCGTGAATGCCAAGACTTGCAAGCTCATTTGGGTTTTCAAGCCGATACAGATCTGCATGAATAAATCGAACGCGCCCACAATATTCTTGGATTAATGTGAAGGTTGGGCTCATGACTAGTTGTGGATCAATATCGAGTCCTAAGGCTAGGCCTCTCGCTAACACAGTTTTCCCTGTCCCCAAATCTCCCATTAAGGTGATCACTTCGCCACCAGAGCATTGCCGGCCAAATTTATATCCTAATGATTCGGTGGCTTGAGCAGATGAAAGAGTCGCTATCCATGAATTTCCTGATTGTCTCAGTGCCAATCGTGATGGTTGGGTGTCGCTCATATCTGGCTATTATCGGTGTGACAGAATTTCCTGAAAGGCATGAGGCAAATGTTCGATCAGGTCACTGGCGATCATAGAAGCTTCTCCCAAGGTTTCTGCAGCTAGATCGCCAGCAAGTCCGTGCAGACACACGCCGGCACGCGCAGCATCCCACGGCGAGAGGCCTTGAGCGAGCAAGCTGACAATCACTCCGGTTAAAGCATCACCCATTCCAGCACTTGCCATGCCAGGATTGCCGGTCGCACAGATAGCCGTTTGGCCGTCTGGAGCAGCGATGAGGGTGCGCGCGCCTTTTAGGACAACGATAACCTTATAGCGTGTTGCAAGTTGAAGCGCGAACCCGAGGCGGTTGGCGTTAATGACTTCCGCAGATGCTTTGTTCAGCAATCTTGCCATTTCTCCAGGATGAGGCGTTAGAATTGGCATTCGTGTACAGGAAGACAGGACGCGAAGGTGTCCAGCCAGAACATTGAGTCCATCAGCATCAATAACGCAAGGTTCTTGAAGGCGAGGAAGGAGTTGTCTAATGACTATTCCAGTGTCCGCATGTGTCCCAAGTCCTGGTCCAAGCGCGATGGCATCACGTTCCTTTGCAAAATTGATAAGAGGAATGAGAGCGGCACGACCCAAGGTTTGTGATTTTGTTTCTGGCATGGCATGGGTCATTGCCTCCAATAGTTTGGCGTCCATACTGGCCTGAGCTGATTGAGGGGTAGCGACGGTCACAAGTCCAGCTCCTGTACGGAGTGTTGCTCTGGCAGTCAATGTTGCCGACCCAGTTTTTCCTGGCGATCCTGCTATTACTCCGACATGGCCGTATGTTCCTTTGTGTGAGCTCAAATTTCGTGCTGGGAGTAAATGGGCAATCGACTCAGGAGTAAGAAGGTGAACCGGTGACTGTATCTCCTCAACGTACTGCTGTGGAATCCCAATATCGACTGTTGTAATGATTCCTGCATGGTCAATCGCATTACCTAAAAATAGGCCGATTTTGGGGCAACCAAAAGTCACTGTTGATTGTGCCTTAACTGCGACTCCTAAGGTCAAACCTGTATCACCGTGAATTCCTGAAGGCAGATCAACCGCAATTATTGGTACTTGAGATGCATTCATCAGATTGATAGCGGTGCGATAGGGTCCTTTTACAGGAGTAGAGAGGCCAGTTCCTAGCAGAGCGTCAACAAGGATTTCTCCTCTTGCTGTTACGGTACGTATAGTTTTTTCTGAAGGTTCTTGGTGGATGATGGCAGGCCTGGATATCTTACGCACGCGCCGATACATGCTGAGAGCGTCTTTTGTTAGTTCTTTGGGTTTAGCGAGAAGGATAATATGAACGTTGGCTCTGAGTTGTGTAAGGAGGCGGGCAATCACAAGTCCATCGCCACCATTATTACCTTTTCCACAAAAGACTACGATGAATTTTCCGGAAGGAGAACCACACTGTTGTTTGAGGGTTTGGACAACTCCCTTTCCAGCTCGTTCCATTAAGGTGAGGCCTGGTATCTTTGCTTCGTTAATAGTGCGCTGATCCAGGATTTGCATTTGGGCCGCAGTGACCAATGGAATGTAAGGCTGTTCTAGGACATGAGTTAAGTTTCGCTTGAGTCTAGCCATTTTTTCGAGTAGCTGTGAGGATTTTGGTGTTCTAAGTGATCAGGTGTATGCTGGGCTGAGAGGCTAATTGAGCAATGCTTTCATTTCTCGAACAGCTCGTTCTAGACCGATAAACATGGCACGGGAAATGATGCTATGGCCAATATTAAACTCTACAATTTCTTGCACGTGAGTGAGCCGTTGGATGTTGTGGTAATTCAGGCCATGTCCTGCATTGACGCTAAGGCCAAGTTTATGAGCTAGCTTCGCAGCTTGAATAAGCGCTTCTAGTTCAGAGTCTTGGTCTTTCTGGCGTCTAGTATTGGCATAACGACCGGTATGAAGTTCTATGCTGTCTGCTTGCACTTTGTGAGCAGCCCGAACTTGTTGCAGATCTGGGTCAATGAATAGGCTCACTGGTATTCCCCCATCATGGAGCAATTGGACCATTCCTTGTATGAGGTCTTTTTGTTCAATGACAGCGAGGCCACCTTCCGTTGTGAGTTCTTGTCGTCGTTCCGGAACGAGTGTGATGAGGTCTGGTTTGACGCCAAGTGCAATTTTTGCAACCGCTTTATCAGCTGCCATTTCCAGATTTAGGTGTGTGGAGACCACCTCTTTCAACAGTATTAAGTCACGATCTTGTATGTGCCGCCGGTCTTCTCGAAGATGTACGACCAGGCCATCAGCTCCTGCCAGTTCAACGAGCGTGGCTGCCATGAGGGGGTCGGGTTCCTGTCCGCCTCGGGCTTGGCGAAGGGTTGCAATATGGTCTACATTCACTCCGAGTCGGGCCATGGGATTCCTTTCGTTGCCGAACCGCACGTTCAATGCGAGGTGGGGAGACCATTATGTCAGAAGTGAAAATATAGCTGCAAGAAAATGAATCAGACTCAACTCTTCGATTCTACTCTGTTGGCTATTGATTTGAGTGAGGCGTGAAATGAAATTGACTGCTTGATTCTGCTGATCTAGAATACATAGCTCAGAGAAATACGAAGAGTTTTGCTCTTTCTTCACTCCATTCTACCAAATTTTCGCGGGTATTCATGACACCTTTTTATCGTATTGAGCGTTTACCGCACTATGTGTTTGCCCAAGTCCAGTCGTTGAAGTTAGATGCACGTCAACGAGGAGAAGATATAATCGATTTAGGGATGGGTAATCCTGATCAGCCGACACCTTCTCACATTGTTGATAAACTAACAGAGGCAGCCGGAAATGGGCGAAACCATCGGTACTCCGCCTCACGAGGAATCACCAAGTTACGGCATGCCATTTGTGACTGGTATAAGAGAAATTATGATGTGGACTTAGATCCAGAAACCGAAGCTATTGCCACCCTGGGGGTGAAAGAGGGCCTTGCTCATTTGGCTCTTGCCATGGTTGGT
>JBMYWX010000307.1:0-3540 GCA_049607825.1 Nitrospirales bacterium
CATTTTCTCACCAATGAGGCTAAGAAGCTGTAGACGTATGAAGATTTTAACAGGTGAATGGGCTAAGAGAAAGGGCTCTTAATTTCGCCAAGTAGGCGATATTGCCTGAGTTAGTGGAAGGAGAAACCATACAATAAGTAATTGGGAGTCTTAATGACCGTTATCGCACTAACGTGAGAGGCTCATTTTCTTTTCTTCCCCTTACTACTCAATAAATTAACTCGTTTGGCTAATTGGGCTAAACGGGATTCATGTTGATCGACCCGACCTCCCAGTTTTGTACCAATGGTATCCACGACATCTCGTAGTTGGTTAATTGTTTGAGTCAATTGATTGAGGTGGGTGAGATTAGCCTGAGATATATCTGTCGAACCTTGAGATGACTGAAACGCCGTCAAGGCTTGATTTACCTTCTGATCTTGCGCATCAACTCTAGATGTAAGTCTTCTCTCAACTTGTTCAAGCGCAGTGGCTACGGAGGTAATGCCCGTATTGACATCCGCCAGATGTTTATTCATGGCTTGTCCATCGGCATCAAGTTTGCCAACTAATCCTGATTGATGAACTTCAAGATCTTGGAGTCTTGTGGTTAGCTGTTGCAACGCTTGTCTAATTTCATTTGTAGATTGAGTTGTCGATTGCATTGCGGAAAGATTCGATTCCAGATCTCCCTTCACTTGCTGAATGGCTTGGAGGGAACTTGAGAGGGTAGTGATTTGTTGTTCTTGACTATCAAGGCGAGTCGCAAGTGCCTCAGTGGTATTTTCAAGGGCTTGCGTTACTGACGCAACGCTAGTGTTGACCTCTGCTAGGTGATTGGCTGTCCCTTGAGTATTAGAATCCATTTTTTGGGTAAGTTCCGACTGATGTGCCTCCATGAGATTAAGTCGTTCGGTTAAACGACCCGACTCCTGCATGAATTTATCGCCTCGTTCACCTAACAGCCCACCCACAAATTCTTGCTTTTCTTTAAGCGCGAGTACGGATTGCGATAAGTCTTGAACGTGTGAAACTTCTGCCTGTGACTGTGATTCTAGTCCCTGAAGTTGGCCCTGCAGAGTATCTATGCGAGCCACAAGTGGACGCTGTTGATTAGCTACGGTTTCGGTCATGGAATTAATGCTCGTTTTGACATCTTCTTCCAGATAGGCCCGTAAGGCTTGTGTGTCAGCATTCAATTTTTCAGTCAGTGAATTTACATGGGTTTCGAGTTGAGTCAGGCTAGTTTCAATCGTTGTGACTTGTCCCCCTACTAACGTTCCAGACTCTTCGAGTGCTCCACGAATTTGGCCAATAGAAGTCGAAACGTCCTGCAGATTGGTTTTCTGCGTTTGTATATCTGCCTCTAGAGATGTTTGTTGGCTTTCGAGGCTGGCGATGGTGCTGACTAGTCCGTCTATTTTTTCATCTAATTGGCCTCGCATTCCCGTGTCGGCTTGATTGGCTCGTTCAGTTTCCTGAACAAGTTGACTGCCTAGGCTAGCCATTGATTCCTTGAACGATGTGAGGGACGTTTGAAAATCGGACATTTGCTGGTTGCGTATCTCGCTATCTTGATCAATCTGTTGGACCAATGTTGTGAGTTGTTCTTGGTTTGAGGTAAGACTTGCGTCTTGCTTAGTCAGTGTGGCGGCTTGTTCGTCAACGTGCGTTTCTAAGGCTTCAATTCGCGGATTTGTTTGCGCCATCTGGGCATCTAGATCTTGTCGAATCTTCGTCATCCGAAAATTGACTTCATCAATATCTCCGGTCAAGGTGGTCAGGTCAGCCTCTCGTAGGGCTTTAAGTTCTTGCTTAATTTCCGCACGTGCGCGAAATAAATCTTTCATCGCAGCGTTTTGTTGGGTTTGCAGCGATTCTGCGTCCTCACGGTTTTTAGATATAATTCCTGCAAGATCTTGTTTTTCTTGGTTGATCAGTTTTATCTGGTCTTCCAAATCCTTTTGAACTGCCGCAAGGTCAGCCTTTTGAGCCACACATCCAGAAAAGAGAAGCGCCAAAAATATTACCCCCAGACCTGCTAAAAAGGCATAAGGTCTGGGGATACATCGATGAGATAAAGGCTTGGTCGTTATCCTGTTGATCATGAGTTTCTCTTACTCCACGCTTTGGTCACTTTAAGGGTTTTGAACAAGTAAATGTCCTCGACGGTTTAGCTGATAGCATACTTCAGTGGAGTCTGAGCAAAATGGCTTATCTTGTCCGTACGAAATAATCGCCACCCTGTCCTGGGTAATACCCAATTCCACAAGGTAATCACGAATAGCACCGGCCCGCTTTTTCCCGAGGACAAGGTTATAGGCTTGGGTGCCCCTTGAATCACAATGCCCTTCAACTAACAATTTTGACTTATTCTCTTTATTAAGCCAATCGGCTCCGTGATTGAGAGCTTCCCGTCCCTCTGCCGTGAGGTTCCAACTGTCAAATTCAAAAAAGACATCATTGAGTTCGTCATCGAGGGCTGCTTTTTCTTCGGCTCGCATCTTATCAAGTTGTTCCCGAATTGCTTCAGAAGGTTCGGCTTTGGCAATAGCAATATTTCCAGGAATCTGTTCGATCGGAAGATCAGAGTATAGGCCTGGCCCATTCCCTGAGATTGAATCATCCGTATCATTAAATGCTGTGAGAGGAGGGAGATTTTCGGAACCCCCATCACGATTTAAGTTGTTTGCTCCGTCTAAGGGAGTTAATGACTGAGATTGTGATTGAATTTCCTGGCCCGGTGTTTCAAATCCATCACGAGGGTTATTAATGGAGCTTGTTCCAGTACCCGTCCCGGCATCTAATCCAGCTAATAGGTCACTATCAGTTTGAGAGTCCACTGCGGGGGGGGGAGGTATGACATCATGAGTAAAGTCGAGTGGCTCAAGGTCGTCTGTTGATGAGCTTGTAGATTCGTCTTCTTGATTTCCAAGCCCATTCTCGTCAAGATCCGTGCTAGCACCAAGTCCACTTTGATCTCCAGAGTCATTAAGGCCCAAGGCTAACTCTTCTTCACCAGGAGCTCCTGACATTGTTGATACGTGAAGGTGTTTTCTGCCACAACCTGCATTTATAACCAACAGAATGCCTAAAATTAGCATGACCGACGATGTTTGATACATTCGCATAAGCTGTACTCCTTTTGCTGAAATTCACTCCGATTACTGAAAAACGGTCACAACGGTGACCAGGCTGGGGAACTGTGGTGTGTTCCACCAGATGTTACTTGCTCTAACCCTGTGCCATCACTATTGATGATATAAATATGGCTTTTTCCTCCTCTGATCGAACTAAAAACAAGATGTCGACCATTAGGAGCCCACGATGGCGAATCGTCAATACTACGCCCAGAGGTTATTTGAACGAGTTGTTTCCCGTCTGGCGTCATTCGACAAAGCTTGAAGCCTTCTCCTGAAATTCTACACACAAATGCAATCCAATCGCCATGGGGGGACCATGTTGGAGCCGCATTATAATCACCTTCATAGGTTAAGCGACGGACGTTGGAGCCGTCGGCATCCATAATGTAAACCTGTGGGCGTCCTCCGCGGTCTGATG
>JBMYWX010000308.1:0-3531 GCA_049607825.1 Nitrospirales bacterium
GCAGAAAATATTCCTGGGCTTGCTGAAATCAAGACTAGCTTTGTCAACGTTTGCCATTGAGTCGCGCCCATGGCCAATGATCCTGCAATGAGATGCTTCGGTACATTTGCAATCGAATCTTCGGAAATACTGAAAATAATAGGAATGACCGCAAATCCCATCGCCAAACTGATCACTAGGGCATTTCGCTGGTCATATTGCAGACCAAAAACAGACTGTAACCATCCCTTGTAGTCAGCACCAAATAGCCATGATTCAAGCGAGTGATTTGCCATCAAACAACCAATGGCGGTGGCCAACACCACAACAGTCAACACCGCCAAATCAATACCTGACTGCCCTCGAGTTTGAATTGACCTGGGAACGGCTTGCCAAGACACGCAAGCTAATGCCACCGTTAGGGGCATGAAAATCATCATGCCAACGACTGCCGGAAAAATTTCTTCCAGGAGAGGAGCAAGCCACAAACCTGCCAGAAACCCAAGCACGACAGAAGGTAACGCGGCCATAGTTTCAACCATAGGTTTGATCACACCTCGTAATCGCGGACTCATAAACATTCCTGTATACACCGCCCCCATGACCGCCAGGGGTACAGCTAAGAACATCGCGTAGATCGTTCCCTTAAGTGTCCCAAAGATAAGCGGCCACATACCAAACTTTGGTTCAAAATCATCTGACCCACTTGATGACTGCCATATATGCTTTGATTCTGCATATCCTTCATACAACACCGGACGGAACAGCGCTTGTGCCGTAATTTCTGGATGAGGACTATTCATCTCTACTGAATGAAGTTGCCCCTCAGCATCGAAGGTCACAACTCCATTGGCTTTTGGCGCAAACATGAGTCCCTGAATTGAGGTATCACTTGCCTTCACCCGCAATAGGGTCTGGGTAGATGTAGAATGATGAAGAAAGACCTCCCCAGTTGAGTCAGCCGAGACAAATCCTTTATCCCGTCGAGAAGGAGAAATATTGGTGACAGGGCCTTGATGTGAAGCGAATTCCCGAATTTCCTGATACAGTGGCGTTCCCTGTCGTCCGACATTCGGAACTGGCATCCACACAGAGACTCGTCCTTGGTTTGTCCCAACGGCAAGGCTTTGATCTCCTATGAGAAAAGCCAAGGCCGTAATAAAATCGTCCCTATCTGAAAGTTTGTAAGCCTGAATCATTTCTGGCTCAGTCGGGTCTTGTATACTCCACTGTAATAATTGACCATCCTTTGCCCCTAACATGACAGTTTCACCAAGACTGTCCAAGAGTAATGCTGTTGCTCCATCAACTGGATACTTGGAGATCAGGTTCTGTATCAGCACAGGTTCATCTGATAGCATCAACCCTTCCATTTCTCCACTTTTCGTCAACCACAGCTCCCCTGATTGAGTGAGCACCACAACGGCCATTCCCTCATCAGTTTCTTGATAGGCTAACCGGGCAATCCCAGTCTGAGTGGGGTCGACCAGAACAGGTTCTCCTTTGGTCAATGTCGGAATGACGGTACGGATGTCATTCTGAAATGTCGGTGTCAACTCAATATCAACTGGCACGATATGTCCATCATCAGTTCCAAATGCGAAATGATGTCCGCGACCATGAGACCGCGCAACAACCATCACATGATGACTTGAAAAGTTCAGATCTTCTTCTAGAGCAATAGGACTCCCATTAGGAACCTGATAAAATCTGACGCGGCCGTTTTGAATGAGATAGGCGACTTCTTGATATTGATCAATGCCTACTACGGAGGAAATTTGAGAGTCTTGGGCAATACGTTTAGAGAAAAAACTTGATTGCAATTCGACTACAGGGTCCACAAACAATGGGATGACTTCAAGCAATAGATAGACAAAGATACCCATAATACTAACAATTGTTGCTAACCCTCCAACCCAAACAACCCCTGCCGCAATACGATCAGCTACTGCACGAAGTCTTCTATGAGCGCGCCCTCGTGAGAGGAGCACCGTCTTTGTGCGAGACGATGGAGAAGGATCATCAATACGTACAGAAAGATCTGGAAGTGGCATGAGACGTGTGAGGATATCGACGACAGATGTAAAGAATCACGAGGGGTCTTTCCTTAGAAGACCTCTCAAAGCGACTTCATAAACCTCTGTATTACTTAAAATGTTTACTCTGGGACTCAATGACTGCAGCGGAAAGCGGAAAATAGCCATCCTTGATCACAACCGCTTGACCTTCTTTACTGTAAATATATCTAAGATATTCTTGAACTAGAGGAGGTAATGGTTTCCCAGGAGATTTATTCACATACACATAGAGAAATCGAGCTAATGGATAGGCCCCTTGGGCAGCATTGGTAAATGTGGGCTCGACGAATGGCTTTCCTTTCTTAGCAGCCAATGGAATTGCTCGAACACCGGAGGTCATATATCCGATACCGCTGTATCCCATCCCGGCACGATCTTTCGTCACTCCTTGTACCACTGATGCAGACCCAGGCTGCTCTTTCACCCGATCTTTATAGTCTCCATTCTTCAGTACCTTCTTTTTGAAAAACCCATAGGTTCCTGATGCGGAATTTCTTCCATAGAGACTTAAGGGTGTGGTTTTCCAGGCACCATTCACACCTAGATCTGACCATTTACTCACATCTTTGTGATGACCTCTTCGCCGCGTTTTAGAAAATGCCGCGTCGACTTGTTCCATGGTCATCCCCTCAATAGGGTTGTCTTTATTGACATAGACGGCTAACGCATCAATAGCGACAGGAAAGGCGGTGGCTTTATATCCGAATTTCGCTTCAAACTTGTCCTGCTCTTTACCTTTCATCTTCCGAGACATCGGACCCAATTGTGCAGTTCCTTCAATCAACGCTGGTGGAGCTGTACTCGAACCTTTCCCTTCGATCTGAATTTTAATGTTGGGATATTGCCTCCTAAATCCCTCTGCCCACAGAGTCATCAAATTATTGAGCGTATCCGACCCAATACTATTGACGTTTCCTGAAACCCCACTGACTCGGGTATATGATTTCCAGTTTGGATCTGTCATAGAATCATTTCCAGCCCAAACATCGTTCGCTGCACCAAAAATGACGAGAAAACACATACCTAAAAAGGCAACGACTACCCAAGATACAAATCCAGCAATTGCGAGAATCACAAGTTTCTTTGGACCCGGCGTTACCGAAGGTGCGATAACATTTCGATTCATGAATAGCGATTGGTGCATGATTTATCTCCTTTCCAACTCGTGAATAATTATAGAGAGGCAGTATTTCTAGGATGTAACGGCAATGTTACGAACATGTTAACTCCTGTTCATTCTGCGACTTTTTCGTCTTCCAGCCATCTATAAATCTCGTGGTTTCCAATTGTCTAACAAACAAAACTTTTAATTGCCCTTGCTGATTTTCCAATTCAAGCGTATTTTCTCCTAATAGTTGACTCAACACTTTTAAAGCCTCTCCCCTACGAAAATGGGGAACCAGGCCAATAAGCTCTTCAATCGTAAGGGACTCGTGCGCACGCAAGGCCGACAACACAGCTTCTTCTACTTCCG
>JBMYWX010000309.1:0-3527 GCA_049607825.1 Nitrospirales bacterium
GGCCTGTGAACGCATAGTGGACTTAATTGACACCATGCATAAAGACGGCTCACTGTCAAAGAAAGACCGTCGGTCAAGAATAAAACCACTCGGCCAAGCTATCATGCGACACGCTACAAAGAAATTCAAACGAATTACTGGAAAGCTTCGGTATAGCAAAGCCTTCCAAGAACAACGCTTTCCAAACTTAAATCACACAGAACTGGAACAAAAGGTCCAGGTCTTCTGTCACCTTTTGAAATTTCCTAAACCAATCAAGTTAGATCCCTTGAAGACAAATCTAATTAGAGTGACAACCTAGAAGGTTTAGCGAAAATTAAAAAGAGTTAAGAATTTACACTTTAAACATGAGTCAGTATGATTACGGTTCGTAAGTTCCTCGATACTTTTCGAAAAAATTCATCGCTAGACCCATCACGAAAAGAGACGGTTTTTACCATATACGATGAAGAACGTGGATATCGGGCCTTCCATGAGCATTGCAAAACGTTCCACGAACAAACCCTTGACGACGAAACAGATGATGCGCTCATACAATGTGGCATTGAACACATACAAGCGCTAGAGGAACGAACGGCATCTGACGCACTCAAGGCAATTCTTACTACGTCAAACTCATCTGTGCAAAAGGAAAACATTGACTACTCTGAAATACTCACGGTACCGGATAGAAATTTTATTACGACACTCTTTGAAAAAATCTTCACGCAGACGTTAGACCAAAAACTAAAAAGATACTTCAAGAGTGCCTATTGTATTTATTGGCATACCTTTCTTCGCACCATCCCCTCACCCCAAGCTCGCCGTTCATTCCTTTGGCACTGCGACAAAGGACCGAGTTGTCACATTAAATTATTGGTCTATTTAAATGGCACTGATGAACATGGCGGAAATACAGATTTCCTCGATCGTTCAACGACCGCAGCATTCGCTAAAACGGGTTACTTATTTGGCCCTGTCGACGCAAGACAATCAGATCTAGCACAACTTGCTAAGCAGCACCACATCGACTTCAACCCGTTGGAATGGGAAATGAAACCAGGTGATGGGATTCTGTTTGAACCGTCTCAGATCCTCCACTCAGGAATTCTCCCAACCAAGGGCCCGCGCTACGTTCTCACCTTCTGTTTACTTCCCAGCCCAATACCATGGCATAAAGCATTTTCACGCACAAATGGTGAACCGCTGGCAGAAAACTACAGATGGCATGAAAACGCGGACGACATTCGCAAAGCTTTGATTTAACTTAGAAAGCAAGGTCCAGTTTTATCCCTGAAGAACTACAGCGTGAAACGACCCCCGCAATCCACTAGTCCATCTGGTTTCCCATAGCAGAACGCCTTCGACCTCGATCACTCCAGCTTCTGGGAGTGTGCTGCCAGGATCAACGCTGACGTTCTCGTGGAGCTATACAGGTGGGAGTAACAACGGAACCGATGTGGCGTAGTAAAGGGGTCAAGTCTGTTATTGCATTGTCAAGCCAATGTCATTCCTTGATAAAGGGGACAGTCCCCTTTTCTTGATTTGCATGAACAGTGCCCTCAAGCATTGAGCGCAAGAAGGATGTTTTATGAGAGGGTCAGATAATCTTTAAGCGAGAGGAGGCGAATGCCTTGATACTCTTTCAATCGAAGAATCGCGCGATCTCCGGTGACCACGGCATTGACTTTGCCAGTGATTGCACATTCTAAGATTCGATTGTCGGGGTCATCATCAAGGATCGTGAGTCGTACTCGAGGTTGAACGAATTCAGCCAGTTCTTCAAGATAGACGGCCATGTGTGCGAGCTCTTCCTGATCATGACTAAACTTTCGTGCTAAGACTTCTAAGAGTTCATGCAGGATTGGGATTGAAAGTATGAGTTGATCGCGTCCCTCTACAATTCTTAGTAGGGCGGCTTCTCCTTGTCCGCCTGGAAACAAGAAAGCCGAAATGAGGATATTGGTATCGAATATGACTCTCACGGCTTGAGAAATCGTTCAAGATCTTTTTCGCGTAATAGGCCTTTTTGTTTTGCGATACCACTCCAATACCCCTGCACTTGCCTGAGTCCCTTTTTCAGTCGTGTTGCACGTGATTGGCGCAAGGCTTCTTGGATCACTCCGCTGACGGTTGTGCCACGGGACTCGGCTACGACCTCCGCCTCTCTGGCAAGATCGGGTGGCAACGAAATGGTCTTTTTTACCGCAGTTCCCATGTTCTCATTCCTCCATTTTCTTGATGGGTATGAATAAATCATACCATAATATTTTCAAGAAAACCTATGGAAAATGAGACCGGAATTATTTGTTAAGGTGGCTAGGAATTGACAGACATCAGAAAAATAGAGGGGTAAGTCTGTTATTACGTTGTCCAGCCAGAGTTCTTACATACCTTCCATATAACTAATCCGCATTTTCCTTCGTGAGAGTCCCATCCGGTCTTCACAAGCGAAGGGTTCGTCATTACCAGGGATTGCGGCAGAGTTCCCGACTAATACTCGTATGATTTAGCCGCAAGCGGCGAGCGATTTCTCACAGCGGACGCAACTTTTTGCCGCATCCATAGATTAGATGAGTGACCGTTTCTTCTGATCAAGATGACGATAGCGTTTTTCCATACACCACCTTCTGCTAAGCAAGGATAATGGACTTGCCGTCAAATCGTAAGTGTGGTTCTCTCTGCACAAGTGGGACGAATTGATTGAGGAGGGTCGTTAGTGAGAAGGATCGATGATTTTTAAAGAGGCCATTCCAGCTCGATAAAACCCTCGATCTCGTGTTAAGAGGGCATCAGCTTGGTGGAGGGCATGTGCACCAATAAGGAAATCGGCAACCATGCGAGTTCGTTTGCCACCTTTGGCCCTGTACGCTTTCCAAAGGCGTCCGGCTTGTAGGGCTGCATCGATTTCTAAAGGTGAATATCCTACACCTAATTCCGTGAGAGCTTTTCGTGCGATCGCCACAGTCGGAAACAGGGCGATTACTTCTGCCCACAGGACGTCACAGGCAATTAATGCTCCTGCTGGACACGTGAGCGAAACGCTTCGTTCGATCGTATCCCGTACATAGGATCTGCGCCGAAAATATCGATCAGCACATTCGTATCAACGGCCGTAATCATCGGGGATCTGGCTCCCCTCGAAGATCTTTGATGATCTGATCAGTCTTTCGTTTACTTTTAAGAATACCAAAAAACGCGTCGACGGGATCAGACGTTGGCGTTTTTGTGGCAACAAGTTTTCCTTCTTTTTCTTGAAAATTTAGGACTTCTCCCGCATGCAAGCCAAGACGTTCGCGTAGTGGCTTAGGAATGGTGATTTGCCCTTTTTCCGAGACGATCGCTTTCATACTTTTACTGTATGAATTCATACCGAACCTGTCAAGATAATAAGGTAGATCTGTTATTGTCTTATTCGATCAATTGGCCTCCTCCTTCACCCACTCAACACAATCCGTGTTTGACTTTTCAGATCCATTCTTCGGATAAAATGCCCGTATTCTAACCCGAAGTGCACCACAGTATCCTTCAGCAACAGGAGGTGGTGT
>JBMYWX010000310.1:0-3520 GCA_049607825.1 Nitrospirales bacterium
TGCCCACATTGGTCACCACCGCTTGAGCTTGGATGAGTGAGCCAAATTCAATAATACCAAAGACTAGAGTTAACAAGATGACCGCAATTGCTGAGAACTCAACCGTCGCTATGCCTTTGTCTGATTGTAAGGTATGTTTCACCATGATCCGTCCCCCCCCGATTGAAATGTCTGTTTGGTCGTCCCCGTGTTCATCAGTCTAGATTAGAGCAAGGGGAATGCCACTCCAGACTATGGCGCTCACTCCCTCACCTTGCTGATTGTTCACGCCTTCTCGTACTCCTCCCTTGTCGTTCTTGTCCTTCGTCAGCCCCTTCCCCCCTAGCCTGCTCTGTTAACCAACATGACAGGACCATCGCACGGCCCACCACAGTCTTGATACAAGAGCCACGAACCACGACCAAGCCACACGATTCACCCACAAGGCACAAGCCCGAATGTGTCCGCGTTCGCCCACTCTGCCATGACCGTCTCGACATCAACCCCCAGCAACAACGGCCAAACCCGAGGACTACGCCGTATCCTCTCTCTACTGACATCGTTAACTACACTGACAGCCAGCTTCTACGAGCACACCGGCGAGAGAGGGGCTCTCACTGCACGGGAGTCCCTCATCACAAGCACGAAACAGCTCAAGACCAAACAGCCGTCTTACTCCTCAGGAGTAAAACGGCTGGCAGCGGGAGGGGGGCTCCCACTGCACGGGGGTCCCTCATCACGAGCATGGTGCATGAGTGTCTGTTATTCAGCAGCCTGGATCTGACCGGTGCCCACACTCTCCGGTACCCAGGCAAACCTCAATACGATCCACACTCCGTTAGCTGGCGGCGGTCATGTTGCTGGAGATGGTGTTAAACGTCGTGCTGATCACATTACCCATAGTTTGCACGGCGCCTAAAATCACGGCGCCAATCAATGCGGCTAATAATCCATACTCCAATGCGGTTGCGCCTTGTTCGTCATTGATGAAGGTAGTGATGTTGTTCATAGTGTGTCCCCCCGGTTGAAGTGTCTGGTTGGTGTTTCCCGTGTTCATGAGTCTAGAATAGAGCAAGGGAAATGCCACTTCGCGAGGACGCCATTTCTGGTACGCCTTTCGGGCCGTTCTGTCTCTCTGATCACCCTTCTCTCTTGTTGCGCCTCCTCTCTGCACGCGCGTTGAAACCAGCGCCCTGTTAACTACAATGACAGAGCCTTCCGACTCTTCTCCACCGTCTGACAACAACAGCAACGAATCATGAGCAAGGCTCACGATTCACGAGCAGGGCGCTAGCCGGAACATGTTAGTTCCCCCCCCACTCCCGCACGGCCATGGCCGTATCACCGGCTGACAACAACACCCAAGTCCGACGACTGCGCTGCATCTGCTCACAACGGCCACTGTTAATTCTACTGACAGCCCTCGACCGCACTAGGCTGTTAGCTCCTCAGCGATCTCAAACCCAAGCAGCCGTCTCAATCCTAACGACTGAGACGGCTGACGGTGAAAGAGAGGCGCCTTAACTCTTATAGATACAGGAAGCCGGTAATATGTCTGAATGGATTAGATAATAAGGCGTAATTTTAAGTCATTCGCAATTTTCTGAAATAATCCCTGTAGCTCATCTGATGAAGGAGTGTAGTATTGAAAGCCTTCTCCACTTGAAATTCCACCAAGAAATGCTTGATCCACATCACCTAGACCAATCGTATAAATCTTTACACCTTTGCTCTTAAGTAATTGAGCACGAGCCATCGCTAATGACTTAGCTGTCTGCTTGACATAATTCCCTATATGCCCTGAGTCAAGACCACACTGTTGAGGATGATTTCCGGAAAGGGGTGCATAGGTATGAATTCCATAAGTAGCATCAGCCAATATATCCCATTTAGTAGACAACGTTTGAGTCCCACAAGTTGAAATTGCACCTGATAGTCCGTCCCCAGTCTGAAATGCATGCACCGAGGTTCCTGCAATAATGAGGGACTGATGCAATTGCTCAGGATCATATAATGTCGCCGTTGAATTTGAGCTTTGACTCACCACTGCATCATAGGCGTGGCCATTTCGCGTAAACTGCCCTCGAAAAGCCGTCGGATTCCCATCTGAAAAGAAAATTAAAAACTGCTCAAGCTTTTTATCGCCTGGCAATCCTACCTGATCTGTAAAGCCTGCTTCGCTTTCAGCATGCTGGAGAGCATCTTCAACATTGGTCCATCCATCAGCTGAAATATTATTTACGGCCGAAACCATAGGTGTATAAAAATAGTGATCAACCGAGTAATCGACGTTCACTCCAGAAGCAAAGGTTATAAGTCCAAACTTATTATGATCTTCCATTTTGTCAAAATTATCTAAAAATCCAATCGCCGCAGATTTCAAATCCGAAATAGGATCCCCTCGCATTGAGCCAGACCGGTCGAGGACTAAGACGACTTCTGATTTTCGTAACTGTGCAGCTCCCAAACTTCCTACAGTTGTTTTATCAAATTTTCCCGAAGAGGGCTGAGAAATATCTAGGACTCTGCTCACCGTATTGACAACATTCACGCTAGCTGTCATAAACACTTTCCCTGGATCTTCTAATGTTACGGTAAAGATTGGGGTCCCCTCGGTCCCCATAAATCCAGGGACATAATTCGCTATGGCCATTTCATGAACAAAGACTTCTTGATCTAAATATGGATTGGAATAATTCTTGGCTCCCGCAAGAACAGCTGCATCAACTGTCTTAGAAAGCTCTGCCTTCACAATATACCAACGCCCCACTTCGACACCCAACGCCAACATGCCAAATACCGCTACAAGCGAGACCGCAGTTATGATTAAAAACGAGCCACGTTGCTTGTTGAACGAATATTGTCCTAATAAATGTGATTCTCTCATAGCGTTCTCCATGAAATGAAATTCACTCATCTATAAATTTCAAGAATGCTCACCACGACTATTTGTCTCCACATTGACTTTCCTTCAACTACACAATCAATTGCCCATCCTATCGTGGTTCCAGACTTAGAAAATCGCGGTGGTCCCAATAAGTAACGAATCCGGGATATGCAGCCCATCTGCATCGGGCATGTCAAAGTTCAGAATGCCTGCCCCACTACCCGATCCGACATGCCCAATTACATTGGCTAAGGGCGTCACCGGCTCATGCGCATAATAGATCTTCACGATCGTGAACTGTGAAAGGGCCGCCGCCCCCTGCGTGGCATCATAGGCCAAATACGCATATAACTCATCCGTCAACCCACAGTTCGGTAACACTGCCGGCGAGTTCACCCCGATCCCACTCAACATCCCATTCTCTTGCACCGTACAGGTCGGCTCTTCCGTATCGTTTGTTGCGGCATTCGCTTTGGCAATATAAATCTTGTAGCGTTCAGGGGTCCCTTGAAAATCTAGTGGCGTGCTAGAGGCCGCTAATAGATCCAAGAGATCTTGACCCGTCTTAAGATCACGTGAGGCCAAGTTTCCGCCTTCTCTGCCCACATTGGTCACCACCGCTTGAGCTTGGATGAGTGAGCCAAATTCAATAAT
>JBMYWX010000311.1:0-3424 GCA_049607825.1 Nitrospirales bacterium
TACATCCATAATCGTAATATAGCTATCGGTATCCGTTGAAATTTCCAATTGCAAACTATTCGTCAATGTGCGGGGGGTACCTGAACGACGGATACGGTAGGAGGGAGCTTCCATTCGGTCACTCACCACCGCAATCCCGCGATCACTTACCTGAACCACACGCACATCCAAATTCATTCGCGTGGCTGGATTTTCCATAGCCAAAAGATTAGAAGCATTACGCGATTGCGTCAGCACTTGGGCCAAAGAATCAACTGAATTCGCGGCTCGAGAGGCCGGCAATGCGGCAATTTCTTTTGCTGCATCGGCACTGTAAACATGAAGGTTCTTCCCTTTCACATCGACCACAAATCGAGCAAAGGTCCCTTCGCCAACAATCTCAACATCTCCTAACCGTTTTTGCAGGGCGTCCTTCAACCACGCCTGATTTGCTTGATCAACGCTGCGGAGACGCACAGGAATTCCGCCTGATGGTGGAGCAGACACGAGCAATGTGGCCCGCGACCCGCCAGGGATTGAAATTCCTTGAGGCTCAACAGTTCCCAAGGAATGGGTTCCTTGAACTTTGACAACTCTCGCAAAGGCTTTAGCATTTCCAGGATTAAAGACAGTTTCTCCATTTGGATAAATGCCCCACACCGATCCTATCCCACCTCCGAGTTCCACAGCCTTGGATAAGACAACTTTCCCCTTTCCTTGATTGATCACCCCCACCCAAGGTCGTCGCGCCTCGGCCGTTTGTGACTCTTCCGTAGCCTGACGAACACTTCTGGCTTGAACAAAAAGCGGCTGTGCCAATCGCCCCTTAGGAGCTTCGAGTTGTGGTTCAGGCATACTCGAACGTCCAAATTGATTTTGAATTCGCTTCAGTTCTTGCTTGGCTCCTGCAAAAACCTCTGATGCCGAAGCTCCCGGTTCTGCTGACTGAAGACTCTTAAAGAGTGAATGAGTGAAAAACCCATGATAACGACCATCCACAGGACCATCGAGGGCCTCTTCATTCGAAGCCGCCCCACTCATCAACACATAGCGAGCAGAAGCCAAAGGAACAATCGCCCGCGTCCGCACCGCAGAGTTTTTATATAGCGCCACTCGCGTGTCCCGTGGAATAGACCGCACACGAACTTCTAGCCCACGAGTCGCGGTACCAGAATGACAAGAATCTAGAACCACGATTGCGGTTTTCGTTTTCAGCTTCGAGAAAATGGCTTCGAGTTCATCATCCGTGATATCGGGCACCCCATCTGTTCTACCATCATGTGGAACAATGGTTTCATCCAATTGATCACCAACTTCATCACCATTCACATCTTCGACTTGTGACCCATGACCAGAATAGTGAATATAGGCAATGTCATTTGGGCCGACCTCTGAAACAAATTGCTTGAGCGCTGATAAGACGTTCGTCCGTGTCGCCTCTTCATCTCGCATAATCCGCATATTCTTTTCTGCAAATCCATATCGTGTCTGAAGCACCTGGTGTACCAAGCTAATATCATTTTTGGACCCAGGGAGTCGGGGCAAGCCTTGGTACTTACCAATTCCAATAAGCAGCGCCCGGCGAACCGGATCTGAAGATGCCGGCTGCGACAAGGCAGGACCGACCCAGGCCAAGCTCTGGGCCACGCACAGTAAGCACAATATGACCAAATACCCCTTGAATGCATGTGTCGTTTGAATGTTCATAGTGGACCTCTCGAAAAACTTGAAAATGTTATTGTTTAGTAGTCTAATCATCATTTGATCAACTCTCAAGCGTGCATCACATCGTTAGTCTGATCGAAAGGCAAAATAGTTCAACCGTGAACTTCCCTTGAGGCTTGTCGCAAAATGTGTTAGAGGGCATATGTTGCGTGACCTCTATATTAAGGTCGTATTTCTAAAAGTCCATTGAACATCTCGTCTTATGGCAGCGACTAACTTACAGAATACTAGTGATCAAGATTTGATCACACTCACTGGCAAAGGGGATGAGGAAGCCTTTCAAGTATTATATCATCGCTATGAAAAGCGTATTTTTCAATATTTAATCAGTATGCTCGGAAGCCCAACGCTGACTGAAGAAACGATGGTGGAAGTAATGGTTGCCGCGTGGAAAGGTGCAGGAACATTTCGAGGTACGTCAAAAGCCTCAACGTGGCTCTTTGGCATTGCCCATCATAAAGCCATTGATGCCATCCGAAAGGAATCCACGCAACGGCAACGTTCGGTCTCCTTAGACGATGCCGCTGAGACGGTTGATAGGAGCGACGGTCCGGAAGAAAAGGCTCAACAAAAAGGCTTGGCGAAATTAACCAATTTAGCAATGCAAGATCTTTCTTCTGATCATCGTGAAATTCTTCATTTGGCATTTTTTGAAGAATTATCCTATCAGGACATATCAGCATTATTAGAGATCCCATTAAATACCGTCAAAACCCGAGTGTTTTATGCAAAACAACAACTCAAAGGCCAGATGCAAGGGTTAGGCTTTCACGAGACCATGCTATGAATGAACCTGAAGCACTAAATCCTACGACTCACCCTCAAGCAGCACTGCTTCCCTGGTATCTTGCAGATACCTTGGATCGTCAAGAGAGACTTGACGTAGAAACTCATTTACATCATTGCGAAGCCTGTCAGACGGAATTACAAGAGATGAAACAGACCAAGGCAGCCCTGAAAGCCGCAGTCAGCGAACGAGAAGGCCCGTCGTCGACTGTACTTACACAGGTCATGGCCAGGATTCGAGAAGAAAAAGCTTCCACACCACAGGCCGCGGCCCCAGTTCCGTTACATGACTCCAGCCTATGGAGCCAAATCGGAGAGTGGCTGCAATCGCTGTTTGCCGTCCCGTGGGTTCCCGTCTTCGCCACCATTCTCATCATTGGCCAATCAGCATTACTCTTGACCAATCTTGATGGAAACCCAGACCACATAGATCGAGGGCCAGTCATCTCTCGAGGAATCCCCCAAAGCTCCTCACCATCGACACAACTCCAGGTGGTCTTCACAGAAACCACAACACAAGGGGAAATCCAAGCATTACTCTTACCCCTTCAGGCCCAAATCATCAGCGGCCCATCAACAGACGGGGCATACAAGCTGAAGATTCCGACCAATGACCCGTCAGAGATTCGTACGAGTCTTGAGGCCCTCCGTGCACAGTCCACAATCATTCGTTCAGCGACATCCCCAAATCCGTGAACCAAAACCCAAAAGCATCCGACATACGACATAACAACAGGGCATGGAAGTAAGACGATGCACATGCATTGACCCCTGTTAAAAAAAGGACATAGAATGACAGGCGTTCGTTATTTGCTTTCGAATCTTTGACATGTAGAGGTACGCTAATGCTGAAACAATCCATTACATTCATAGTACTACTCATATTTTTATCCTCCTGTGCCGTACAACCAATTGGAAGAACCCAGTTTTCTGG
>JBMYWX010000312.1:0-3418 GCA_049607825.1 Nitrospirales bacterium
CGGCTTCGCACTGAAAAAACAGATCGTGAAGCCGACTGACGCTGGACAGTCCGGATTCGAATGTGGCGTCAAGAAGAGACTCGGATTTGGTCAAGACTGACTTGGCATGATTGAGTGTCAGAAATTGCAAAAATCGTTTGGGGCTCACACCGGCCCACCGGCTAAACATTCGCTGAAAATGAAATTCGCTCAGCCTCAGGCTCGCAGCAAGCCTTTTAAGATCAGGTTGCTGGATAGCCATCTCTTCAAGATTATGGATGGCTAGTTCGATACGCTCATAGTCTCTGGATTGTTTTTGAATATTGGCTAGAGTCATTTGGCCTGCCTCTCAGTACATGGCTGACTCTATTCTCAATCATGGTCTCCTATTTTTCAATCCGATTCTTGCGATGGGACACTCGGGTACCTGTTGCTGCCGAGGAAACATGCAATTCAATAGACCAAGTCGGAATAATACCTTTGAGACCATGGAAACGAATTGGGTATTCGAATACATTTGTCTTGGCCTAGGTAAAGTTGCTCTATGACCTCACTCCGCATTTAGCAGCTAGTCCGCGGCAATGCTTCCTAGGCTTTCTTTTTACCTATAAATTGTACGACTGATGCTATGCCCGTGTGGTATTTTCCCTCGGATACGTCTCGTTCTAGTTCTCGCAAAAGAATCGGCTCAAAGTTTGGAAACTCACATTCAACCTTCGCAAATGTCATCAACATATCAGGATCCTTTGGCCCTCCAGTATCACAAGCAAGCTGAGCTTCGGTGTAGGCTTCAAAAAGTATGATGCCGTCGGGTTTCAGGCATCGCTCCACGAACGGATACAGCCTTTGTCTCCTGGCACTCGGAAGATGCGCGAAAATCGACACAACCGAACCATAACAACCCTCTACAGGCTCAAAAATTTCAAGGTTCATGACTTCTGTTTTGATTGTTACGCCTTTTGACTTAGCCAACGCTTGTGCTTTCGCAAGCCCCACTTCAGATCCATCGACCCCATGGACTTCCAATCCCTGTGAGGCAAGAAAAACAGCATTTCGACCCTCTCCCTCCGCTAAGGACAGAACAGGGCCAACTAACAAATCGACATATTCGGCAAGAAACGAATTTGGCTCAGTTCCATATATGTATTCGTCTCCCGCATAGCGCTCATTCCACATACTTCCTCCAAAGACATCACTCGTGAGTATATGGGTCCACGTACTTTTCTCTCAAATGCCGTATACCCATCCAATGCAAACTCATTTAGCCCTGAACTTTTTTATAATCCTCATGACTTAGGAATATCTCAACTCCTACAGGAAGTACAAAGGCTGCAAGCTTTGACTGTCTATCCAACGTTATAAACCAAAGTCAGTAAGAGCGTGACTAGAAGTAAGAGGAATTTATGTACCACTATGCTCGGCTCTGTTACATTTTTTCCCTAATTAGGTTGCGTGGACTGGTATTTTCAGAGATAACGGTGTTATCCACGATCCTGAAGAACACAAGACGATCCAAAAGCTTCTGAGCCTGTTCAGTGAACAAGAATGTTTGCGGTCGGCTTCCTTGTGAAGAATGACAATCAAACTCTTGGGGTCACGATTATCGGCACTCGGTTCTTGCTGGATATCGAAGCCAAAGATGTGCATACGCTGCATGAAGTCTAGCCGCAGGTTTTGAACAGGGACAGACGCATGCAAAGGATGGGTGTTAAACCATGGCTAAGAAGTGTGTTGTCCAACATATTGGTCAACAAGGCTGCGGATCATCCTTTGATACGGAATACTGTTTTTTTTAGCCTGGTCCTTGAAAAACTCGACACTTTCTTTGCTCAACGCCAAGGTCACTTTCACCGTATCATCACGGGCGACCAGTTCAGAGGGCGGCGGCAAAAAATCTTTGACGCGGGTTAATTTGCCAATCGGCTTATTCGTGTTGACTATTTTCTTCTTCATAATACTTGCTCCATTTTCTCCAACACCCTGCCCCGAATATTCGGATGGTGGCACTTCGATAGGTAAACCGCACGGTTAATATACGATCACCAACTTTACCAATACAGAACCAGCGTTCTTCTTTGTGGCTATGTTTTTCATCATGCGCAATAATGCGGTCCTCGTCGAAAAAGGCATATTGAGCTTCTTCAAAAGCAACGCCATGGTCCTTTAAGTTGGTAACATTCTTTTCTTGATCCCATTCAAAACTCTGCTGTGTCATAGAGAAGGCTTACCGCATATCAACATATTATACCATAAAAAGGTATGTATTATAATACAGATGATTGGATTGCTGTTTCCACTGTGTAACAGATTGCTTTCTTCTGTTACATATTTCTACCGGCCATGTCGATTATCCTACTCTAAAGCGGACATTCATAGCCCACAGTCAATTGACTCAACCCGGTCATGACGGGTCGTCCGTGCCCTCCCCACGACGAGAAACACAGGCCCAGTAAACCTGCCATGTAACAGACTGCCGTATTCGGTTACATTTTCTCTACCGGACCGGAAGTGAGCTGCAGGCCGAAGTGGCTCACGACTTGCGCATGTTCCGACGTTGATACGCAGAACTGGAAGCTTCTCGTCCTTATTTGATGGCTTTCTTGCTCCCTACTACTTTGTAGAGGATCCGTCACGTTTTCCCATCCTTCCGGACCTGGAAACTCACGCTCCTACCAAACTCCAGTTGGTAATTCCATGCCGAGGTCACCTTTGGACGCGGATTAATAACGACCGGTAGGTGAACCTGCAATTCGGAAAACTCAATCCACTCTGAACTAGTATCAGCGTAGGTAGCCCAACCAAAACCGTTTTCTGATAATTGCCATAACTCTCCATCATCAGTCTCGAAGAGAAACTGAGCCTGATCGGGCCGTCCGTTTTTCCAAACTCTAACTACCCGTTCCTGCTTACGTAGATACCGCTGTCGTGGCAGTGCTTCCACTGGCTTCCCAGCCATGATTTCGTTCAGGGCTGAAGTAGCAACTTCCTCAGTGATACCAAACCGTTCCTGTGCTGGGCCAAATTCGGATGTGATCACTTCGTCGAGGCTATGAAACTCCTCGGCAAGAGTGTTCAACTCACCAATCATTTCTTGAAGACCGGCCTCGCTGAACATCAAGTGACTTCGTTCGAACCAAAAGTGATGCGCCAGGAAGTTTCGCTTGGCAACGGCCGTCTCTAGGCGTGCATGGTGACAATTGTCAATCACGTCTCTCGTTACTTGGAAGAGTTGTCCCAAAGTCATTTCAAAAGACCGCTTAAGCTCTTCTTCGATTCGAGTTCTCAGCACGTCCTCGGGTTGTGAAAAGACTTTTACCGCCCGCATATTGGCAAGCTGCCTATGGAGACAATCGGTAAAGTAATACGCACGGCCAAAGTGGGCAAATACCTCCCGAACTAACTCTTCAGGGACATTAACCTTAGGACTGTTCATAAACTA
>JBMYWX010000313.1:0-3409 GCA_049607825.1 Nitrospirales bacterium
AAACCTGACAAAAGAAAATGCGTATCTCACACAAGAACTCCGTAGTACGAAAAACCTTGGGTCTTTTGTTGGAACAAGTCAGTTATTTCAGCAAGTGCTGGCACTCGCTAGAGATGTGGCTGCTACGCCCACGACTGTGCTGATCACCGGAGAAACTGGAACGGGTAAAGAGCTGTTGGCTCAAGCCATTCATGATTGGAGCCCTCGAAAACAGAAAGCCATCGTCCGGGTTAATTGTGCGGCTTTTCCGGCAGGATTAGTGGAAAGTGAACTCTTTGGCCATGAAAAAGGCGCATTTACCGGAGCTGATTCTCGACGAGAAGGACGATTTGAGTTGGCGCATGGCGGTACGTTGTTTTTGGATGAAATTGGCGAAATGCCCTTGGAAACGCAAGCCAAACTCCTCCGCGTGCTTCAAGATGGAATGGTGGACCGATTAGGAGGCAAACAGCCCATATCCGTGGATGTCCGAGTCATTGCCGCCACGAATGCTGATTTACCTCAAGCGGTGAAAGAGGGGAAGTTTCGGAATGACCTCTTTTACCGACTCAATGTGTTTCCCATCGGAATTCCCCCCCTCAGAAATCGTCCGGAAGATATTTCGTTATTGGCGCAACACTTTCTTGAGCAGTACCGTCCCAAACTCAATCGTTCCTTCGATCAGATTGATCCAGAATCTCTCGAGAGGCTTATTCGGTACAGTTGGCCAGGCAACGTGCGAGAACTAGAGAATGTGATTGAACGGGCCATGATTGTATGTCATGGAGACCTGTTGCGGATTGATCGGCGATTGCTCACAACCGAAGAATCTGATGTTCTTCCCTCCTCACAAACGACGTTGCAAGATGTGGAACGGCATCATATTGCCTCCACCCTGGCTTCAACCAGCTGGCGAATCGAAGGGCCAAACGGCGCGGCACAACAACTCGGCATTGCTCCCAGTACCCTTCGAAGTCGTATCAGAAAGCTGGGCCTTCAGCGGCCACCGCGTTTGGAATGAATCGTCATTCCCCATCAATATATCTCAGACTGCTTTCTTCTTGATTATTCCTGACAACTAATTAACCACACTCCGTCGTGGCGAGTACCAAGAACCCACCACCGTTGATCGTGGGTGACCACGCCGTATTCTGATTCCTTTTGAGCAACGATTTACAACTCCTTCATTGTATGAAGATTTTCGTGGGCAACTACAAACCGTAACCAAGGCATGGTAGCTGCATAACTTCAAAAGTAACCAGTGATTGTTAGTCAAAAACTTCGGTTATTTTAGAGGTCATTTTTCATCACAAAGGGGGTTCTCATGACAACACCTCGTATTCGTATCAACACAATCAGCGTTCTTAAGCGATGGTCATTAGCCCATCATCTTCTATTGGCTCTAGCAGTCCTCGCATTGGTATTGCCCACAGCAGAGACGAAGGCTAACGAGCCATCAGGGGACACCCATCATAACCTGATCTCAGGAGACCGAACTATAGTTGGGACCGTCCTGGAAGTTCGCGGCGGGCAATACAAGGTCGATACTGGAGCCGGGCAAGACAGATTTATTCCGATCAAAGTGCGCAAGGCCAAGGGACTTCCTGATCTAAAAAAAGGGGATCGTATCACCATAAGCCTCAATGATCAGAACCTCATCATTGATGTTCATCTTGTTGGGGAAGCCAGCCATCATCGCATCATTGAAGGGCAACTCGCTCAGCCCCTGATTACAGGCCACAGCAAGGCGGTCATTCTGACAAAAGAAGGACAACAAGAGCCGCACTTCATCCGTCCTCTTGCGAAAAGTAAGGTCTCGTCTATTCCGGTTGGCGTGGATGCCATCTTTCTGCTTGATGAAATCAATACGATCGTCGATGTCACCTATGTCAGTAAGGAAGCTGCCATTCACGCATCACAGTTGAGCGATCACAAAACTCCACTCAAAGGTAATTTTCGTCAAGTGACAGGAGTCCTTGTGGCTTCCCTGACTAACAACATGATTTCCATCCGAACAGACAAGAGCGAGAAGGAACAATTTGAGGTTCGTCCACTCATTCAAGAAAAGATGCAGGGATTAGATCAAGGCCAGACGGTGGTGCTGTTTGTCGATGAGGATAGTAAGGTCACGGATGTCTCCAGTCGTCACTTGAAGGGTAAATAAAAGATGTGAACATTTGTTCCAAGACCAGGGAGACGAATATGACTACTCAAGGCATTGCAGAAGAAGGATTAACGACCATTGGACAAATCGTGGTGACAAATACCGAGCGTTTTCATCCTTGGCGCAATGGTGAATCTGTCGCGATCGCCTTGCTTTCTTCACACGCGGCTGGCGCTCCAGTCGTCGATGATGAAGGACAGTATCTTGGCTTTATCAATGAATGTGATGTCCTCCGAACGCTTACTGCCCAAAAAGACCTGACTAAGCTGACCGCGAAGGACATCATGCGCCGGGATCTGTTAACGGTGTCTTCTCAAACCAATATTCACGATGATGCAGATTTTATGGAAGCGCATAGGGTGGTTAATCTTCCGGTCGAAGAAAATGGGGTTATAGTCTATTCGATTTCTCGGCACGACCTTTTACGAGCTAACCTGGGGATTAGCTTAGACATGGGGCTCAATCGGGCGTAATGAATCTTTCTAATCAATTTCTGTTGGTGGCATGAATACCTCCTGGGTGAGGCACCAGGAGGTATCTCGCGGTTTGAGTCAGGAGAGTTTGAACTTCGTAGCCAGTCATCTGGAACGCTAAGGAGAAATGATACAAAGAGGGGAATGAACTCTTCTACGCGGCAAAAGAGTGAAATATCATTCGCAGGTATAGGGGAATTTTGTACGCAACATTGGCGAGAGAGGAGGAGCACGGGTGGTAACTTGCTCAAAGCCTGTGCACAAGCCGATCTCGACAGCATTGATGCCGTTCCGCAGGTGGAACCTAAAATGTAGGTTTCATCAACACGTGCTCTTGGAACCTCCCACCTTGCTGGGGGGGGGGCTTGACTTTCTTAATCAGTGTGCGGTGTTGTCAGAGGGAGCTTTGTTTTCGGATATTTCCTCAATTCGTCACCAGTGACTCCCTGAACGAGATCGGTTGGAGATGATAAGCGTAAGTAACTCATCTTGCCAAAGTTCGTGTTCTTATCAAAGGTGAGATTGGCCATCACCGAATCACCTTTGATTCTGCCTAAGGTTGTTCTTGCTTCATCATGCGATCTGGCATGAACCTCAAAGATGTTGGTTTTTGCCCGTTCAGGCGTCATGAGATGTTCAAATAACTGCCGTCGTGGATTGCCTTGAGCCACGGGCCACACCACGGGAATTAACACATGGAGTTTGTCCCACTCCTGTGGACCTAACTCTTCTTTCCATTTTTTCATAGCGCTCAACCCCGCTTCTACTTGTGAGCCCACGGCGGCTTTCATGG
>JBMYWX010000314.1:0-3395 GCA_049607825.1 Nitrospirales bacterium
TACTGAATGGATTGCATCAAAGAAATTATTGGCCCATGAGCAGGTTCATTATTTAATCAGTTGTCTCTTAGTTCGACAAGCTAATCGGTCTCTGCAAACCGAAGAAGATCCATTGAAGATGCTAGAACTTGTGAAATCAGTTGCCCAACGAATAAATATCCAATATGACCGTGATACCAAGCATGGAACGGATGAACAGGCGCAAACGGCCTGGGAAGTTGATGTGCAACAACAATTTGAAGATGTAACAAGGAATGGTAGAAAGCTGACAGTCAAATTACAATAATAGTTCGCGCAAAGAAGTTGTATTTCCAATAAAACTGTATGCTATAAAGAATTCAATATCTACATGATTTATTCGAAATGATCATTGCTTGGTCCATCATACAAAAGATGAGGAGAAGACCGTGATTTACCCCAAAATATTCTTCCTAGGAATACCCCTTCTATTCTTAACATTTCCAGGATCTGAGGCCTGGTCACAGTCCGGCACAGAAAGCAGTTGCAATTTTGGTATGGTTAAAGATCAAGCCAAAGGAAGCTGCCAGGTTCCTATCCCTTCAGGTTGTACCGTGGCCAAAGTTCCTGGCATCGATCAGCGATGGACCGATGTCTCCAAAGGTGGTGGGACCACCTGTCAGTTTGATGAAAAGAAGTCGGATTGGACCACAACGATTATAGGCACTTGTGATACATGTACGACAGAACGATGTTCAGCCATATTTAGTGTGATGTTTAGCTGTTCGAGTAAGATGTCAGAACCTAAGATGCAACGGCCGGCTCATTAGCAGGTTTGCTCACATCCACATCGATTTATTTTTCACATTCCCTCGATGTCTCTCGCTGAATCAATTAAGAAAGAGGCGTCACGTCTTGGCTTTGATGCCGTAGGCTTCGCTTCCGTTCCCATCCACCAGTCATTACTGGACCCGCCATATACTTCATCAACAGATAACTCTCTTCCGACAACCCTCTATGCTCGCCTCATACATTGGTTAGCTGAAGGGTATCATGCGACCATGGAATGGATGGACCGACATCCTGACCGTCGCAGCCACCCTGCCTTCGTGCTCCCAGAATGTCGATCAATTATTTCAGTAGGTCTGAATTATTTTACACATGATGTGGCTAATGAATCTCAAGAGAATGGCCGGATTGCGCGGTATGCTTGGGGACAAGACTATCACAACGTTTTTAAGAAACGCCTGAAACTCCTAGAAGAATACATTAAAACCTTAGCTCCTGATGCTCAGACCAAGTGGTATGTTGACACGGGACCAATTATGGAAAAGGCATGGGCACAAGAGGCTGGCCTTGGGTGGATTGGCAAGCATTCAAACTTAGTCTCATCGGATTTTGGTTCGTGGTTGCTACTTGGTGAAATTCTCACAACATTAGAATTATCTCCAGATGTTGCAGGCACTGACTTATGTGGATCATGTACGCTCTGCATTGACGCATGTCCGACGGGAGCGATTGTCGAACCTTATGTCGTCAATGCCGAAACCTGTATTTCTTATTTGACGATTGAATACCGAGGAGAGGAAGAAGAACTATCAGAAGAACTGAAAAAAAACATGGGCAATCGAATTTTTGGTTGTGATGATTGCCTTGATATCTGTCCTTACAACAATAATCGTGTTGCGACGACTGAATCCGCATTTTACTCCAATGACGTGACGATTGGACCAAATCTTTCACGGATGAACATTCTTGATAAAGCAACCTTCAATGACATGTTTAGGTTCAGCCCCATTCGTCGGGCCAAGCACGAAGGCTTCCGACGAAATATTCATATCGCTCAACGGAACGCTAACCACTCTGAGAAATCTAACGCAGCTCCACCATCGTAACGCCATCTCCCCCTTCTGAACGATCTCCTGGTCGAAACCCGACGATATAGGGTGACTCAGAACAATAAGTACGTAATGCTGCCTTGAGCTTTCCTGTTCCATGACCATGGATCACTTGAAGGTAGAAGGTTCCCTGCACAATTGCTTGATCAAGTGCCGCTGCTGTTGCCGCCATTGCTTCATCAACAGCTTTTCCTCTCAGGTCTAATTTTAAAGCTGCGGTAACGATGTCAGTCTTTCGGGGTTGAGCACTCAGGGAGGTATGTAGAAGCTTTTTCTTTGAGGCAGAACGAGACGTCTGCAGGGCTGTTGGACCGAGTTCAGATGTCTGATGTTCCGGGACACCTTGCAAGAGTTGGGTATCCACTGAAATGACTTTTTCACCAATGCGAATCTTTACTCTGGATTTCTCTTCGATGGGTTCAAGAAGAACTCCAGTGGTCCCAAGATTTTTAATCATGACAGGATACCCCACGGCCATTTGTTGAAGAGGAATTGAATCACCATCGGGGAGCAAGGTCTGACTGTGCTGTTGTACTTCACATAGGGTCTCATATGCAGCCTTCGTTTTTATAAGGGTGTGGTCTTTTTTTAATTCGGCCATCGTCTGGTGAATAACCTGTTTGGCTCGTGTCAATTCTGACTGTAATTCTCTGCGAATCTTTTGTCGTTCTTGCCGTTCAGATTTTCGTAAACGTTCTTTCGTATCGAGAGCTTCTTGATGATATTGATCAGCCTCAATATGTAATGTGGTTGCATGGGTCAATTTCTGATCCAGCTCTTGTTGGGTATCTTGTAATTGTTGAAACACGGCTTCCAAGTCTCGTTCTTGGCCTTGCACCAAATCAGCGGCATGCGTCAAAATACGAGGATCCAATCCAAGCTGACCGGCAATCTTAATGGCAGAAGATCCCCCAGGAAGTCCTTCAATCAATCGATAAGTAGGTGAGAGTGTTTGTAGGTCAAATTCATGGCTTGCATTGACAAAATCAGATTTGCGCAGAGGTAATGTCTTCAAAGAATGATAGTGAGTGGTCACCACCACATTACATCTCAATTCATGAAGGCGGCAAAGGAGCGCTTCCGCAATGGCTGCACCTTCGATGGGATCAGTGGCATTCCCTATTTCATCCAGTAACACAAGTGAAGCTAAGGAGTGATTGGGGAATGACAATTGAGCATCTTGCAAGAGCGTGATCATGTTCGTGATATGTGCTGAGAAGCTGGATAAATCTCGTTGCAAATCTTGAGCATCTCCAATATCTGCATAGATTCGTTGAAAGAGGCCCATCTCAGAAGTCTCGAGACAGGGAAGATGAAGTCCGACTCTAATCATTAGTGCAAAGAGGCCTAATAGCTTGAGTGTGACCGTTTTTCCTCCAGTATTCGGGCCAGATATAATATAAATTTTTTTTCATCGAGAAAAGCATGAATACGGATATCGGGTTGTGCTGTATTAACATTTGGACGATGATTGGTGATTTCACGGAATTTATCGCAAATCGCGTCCTTGATTTTGAGCGTCGTAAAATCGAGGCTACG
>JBMYWX010000315.1:0-3368 GCA_049607825.1 Nitrospirales bacterium
CGAAAACTGAGGCTGCCCCTTTAGCATTTCGAATCAAGGAACTCTTGAATGAAATGACTGCGGTTCAGGAGCAATTGCTGGAAAATGATGTTGAAACGATTTCCAGCAAAACTCATTATTTAATTGTTCTGTTAGTGGCATTGTTTGTTACGGCGGCACTGATCAGCGGCGTGTTGGGGGCAAACATCACTCGCTCAATCAGCGAACCCATCCTGGATGTTTGCAAACTGTCAGATGAGCTGGCGCATGGAAATGACCCAAGCAAACGCCTCCCAGTTCATTCCCGAAATGAATTGGGCACCCTGAGCCAAAGTTTCAACCAACTTTTTGATCGATTGCAGAAAGAGAAGTCACAAGATAAAGACTGACTGGTTGGGAGAACTTACATGGCCGCATGTGCGCAATGGATGATGTCTTTTGTCGTTGGAATTCAAAAATCACTCCCCTCCCATCAGGCTTTACAACATCTACAGGCTACGATAGTCGTATCACTCATCAATTGATGTCATTTTAGCTCGCACAGATAACTCAAGACCGTTTTCTCTGAATTTCCTAATCCGCTCGTCAATCTTAGACCTGACCCGACGGTCCACAAATTTCGTTTCTGTCATGTCCAAGGTCACTCGCTTTCCTTCCAGAAAGAAACGATCAAGTTGTTTTCTGAGAGGAATCCATGAGCTGAAAATGATGGAACCTCGTAAAAGAATCGTGACAGACTGATCCCGTTCATGAGTGATCTTGGCATTCAATCTGAGCATGGACCCCCCGCGAATAAAACGGATGACCAACATGACGCCAATTCCAATGGATAACCCTATTAAGAGATCAGTCGCAAGTACACCTAATATGGTAGAGACAAAAATAATAAACTGGTCTGTTCCCTCACGATACACAGACACAAACTCTTTGGGAGAAGCCAGGCGAGATCCAGTGATGACCAATAACGCGGCCAAGGCCGCGAGAGGAATGTGATTAATCACCCCTGGAATTAAGGCCACACAGAGAAGTAAAAACAACCCGTGGTAAAAATTAGAAAACCGGGTTCTTGCCCCATTGTCGATATTGGCTTTACTTCGAACAATTTCAGAAATCATGGGCAACCCACCAATGAAAGCCGACAGGGTGTTCGCGATGCCGGTGGCCAACAAGTCTCGATCCAGATTGGTTTTTCGACCCCATGGATCGATCTCATCAATGGCCTTTGCACTGAGAATGCCCTCCAAACTGCCAATGATGGCAAAAAGAACCGTATATTTAATTCCCGTCTCCGTAGTGACTCCTGAAAAATCCGGAAAGGTGATGGCATTCAGTAAATTCCCTGGAACATTGACTAAAAACTTTTCACCAAGTTCGTAGATGTGATGATTGAACGTATACGACCCCTTCTCCCCAATTCCTAAAAATATGGCTATAGGAACAGTGATCAGTAACATGAACATCGGTGCAGGAATGACCTTCAATCTGGGATTTTGTATGTAGCTATAACTCACCACAATAGTCAGACTCATCATTCCAATGAACGCAACCTTCGGGTTCATGTTCATGACAAAGGAAGGGATGCCAGCGAGTAACTCGAGAGGAGCCCCCTGTGGATTCAATCCCATTAATACAGGAAATTGTTTGGCGATGATGATGACTCCAATGGAAGCCAGCAAACCGTGAATCGCCGCTTTCGGAAAAAGCTTGACAAGGATGCCTACACGAAAAAGTCCGAGTATTATTTGGTAGACACCTGCCACAACCCCAACACCCAGCGCCAAACGATAGGCCTGAAAGTCCTTCGCAGGGTCCTCTCCGCCCGTAAACCCAAATTCCTGAACGCAACCTAATGCAATAACAATCAAGCCAGCAGCAGGTCCCTTAATTGTCAGTTCTGAATTGCTCAGGAAGGTGGCAACGAGACCGCCAACAATTGCCGTAAAGATGCCCGCCACCGCGGGATATCCTGAAGCCAGAGCAATTCCCAGACACAGCGGCAACGCAATAAGAAAAACTAAAAATCCAGAGAGGATATCGTGTTTAGCATGGGTCTTACACCCGTCAAGATTCCCTTTGGGAATTTCAGTAGAATCAGATGACATACTCATGAATAGTATTTTTCTATCGTATGCTTGAAAGCTAATCCGTACTGGTACTCCTTGATCTTCCCCTAGAATATCGGAAACCGAATGAAGGATTATATAATATTTCTTAACGAGATGTTGAATGAAGCGAACACCTAGGTATCAGAGTCAGGAATGTAGGCATGAAGCGGTCGCGTTGGTCATGGAACATGACGACAGTTGAGTGACCGTTGGGCGAAGTGTAGGCGTGAGTGGCGCGTTATGAAAAAATTCAGCCAGAGTTCGATAGGTAAAGTGAAATACTCACACGGAAGGTGGTGGAGAAACGACGGTCTCAACTGTTGATGGACAAGATTATAGCGAATCAAAATAAAATCCAGTCAAACAATCTTAACGCTCTTCGCGGTATCAAACACTTCAAGAGATGGAAGTTAATTGAATCGGCTATAAGTGGTTGGTTCGGGAGAATCGAGAAGGCCTGTAATTCTTCCTGGAGTAATACGCCTTCCGATCTTCGTCTTCTTTGCGAATTCTTGCTACTCTCATCGATTTCTTTAGGTCCAGCGAAACATAGAACGACAAGATCTACACCTCCTCTTTCACCAACTACTCAACATTATAATATTGTTTATGGTTTACGTAAATCATAAATTATGTTATTACAAATAATAATGACAGGAAGCTTTTCAGACCGAAACACAGAGAAATTCTTCGGTGGGGAACGAGTGAGAGAATTTGCTGGATTTAAAAAGGCTGCAGAAAGAAAATTTGAGATTTTAGACAATGCAGAAGAATTAGTAGATTTGTTGGTTTCTCCAGGGAATAAGTTCGAGAAACTGAGCGGGAATAGAAATGGACAGCATAGTATAAGGATTAATGATCAGTGGCGGGTTTGTTTTGTGTGGAGAAAAGACGGCCCGTATGATGTGGAAATCACGGATTATCATTAGAGAGAGGTTAAGATAGTGAAGAACAATATGAGACCAATCCATCCCGGTGAGATTCTTGAGGAAGAATTTTTGAAACCACTCAAACACACGGGCTTGACACCGACCTCATTGGCCAAGGCCATCGGGGTCCCGCCGAACCGTATTACGGCCATTATGAAGGAACTACGAGGTATTACCGGCGATACGGCTGTGCGTCTGAGTGAATTCTTTGGGAATACTGCAAAATTTTGGATGAACCTTCAAGCATCCTATTACCTACGCGTAGCCGAAAAAAGCATGTCCAGGCAAGTGATTAAGCACATTCATGAACAACGGGAAACCTTAGTTCCGGCATAGTAGTTGGTTGGGGAGCATC
>JBMYWX010000316.1:0-3365 GCA_049607825.1 Nitrospirales bacterium
CCATGCACATTATGAAGGAAGAGTTATGTCATCTTCATAATTTTTCGGAACGGCCAGTCGCACAATCTTGCGAGATTACTTTCTTTCGACTGCGAGACTCACCTGCTGAAATCCTTCTCCCTTTACCTCATCTACCACATTTACAAACTGTTCAAGCTTAATGACTCGGTCTGCACGGACTACCACTAAAGATTTACGAGGAAATTTTTGTAACTGGGCGATGAGGTTATCTCGCGAAACTTCTTCGTCATTGAGGTACAGCGTTCTTTTGGATGTCAATGTAATGCGAATGGGGTCATCTGGTTGTGCGCTCGATTCACTTGCTTTTGCCAGATCAACGGGAATATGCCCAGTCGTGATAAAGGTTGCCGTGGTAAGGACGATGACAAGTAAGACCAGCATGACATCTACGAGCGGGATCACGTTGATTTGATTCAGTTCATGATCCATGGGCTGCCTGATGTTCTGTGAGAAGTTCTGTGACGCGTCGCCGTAATGCGTTATTCATGACGACGCAAGGAATGGCCACGAGTAGGCCGACGGCCGTGGCTTTTAATGCGAGGCTCAACCCCACCATAATCGTGCTGACTGAAATGGTCTTGGCTGCTCCCATGCTTTGAAACGTCAGCATAATTCCCAACACCGTCCCCAATAGCCCAATGTAGGGAGCATTGGCTGCTACGGTTCCGATAACCACCAATCGTTTTGTGAGTGAAATTTCAAATTGCTGTCGATCCGGATATTGAGAAAGATTGAGTTGTCGATAGAAGATCCATCGTTCTGTTGCCACAGCGAGAGCCCAGATACTGAGAGCCAGCAACAGACCGATAATTCCATAATCGACGATGGCTTGTAATGAATTCATCGTGTGTCATCCTTTGTATCGTGACGAGAGGAAATCTATTTTGTTTTCGATTGAGCTTGAACCCTGGCCTGCTGGCCGTTGGCTGTGAGAACAATTTTTCGAAGATCTTGAACAGGAACCTTAATTTCACCAAAATCAGAATCGCCAACAAGACTCACAGCTCGAGCTAAGGGAAATTCACCACTCTTCCCATTTTGCAGCGCGATGCTGAGTGCTGCGTTCCCTTTCTTGGGATGATTCGATTTAACCTGGATCTGTTTAATGTTTTCAAACTTGACGTTCATTGTTGCGGCACCGCGTTTAACTGGTACATAGGTAATTTCATGAGGAACGAAGGTGGTTTCGTCAATTTTGTCTTCCCAGTAGAGTCGAGCGTTCGAGAGTGTCATTTCTACTCCACTCGCATCAGTGGTTGTGGCAGTAAATGTTGATCCCTCTGCGAAAACTGTTGTTACTCCTGACCATACAAAAATTAATGAAATCAATATGAGTCGCGTTAGCATGGTAATGCTCCTTTGATTACAATATGAAAAATATAGTTACACAATAGGCGATACTCTGGGACCTCCGTTTCCTGATCATGGTTATGACGCTCTCTCAACCTAGTACGAGTGCAGCATTCTTCTCGTTAGAGGGTTGGCGGCAGACATTGGTTCCTTGCCATGTTAGCGCGATAATTCAAATGCGACGGGAATTTCAATGGCCGTGCCTCCTATGGTCTTGGGTGGTTTCAAGGGGGTCACATTTTGGATAGCTTCGAGCGCTGCTTCGTCTAAAATAGAATGTCCTGATGGCTCAGAAACTTTGAGTAACGTTAAATCTCCAGCATGCGACAAAGCAAATGAAACCGTTGTTGTGCCTTGATATCCAAGCCGTTTTGCGACACGTGGATACTGACGATGTCTTTCAATCTTCTCGCGGAGGAGTTTAAGGAATGCGAGAACTTCCTTCGATAACCCATTTGAGACATGCTTTTTATCTGAAGCCTCTTTTGGGCGTGACTTCATAACTGTTCGAGAAATCGATGTTGTTTTGGAATGGGCGACTCGCTTCTTCACTGTTTGACGATTGGGCGTTCCTGCATAAATGGCTGACTGTTTCAGCATGCGTTTCACCGGTTGTTGGGTTGATACTGAGTGCTGGTGATTCATTGAACGTGTCACGGTCTGCTCTGTCTTTTGAATCGATGTACGAGGCATGACGTCAGCAGTGGTCGCAAGGGACTTGGTTCTTGTTATCACTGTTGTGGGGACGGATTGAGCGACAGCTGGCTCATGTCGAGGCATATTTTGAGTGCGAACCTCAGTCACCTTTGCCGTCATGGTGGTGAAAGATTGTGTTGTGGCTGTTTTGATCGGCTGTGATCGTTTTCCGACATTACCGGTTTTGACGAGTGAGTCAGTTGTTTCAACGTGTTCGGTTCGAATTGTTGGCTGTGTATTGATTGGAGTGACCTGTGCTTCGGCAGTTTGACGTAATGGCATCGACTTTTTTGTTGTCGATGATCTGGTGGATGCTTGAACGATGTGTCTTGGTAAGACTCGTGGTCTGGGGTTCACGGATTCTGGACTTTTCTGAGAGATTGTTTGATGCGTAATGGCCGTATGTTTCTGTTCAGGAGACGCAGCCGTCCTTGTCATAGACGGCTGCTCTCGTTGGACGGGGCGTCTTTTGACGACTTGTTGGTGCTGATGAGGACGCGAAAGAGTCTGACGGTGAGTTGGTGATGGACGTGTGACTGTTTGCACGTGCTCGGTTGGATCTGGAGAAGGCGCTGGTTGAACGAGAGAGACCTTCCATTTGAGAACTTTGGATGACGGTTGAGGCGTGACGTAGGTCAGAAATGTGAGTGATGCAAGGATTATGACTCCGTGGAATAAGCATGATCCTAGCCACGTGAGAGTAGTGAGTTGATGGCTTTGTGTTTGGGAAATTTTAGATATTGTCATTCTCATATCTGGCTTGTATTTTCGTTAGCATAATATTGATATCGAAAATCAAAATCACTAGAAGAGTACCATTCTCGACCACATTGTCGACATGTTCAAATCCCAGAAAAACATGTTCAAAGTCTTGGCAGTTATATAAAAATAAAATGCCGGCAAGAGAAAACGAGGTATGTGTCACTTGCAGGAGTATGTAGAAGGGATCGTTTTTTCTTTAGTGAGATTCCTCATACAAAAGGTTCATTATTTACCGACATGCACTCTCAAAGTGAGGAGCTTTTACGGAGAGGTTATTCCTAAAATTGAGGATCACATCGAAGAAACCTGCAAGGCTAACACCGTTCTTCTTCTAGCAAGGTATTGTTCTTCGTAACATCTCGGGCTTTCATTCGATATTGCCGCGGAGATTGTCCTGTTGTTTTTTTAAAAAAATGACTAAAAAAAGCGTTAAAAATCAAGGGTTTTTGATTTTTTTTGTACTAGTTTTGTTCTTTTTGAGCGTTTCCTGTGCAAAAATACGAGAAAATTGCGATTCGTTGACTTATAAAAGCGAA
>JBMYWX010000317.1:0-3300 GCA_049607825.1 Nitrospirales bacterium
CTGTTTTGGAGAAGGGAAGGTCAAGAGTTAGATACTTTCCGAGTATTTCCTTTGCGCCATATTTATCAGGTCGAGGGATTTTGACTTTGACGTCTAACCGACCTGGGCGCAGTACGGCAGGGTCGATCAGGTCCTGTCGATTGCTGGCCCAAATGACAATGACATCTCGTAGACTTTCAACTCCATCGATTTCTGCAAGAAACTGTGGGACGATAGTCGATTCCACATCTGAAGATATGCCTGACCCACGGGTTCGAAAGAGAGCATCCATTTCATCGAAAAATACGATGACTGGATAACCATTAGAAGCCTTTTCTTTGGCTTTCGCAAATACTTCACGAACTTGCCGTTCGGACTCTCCCACATACTTGTTGAGTAATTCTGGTCCTTTGATATGCAGAAAGTAGCTCCGAATCTCTTTCCCTGTGAGATGTTCTAACTTTTGAGCAATTGAATTGGCTACTGCCTTGGCGATGAGAGTTTTCCCACATCCTGGAGGCCCATAGAGTAATATACCCTTTGGTGGAGAAAGCTGATGTTCTGCGAAGAGTTCAGGGTGGAGAAAGGGCAATTCCACTGCGTCTTTAATTTGTTCGAGTTCTTTCCCCAACCCTCCAATTTGCTCATAATTTGCATTGGGAACTTCTTCGAGTACTAATTCTTCCATGTCGGATTTGGGAAGTTTTTCGATAACATGGCCAGACCGAGGGTCAAAAAGTAACAGATCCCCCACGCTCAATGATTGTTCATGTAAGGGCTCGGCCACTTCGACGACTCGTTCTTCATCATGGCGTAATTTAACCAATGCTCGGTTGTGTTCTAGGCGGAGCTTTAATTGTACAACCTCACCCTGTGGGTCAAAATCGTGGGATTCGATGATATTCAAGGCTTCATTCAGGATCACTTCTTGCCCTTTGCGCCACTTCTGGCCCATAAGAGAGGGATGAATGCTGACCTTCATTTTTCGTCCCGAAACGGAGACTGTGGCTGTTTCGTCCTGATTGAGGTTGGAGAAGGTGGCGTAAGTCGCGGGAGGGGCTGTGAGTTTCTCTATTTCTTTCCGCAGAGCTTCGATTTGAATTTTTGCTTCTTGGAGTGTGGAAACGAGCCGCTCGTTTTTCTGTTGAGACTGGTGTAGTTGTTGGCGTGATTCATGGAGCTGCCGCATCTCCGATTCCATGAATTCTAGTTCACTACGGAGTTTTTCTACTTCAGGGGATTGGTCATCCTGTTTTCTCATTCCCATCGTCGTTCCACCTGTGAATTCATTGAGAATATTCTTAAGCGGAATATAGAAACATTATAACAACTTGTCTGCTAATCAGTCTTTCCTATGTGGAAGCATTCAAACGGCAACCCTCCTTGGATGTTTGACGTAAAAGTAAATTATAGTACCACTCGATTTTTCAAAGGGTCAACCAGCCAAGGCTGGGGAAAGTGTTGTTTTTGGTGAGGAACACCTTGACTTATGAGCGTTCAAGTGCGTCAAGAAAATGCTTTGTGACTGATGGTATCGCCTGTGATTCTAGAATAGCTGAGATGGCGGCAATGCCATAGGCTCCGGCTTCGTTGAGTTCAGGTATTCGTTCTGGAGTGATACCTCCAATAGCATATATAGGAAGAGAGCATTGTTGGCATGCCTCTGTAAGGACGGCCATGCCAAGGGGTGATCCATAGGATCTTTTCGATGGAGTATCATAGATAGGTCCTAGCAGAATAAAATCAGCTCCAGCCGTTTCGGCAGCGAGTACCTCATTGAGGGAATGTGTAGATTTGCCGATTATCGCCTTTGAGCCGAGAATGCGTCGAGCTTGTTGTATGGGTAGACTATCTGATCGAAGATGTACGCCGTCTGCTCCGATAGCTTTTGCGATATCTATTCGATCGTTGATGAGTAGCAAGCCCTTATGTTGATGAACTCCTGTCAGAATATCTTTCGCGAGTGTGAGCAACTGATGGGTGCTGAGGTCTTTTTCTCTGAGCTGAATGAATGATGTGCCGGACTGAAGCGTTTCGTTTAGTACTAAGTGGAGTGGTCGTTCTCTCGTCTGATGACGATTCGTCACCACGTAGAGACGAGGTAAAACTCGTGAAGTCATTCAGGTGGGGGATAAGGGTGAACGGTGTAAAGTGAAGAATAGAAAGTGAATGCGGAAGTCGTCGAATCTCGTACGTTGCATTTTTAGACTTATTTTATCTTTATCTAGAGCATCCCGACGATAGGGCTACTTGCAGTTGCATAGAGTTTTCGGGGAATTCTCCCGGCTCGATAGGCCAGGCGTCCAGCATTAATTCCAAGCTTCATGGCTTCGGCCATCATGATCGGGTCTTTGGCTCCAGCGATGGCGGTATTCATAAGCACGGCATCTGCACCATATTCCATGGCTAAGGCAGCATCCGACGCGGTTCCAACTCCGGCATCGACGACAATCGGAACCTTAATGGTTTCAAGAATAATTTTTAAGTTATAGGGATTACGGATGCCTAATCCAGATCCAATAGGTGCCGCTAAGGGCATGACGGCTGGACAGCCCACATCAACAAGCTTTTGAGCAACAATTGGGTCATCATTCGTGTAGGGAAGTACGATGAATCCTTCTTTGACTAAAATTTTCGCTGCTTCAATGAGGCCTGCGGTGTCGGGAAATAGTGTTCGTTCATCACCGATCACCTCTAGCTTTACCAAGTCTGAAACACCGGCGGCGCGTGCGAGGCGGGCGTAACGTAAGGCATCCTCAACCGTATAGCACCCAGCTGTATTGGGAAGAATGGTGTACTGCTTGGGGTCAAGATAATCAAGTAAATTTTCTGACTTTCGGTCAGTGATATTGACCCGACGAACGGCCACGGTCACGACATCCGCCCCAGCGGCATCGATTGCTGTTTTCGTTTCCGTAAAATCTTTATATTTCCCGGTCCCAACCCAGAGACGAGATGTAAATGTTCTTCCCGCTATAACTAATTGATCGTTGTCCATGGTATGATCTATTATCCTATCTTGTGGATACCGGGTTGATGAGCTTTTTTGTTAACAGCATGAGTAAGAACCTCCGTTCCTCCCCCGATAAAACTCAAAATTTCTACTGTATCTCCATTTTGCAAGACTGAGTGGGGGAAGTCCCCACGGTCTAAAATTTTTAAATTCAGTTCAACGGCTACTTGTTCGGTGCGAATCTCCAATGTCTGTAAAAGTTCTGTTACGGTGAGGCCATCTTGGAGTGTTTGGGTTTCTCCGTTCACTTGAATGTTCATTGATCAGCCAACTTCAATTAGGCAGAAAATTCATGCAGCAAATATATG
>JBMYWX010000318.1:0-3289 GCA_049607825.1 Nitrospirales bacterium
AAGCTTGGGCGCTGCCAGCAACTCGGCCTTTCTGGGCGATGTGGGCGAAGCGTTGTTGTTGTTTGCTGCAGCCATTTTGGCGCTATCTGACGCCGGAGTTCGTGATCGCCTGAAGGCATTTCGAGAGGAACAGACAAAAAAAGTTTTAGCCGATCAAATTGCCGATTGAACGATTGGCCGTACACCGAATGGGTCTTCGGTCTTCTTGTGCCATTTGGGGATTGTCATCGCTTCTACCTACTTCTCATGATTGAGGTTGGTCGGTAGGCGATCATCATCAAATTGCTCGGCTTGTATGTCACTTGATTCGTCGTCGTCCAGTCGTTGAAACCGAGGTTTTAGCTTGCCGTCTTGCTTCACTTCTTCCTCAAACATCTTTTTCGGCCTCACCCACAATCCATAGTCGCCGTACAAGGCCCGGTACACGACCAATTCCTCCTCTGTTTCACTATGTCGTGCACATCCAATCACCTGATAGTCATTGCCTTTGTAATGTCGATACCGTCCTGCTGTGATCATGGAAATATCCCTTACGTTTGCTTAGCGCGCAGAAAGTGGAAACTGTTGCCGATAACTGAATAAGGCAATGCTCGTTGCGATTGCGGCATTTAAAGAGTCGGTTTCCTGGGTTTGGGGGATTGTGAGGGTGTGGCGAAATGTTTCTTGGGGTATTCCCAGCCCTTCCTCTCCAACAAGTAATCTCATGTTTCTAGACCATTGCCAAGTCGAAAGACTCTCTCCCTTCATATCTAGCGATGTAATCCATGTGTTGATTTCAGGACGTGTGAGATCTTGAATGCTCGGTCCGTGAGCTAGGCATTGATTAAAAACTGACCCACTTGAAGCGCGAATAGTTTTGGGATGAAATGGATGAGCGGCTTCCTGCAACAGAATAAGTGTGTTAACGCCAAATGCCAAACAGCTACGGATGACTGTTCCCAGATTGTTTGGATCTCCTAGGGGACATAATACTTCAAGGCCTTTAGGAGGTGTGGTCAGCGTGATGCTCAAAATATCCTTCGTATGGCAGACCAAGAGAGGAAATGATGCACCTGTCATATCGATCGTTCGAAACAGTTCAACTGGTAGCTGGAAGGTTTTGATATGAGATGGTAATTCATGCTGATGAGAGGTTTTGGGTGAGTACAGGAGTTCATGACAAAGTGATGAATGTCGGGTCAGCATTTCTCGAATAATTTTTTCTCCACTGACCAAACATTGTTGATGCCGAGTCATGCCTTTTGATTCTCGCAAAGACATCCACCGTTTGTAATGGAGATTCTGCCGGCTCGTGATGCGAGTCATTTTGTTGTTAGCAGGAGAAGAGGATTTTAAGAATGTCGTAGGTGACTGAGACATGATTCGTAGACGGTGATAGTGCAGGTCATTCTCCAAGAACTGGGTATTGTGACGTGCATCATAACAGAATATGCATACAGATACTGAAGCTAAGGACCGATAAAGTTCATGAGGCATATGCTTTCTACGTTCTGCCTTGAGTAACAACGGACTTCTCATGTCGCGTACATTCCGAAGCTGTCATCAATTTTAGTGTTGCGTTTTTTTGGAGGAGGAAGTTTCATGTTCAAATTGTGGTCCAGGAATGAAAAAGAGTCTACGAACGCCCAGGTCGAGAATGATCATTCCAAAGAACCTGAGAAGTCCAGCGGGACAACACAATCGGATTCGGCTACGACAGACCAAGCGCCAGAGGTTTTAGCTAAAGTCATGAGACTATTAGGTCGGCATTCGTTTGATCTCGATCAACGTGAAGCGAAAGACATCGAAAAAGAATTTGAACGGTGGGCCCAACATGTTCTGTTCGGAGCATCTGTTACAGAGAGTAATGAAGCGGTGACTGATGGGCGACGAAATTGGGGAGGACTGAATCAATTCGTGAATACCCATCGTCGACATGAAAAAAAGTATGTAACTGAAAGCCTGGGAGATTTACGGGACGTGTTGTTAGCGTTCACTCATACGATTGGCCGAGCCGTTATCGAGGATCAAGAAACTGATCGTCATATGGTTGATCATATTGGTGGGTTGAAGGACGCATCCGAAGCAAGCTCTGCTGAGGACATGAAGCGAGCGTTGTTGTCGGCGGTAGATGGGATTAGCCAACTTATGGAGGAGAGAAAGGAGCGTCAGCAGGCTCATGTCGAGACATTGGGTTCGAAACTCCAAAAAGTTCAAGCAGAGCTAGGGCAAGCTCGAAAAGAGATGGAGTTAGATCCATTAACGAAACTGTACAATCGAGCTGCATTGGATGCACAATTAGAGAATGTGTCGAGTCTCAGTTTTCTCGCCGGCTCTGCGTCCTGTTTTGTGATGGTGGACATCGATCATTTCAAACAGGTCAATGATACGCATGGCCATCGCGCCGGTGATGCAATCTTGCAACAGTTTGCGGATCGTTTAGTCTCCACGTTTTTACGAAAGTCAGATTTTGTCGCACGGTATGGTGGAGAAGAAATGGTCGTCATCCTTCAAGGAGATGAGCTGAACGTTTGTGAGCGAATTGCCGAGCGATTACTTGAAACCATTAGAAGTAAGCCGTTTGAACATGAGGGCGCGGAGATTGCTATTACTGCATCGGTTGGGTTAGCAGAGCTGTTACCTGGTGAAGCCGTCACCTCGTGGGTTGAGCGTGCTGATCGTGCTTTGTATCAAGCGAAGGAAACTGGACGTGATCGCGTATGCATGGCTTCCTCAGAAGCTGTCCTGGCGTCAAGCTGATAGAAAAGAAATCCGTCTCGTTAATATTAAGACTGGACGGTGTTTCCTGCAGATATGAGAAGAAGGTCTGTAGCTGTCTGCAGAGGTCGTTCAATCTCTTCCGCAGTTCCTACGTGAGCCTGGAAAAAACCGGAAATCTCTGAAAAACCAACAGGAATAAGGCGCAAGATGGCAAGAACGTCTTCTGAGCTGAGGGCTAGGTAGTCGTTGGCAGCAGAGGCGGCCTCATGTACGGCTTTCTCTGTATCCGAATGACACCAGACATCTGCTAGTCGTCCAGATAGAGCGACACAATGTAAGAGGGTTTGTCGCTCGGTTGAACACCCATCTGGTCCTTGCGGGTGGTGGCTGCCACGAATTGCGTATTGAAACTCTTCGGGAAGCTGCCAGGATTCTGCAACCCATTTCCCCATTGTCGCATGGTCACAACCAAAGTATTGCTTTTCGGAGACTTGTAATTGCGTGTGGTCACCATCCGCATCCAGCGTGAGCGTTCGAGTAACTTCAGGTGCCACAGCATTCAAGGCCAAGAGCCCTATATCTTGAAGCA
>JBMYWX010000319.1:0-3287 GCA_049607825.1 Nitrospirales bacterium
AGTTTTTAACGCACAATGATGTAAAGATGAAAGGAAGGTAGCCGGAGTAAAGTATGCAATATGTTCCTCCCAGAGAGTCGTGTAATCGCAGTTCTGGAACGCCTTCGAACAATCAGGAACTTCAATGACCATGTACCCTTGAGGTTTCACCAACATTTTCATTTTCGTTAAAAACTTATGGAGGTCACGACTATGTTCGACTATATGTCGAATAAGAAGAATATCTGCCTTTCCATGCTCGTTGAGTATTTCATTAACGGTGTCTAGAGTAAGAAGTTCCTCTATCGTTTCTACTCCAGCTCCAGCTCCTTTGACACCTAAGTCGATTTGAGGATCTGGCCTCCAAACGGATGAAAATTTGCGATTACGAAATCGCTCAAGAAGTGGATCATCCTTATAGCTTATCCCCATAATTTTGGAAATCTTAGATATCCCTGGAAGTGAACATAAACGACAAGCTAACTTATCTAAATGCGCATCAGGTTCGTTATAGCTCAACCAGGAAAACCGAGGAGTGAGTTCGTGTACTGGGACAACGAAAACCATCTGTACTAAGAAGCAATGTTGACATTGCCCTATCGCCATAGGGAATCGACATTCTGACTCATCTTGATCAGAAAGATATCGATTACAAAGTGGTAATTCTCCGACGTCAAGGAGTAAATTGACTTTATCGTGTTTGCAAGATTGACAAAGATACGTCATACAAATGCCATTTCGATTCAATTTCAGATTCCAGCATAATCGCGCTTGCCAACACACAATGCGAATAAGTAATGAGCCATCGGATAAAAGCCAGTACTTACCACTTCATCATTCATCGAAAATAGGAACACGTTAGAAAAGTATTTTTGCATCAGCGCTTTTAACTCTACATGAGGTTTACAATTCACATGACCTATTTTACTCCCCTCAGAGGCATACGCCTGAGATTGCAGAGAGGGCACACCAATAATCAATACTCCCTCGACGTGTAAGGATGCGATGACGTTTTTCATGAATCGTTGTTCATCTTCTTTTGGTATATGTTCAAGCACATCAAGAGCGTAGGCCCCGTCAAATTCTTTTCCCACAGGTTTCTCTAAAATGTCATGCCATTTACATTCAAAATTCCACGCTTCAACCATTCGCTGTTTAACATCATTCACGAAGATCTGATCAAAATCTATGGCACAAAGTGACTCCACCTCTTGAAGAACAATACGACTACCAAAGGCATCGCCACATCCAACCTCTAGAACTCTGTTTTTCCCGCTTAGCATTTTGGCCACGAATTTATATCGTGATAAAACAAATGCCAATCGCTTCGGATCTTCATGCCAAGTCGCATTGGCTCTAAGCCCTAAACGCTGCAAACCACTTTGATTTGCGAGGGTGAGATGATCTTGATATTGAGGCTCACGTGTTTCTTGCATGGTCATGTCCAAGTAAAGAGGAGACTTAATACGTGCAGAGAAAACTGATATAATGGGTACGTTCTTATTTCATGCGAATAACACACCGACCAGCATTGCCTGCTTTAATTATCTTAATACCGTCGTTTATGTCTTCTAGAGCTATTTCATGAGTAATTAATCCGTCAAGTTTCATTCTTCCTTTCTCGCATAGACGAATGTACCGTGGTATATCAACGGCAGGATTCGCATTTCCTCCATGAGAGCCTTTCAAAACTTTCTTGAAATGTAAGGGCAAGGAATAAATATTAATGTTGTCACCTTTTCGTGGAACACCAACCAGAATAGTTTTTCCATCTGCATGAGTTAACTCATACGCCATCTCAATGACTCGCGAATTTCCTGTCGTATCGATCACTACATCAGCACCTCCTTGACCAACAATGTCATAGACTTGAGTAGTGACATCGACAGATGACCCGGCATGAATGACGTGTGTAGCTCCAAATTGCTTCGCTGTGTCTAATTTGGATGTATGCAAATCAATACCGATAATTGGATTTGCTGAAACCATGTCCGCAGCTTGAGCGATGTTTAGGCCAACCCCCCCAACGCCAAATACGATCACCGACTGCCCAACCCGAACCTGCGCATCATTATTAATCACCCCAAACGCTGTCGTAACAGAACAGCCGAACATCGGCGCAATTCTCATATCAAAGTCCTTGGGGATCGGTGTTACACGATTTTCTGACACGACGCTATACTCATTAAACGTCGTCACCCAACCTGAGTTGATCTTTTTCCCCTCCCATTGATAACTGGGGGTTTCTGACTGAATACCGCCACTTGGCCGCCAATGAAGAACGACGTGATCACCTTCTTTGACCGTTTTGACACCAGGACCCACTTCGAGCACCACGCCTGAACCTTCATGTCCTAATAAATGTGGCAAGAACTTGTCAGGACCTTTTGCACCTTCCATTTCATTAATCTGCGCTCCACAAATACCGGAATAGTGTATTTTCACTAGAACCTGGCCAAATGACAGAACTTGAGGAAGCTTGATCTCTACGACTTCTAATGGTTTATGCAGTTCAGTCAACACTGCCGCTTTTGTCGTCTGAGGACGAGTCGTTCCAGTTGTGATACGTATTTGCTTTTCTCCGGTTTCCATTTGCGCTTCGGTACAAATCACGATATATGGTCCTTCCTCTCCAGGATCTCAGTTCTGAAATGAACGATTACCGCTTCGCCCTACTCAAAATAAATAAACTCATAATCTCCGGTGTACCCGAAATGGTTGTACAGCCAAATCCACTCGGCCGTGTCAAAAAATGCCTCTGCTGTCAATGCCCAGCATTGCAAATTAAAGAGTTCTTGTTCGTTGCGATAGCTCTCCAACATGACGTATTTTTGCTTTCCCACTCGTTCGATTTCGTGTAAGGCACTCTGAAGTTCGAACACTCGAAGGTTGTGAAGGCAACCAAGGGAAAGGACTAAATCGAAATGTTTATCACCCCAAGGAAATGCATCTTGAGCGCGATAACGAAACAAGGAAGAACGAATACCTTCTGGAACATCAGAAAGACCATGCTTGGAAATATCAAACCCAACAATCTCTGCTCCAGAAATAATTTGCTGAATTTCATACAGCAAATGCCCTTTTCCACATCCTACATCGAGAATTTTTGAGTCAGATGTCAACCCATAGCGTTGAACCAATCGATCCGCGACAACTTTCCATCGTCCATCATACTTGTAACCACCATACCCATAGCGACGGTCTCCGTCCCAATAGTCGTATTCATATTCTTTGGCCTTAACCATACAATGGACTTTTTCATTCATCATTCGCTCGACATAGTTTCGAGATGTTTTTTTATGAAGAGG
>JBMYWX010000320.1:0-3279 GCA_049607825.1 Nitrospirales bacterium
ATTTTGTAATTGGAGAGACCTCTATAATTTGATGAATCTAGAGGTTTTATTTAAAGGATAATCCGGATAATGTGTCCGGATAACAGGTTGAACTTCAACTTGCAGTCAAGTTGAACATCAACTAGTCTAAACGTGTGAGTGAAGGTCACATAAAGTGGGGGGAAGGTGAGAATACCTCACTTTTCAATTTGCATTAAAGGTGAAATGCCATACCAAGCACTAGCGTCCTTTTTGGCTAAAGATCTGAACGCGGCTAACAAGAAGCTACAGAAGAAGGATGAAGTTATCGATTGTCTTGGGCGACAACAAGTGGAGCACCAAGATCTCATCAACCGACAAGTCATTCGAATTGCCGAGTTGGAGAACAGGCTCGTTGATCAAGTATTCCGACTGGATGTTGCCTACGACAACTACGGAGCATTGCAACGGGATTTTCTCCGACTACGCGCGTCTGTGTCCAGAGCCCGGGAGCTGGAACGTCGGACTAAGCGAAAGCTGCCTGACAGCTTTAGACGCCTTATGGAACGAACAGTGGCTGAAACAAGAGCTGAGTTCGAACGAGAAGAAGCTGTAAGTGAAACGTCCAGCGAGGATGAAATTACTCTTATGGCAGAAGAGGAATACAATGAGGAAGAATTGATTTGAATAAGAAACAAGAACAATAAACATTCATTTGAATAAGAATGATGGTCTTTGAATAAGAAATATCCGGATATCATATCCGGATAAAGAGTGATGGTCATACGGATAATATATCCGGATGAAAGAAAACATGTGGCGAACCTAAGAGTGTTCGTCGACAGCTGGTTTGTGGAGAGAAGAATGTACAATTTGAGCGCCAAACATTGTACTGTGGTGTGAAAGCTCCACACTTCTCATTTTACCATGGAACAAGAACAACAATACCAAGCGACTAAAGTCAACGAACGTCAGGTCAACTACAAAACGGAAGACCGCCAATGGGATGCGAGGATTAATGTTCAAACGGATGAATACCTTGATACAATTGTGGATAACATCAAGAAGGAGCATGCAGCTGGAAAATTCCGATACATACTTATTGGAGGAGTTGAAGTTGGAACAAGACCAAACCAAACGGACTACAAGATACGCCACGTTCATATTGCGGCCGTGTTTAATAATCGATGCTCGCAAGCGTCGATCCTGAAGAATTGGGGAATTCAGAAGGGAAATGGCTTTTATTTGGTACCGCGTAACCGTGCGTTGCCATATTCTGGATGGAGAAGCCATCATATCAAGGATTATTCCAAAGTGGACGTGGAGAATAAGATGATATTTGAAGCTGGTGATTTGCCTAAAGATATCAAGCAAAAGACGATCTATCGTTCGGAGGAAGAAAAGAAGCGTAAGGTGGATGACATCCTTATCGAGATGAGAGACATGATTACCAATAATCAAGAAGAAGAATGTTTCAAGAAGTTCCCAAGGAACTATATTACGTATGGTTCGCGCCTGAAGGCTATGGTGGCTCAAAAGCGAAATTTCTTTGGAGTGCGCACTGACCCAAACATCTATGTGTATGGGTTTCCTGGAACGGGCAAGACGGCTATTATGCAGTTTTTGTACCCCAAGATGTACAAGAAGGACCTCAGTAACAGGTTTTTTGACCTGTACGATCAAGATTTTCACTCGCATATCATGCTCGAAGACATGGACCCGCAAAACGTCGAAAAGTTAGGGGTGCAATTCCTAAAGACTTTGTGTGATGAAGGTGGATTTCCTATTGATCAAAAGTACAAAACTCCGCAATTGGCGCATTCGACAATTTTGGTGACGAGTAATTATGATATTCAGCATATTGTGCCTCATGATGCGGATGGTGCTGCGCTTACAGTGACTGCATTGATGAGACGGTTTTATCACGTGCGTATTGACAACCTACTGAGACTATTGAGTCTAAAATTGATTGGCGATTATGATCGCAAACGGCTAAAGAGAGAAGGGAATCGTGATCCGAGTAAGCTGTTTATGACATACGACTATGTTCAAGACTGCCCAAAAGGGATGCCTTTGGAACCGGTGGAACACTATCAAACCCTGATCATTGACGACTATTACAAGTAGTTTAAGTTCATTTTTCATTTTTCTAATGAGCGGAAAGAATAAAGCGACACGTTTGCGTACCGGGAGAATAACTGGATTGTTTTCGAATTATTGTGGATTTGGAGGAGAAGGACCTGTGCAACATGAGATTGATGAATTGTGTCGTGAACATGATAAAGATTATGGAATCATTGCTGCGCAGGGTTCGAATCCCTACACGAAATGGAACTGGGCAGACAAAAAGTTCGCCCTGCAACTCAGAAAGGTATCACCAGAAACATGGAGAGAATATGCAACACAAGTGGGAGCAAATTTATTTGTAAAAACAAAAGAGATAAGCCTTGGAACATTTATGAGGAACAGATTGATGGGAATGAATCAAGACTTCAAGTTGAAGACGAATCAGTCAAGTATGAGAGATCACTTCATTTCCGAAATTGCCAACAAGAACGAAAGTGATATTGCCAAAAAGCTTGGACGATCAGACAGTGAAAGAGAAGAAGCTATTCATATGGCTTTAAGAGGATTTGAAGGAGAGGAAGAAAAGCGACGATTTGATCGAGCTAAACGAGAAGACATGGGAGAGGAACGTACAACGGACCGTAGAACTCCACAACCGCGCCCAGCTGGGCCACCGCCTCCGCCAGGGGACGAACCTGAAGCATTCGCAGCAGCAGCCAGAGGCGGCAGCCACCATCTGGGACACGAAACACAACCAACACTCGCACCAGAAATCGCAAGGCCTGGATTTCAAAACACACATACCGTGGAAATTGATATACGATACGACTTATTGGGGCAATTGAGCAGCGCTGATCAATTATTGAGCCATGAAATTAACATGACGAGTTATTGGAAACCACACACGGGATTAACTACTACAACATTGGCAGCATCATCCGCAACATCACAATGGTCATATCAAAATGAAAGTGGAGCAAATATTGATTATGCAATCAACACAGGAGATGCTACAGCAAGTCGACAGTATGCGACAGGAGGATGGACACCATTGTTTCAGAAATTGTATAACAAATATGCAGTATTGGGATGCTATTACGAAGTTACATTCAAGTCATACGATGAAGCAAGAGGAGAAGATTTATGGATTGGGAAACATATTGTGGGAAAAGAAGATATACCAGTACGAGGAGTAAAGGATTGGCAAGACTATGGAGGTGTCGAAGTGAAACGAATGCATTGCTCAAGAAACAC
>JBMYWX010000321.1:0-3267 GCA_049607825.1 Nitrospirales bacterium
ATTCGGTTGTACTATGAACATTGGTATAGCCAGCCGCCTGAAGAATATTCTCCAACAACATGACATTCGTCATTTGATCATCGACGATTAAGATCGAGGCTTTTTGACATTGTTGCTGAGTAATCATTGACACGAACCTTTACCGTATTGGCTAAATGCATTAGATGCGTTTGAACCGAGGACCCCAGCATCTCCGTACACTGTAAAGAGACACAATAGTAAATTTGTCGGTCAATTCCCGGTGAACTTTATTCATTTCCCAATATTTGTTCTGTTTCTTTCGTCCTATAACTGACAAATCGGAGTAAACCTACACCAATGCACATCAACCATAATCGAGGGGTTTTCGGTACCCCCTCCACTTTGCTCGACATCTCATTGATTACCCATCCACTGAAATGTCACGTTCTTCAGACATCTGGCGATTGGCGAGGAACCTGCAACACGACCTGATCAATCGCTTCAAGTTCAGCCTTGAGTCCTGTGAGCTTACCTTTAGCCATCTCCAAAGAATCATCTTCACATTGACGTTCGAGATACTCGGCCAGGCGTGCAAGTCGATAGGCTCCAGTATTCTGACAAATTCCCTTTAACCCGTGAGCAGCCTCAGACAAAGCCGACAGATTCCCCGCCTCTACCGCTGCCTCGACTTTTGCCACACACTGTGTGGCATCCTTCACAAATTGCTTGAGCATACGAGCCATAAAATCTTCACCACCTAAACGACGCCACTCAGCGATCGTAGCCACATCAATCGGGTAAGAAGGCGATGAACACGGCTCGTCATATGCACGTTGACTCTCGTTCATTGGATCTTGAGGCCCGTCTTTCACTTCATAGGTCACAGCTTCATCCTTTTCAGCGACTGCCTCCAAGAGCCAACGATCAAGCGCCTCCGCCAATTGTTTGGGCTTTATGGGTTTGGCAATATAATCATCCATTCCAGCGTCAAGACATTTTTCTCGATCCCCCTGCATCGCATTGGCCGTCATAGCAATAATGGGGATGTGAGGTATGAGGGGTAAGGGGTAAGGCCCGGATTCTTTTGCTTCGCGCTTTAGGCTTTCCACTTCACGAATCTTTCTCGTTGCTTCGTAGCCATCCATTTCTGGCATTTGACAATCCATCAGGACAAGATCGTAAGGCTGTCGAGTAACGGCTTCGATGGCTTCTAATCCATTGGCAACCACATCAGCGCTATACCCTATTTGTTTAAGCATGAGCAGCGCTAATTCTTGATTGACACGATGATCATCAGCCACCAAGATTTTCCTGTCCTTTTTCCCTGTGTTGCTCTTGAGACTATGCCGAGTCACCAATGGAGGAGGATCTCCGATTTCTGAGGCTTTGCCCATCAACATCGTCAATCCTTGAAAGAGTTGATGCTTTCGAACAGGTTTGGTGAGGTACACCCCGAATCCAGCATCTTTAGCATTCGCGCCATCACCTCGCTGTCCAATTGAAGTAAGCAACATGAGCTTCATTTCAGAAAAAAGCGAATCCGCTCTGATGGCGCGAGCAAGCGCAAATCCATCCATACCTGGCATATGTCCATCAATAATGCAAATATCGAAGGGTGTGTCACGTTTCACGTATCCTTGCAGCAGAGCGAGTCCTTCAGCAGGAGTTGCAGCGGCCACGCATTCCATCCCCCAATCTTGTGCATATCGTGTCAGGAGATAGCGATTCGTACTATTGTCATCAACACAGCATAGCCGTAATCCTTCAAGTGATTTGATAGGAACAACAACCGGCGGTGACGATTGCTTTGATAAACGAAGAGTAAACCAAAATATACTGCCTTCTCCAACCTGACTCATGATCCCGATTTCACCCTCCATGAGTTCCACTAATTGCTTACAAATGGCCAGACCTAACCCTGTGCCTCCATATTTTCGAGTTGTTGAACTATCTGCCTGACTAAAAGACTGAAAGAGTTTAGCCTGCGCATCAGGCGTAATTCCAATTCCTGTGTCCGACACCTGCACACGAATCATGATAGATTCATCGGTTTCATCATCTCGAAGAATCTGGACACCAACTTCTCCTGACTCAGTAAACTTAATAGCATTGCCGACCAAATTGAGAAGAATTTGTCGTATACGGCCGGGGTCTCCTCGCACGTCGATTGGCACATCATCAAACACTAACCCTGTCAACTCCAAACCTTTGCTGGAGGCTCGTTCCGCGACTAATTCCAAACTTTCTTCCAGTGCCGTTTGCAAATTAAAATCAATAACCTCAAGATCCATCTTCCCAGCTTCAATCTTAGAGAAATCTAAGATATCGTTGATGATCGTCAACAAAGCATCCGATGAATTCCTGACCGTTTCTGCGTAATAGCGTTGATCGGTCGTCAGGTCGGTATCTAAGAGCAACCCCGTCATTCCAATCACCCCGTTCATTGGTGTCCGTATCTCATGACTCATGGTCGCCAAAAATTCGGCTTTGGCTCGTGCCCCCTCTAATGCATCATCGCGGGAGATGGCCAATTGCAAGTTTTTACTCTCGAGATCGAGTGCCGTTTCTCGCAAACGAACTTCAATACGTTCTCGTTCTTCATTTTCTACTCGTAAAAGATCATTCGCTTGTGACAATTCTCCTGTGCGATTGGTGACTAATTCCTCAAGATGTTCTTGATGGAGAGCCAGTTGTCGATCACGTTCTTGAATATGACTTAGCATGGCATTAAACCCATCGATCAGTGTCCCAATTTCATCATCGGCATGTTTTTGAACTCGTAACGAATAGTCTTGTTGCTCTGAGATTTGACGTGACACCGTCGTCAATGCCAAGAGAGGATCAGAAATTGTGCGTTGGATTCTCGTTGACAACAGAAACGAAACTACCCCAGAGACGATAAACACCAGTAAGGTAATACCAATAATTTCCTGCAAGCGAACTCCAATGGTGCTCAGTTTGATACGAAGATAGATCGTGCCAAGCCGTTCTCCATTCAGCGTAATGTCTCGCATAATAGACACAGATGTGAATGAATACTGACTGCTCTGCCCTCCGGCTTTTTTGAGGTTGAAGGCGGCATTCTCCAGGAGACCGTATTGTGCAAACACTTTTCCCTCACGATCAAATATCACAGCCCGCGTAACATCGGGGTGAAAGCGAAACCCTTCCAAAATTTCCTCCGCTGCTTTCTTGTCTTGAAATGCCAATGCAGCTGTACTATTGGCGCCCACAACATTCGCATGTATAGACAGTTCTCTAACAGACGCCTGACGAAGAAGATACAAGTCATTCAAGATCAAGATT
>JBMYWX010000322.1:0-3246 GCA_049607825.1 Nitrospirales bacterium
CTTGGCTAGTTGGGCAATATCCTTTTCCGATTCACCTGGAATCCAACCGCATAATTCACGAGAGTGCCAGTTTTTTCTTCAGGGTGGAGAGCGCAACAGTCTGCCCTTTACGGACTTGTTTTTTGGCACGGAGGATAGCCTGTTCTTCGTCGGGGTGGGCTCGCAGGTCAAGCGTTTCGAGCAATCCCTCATACTCGTCGGCACTCAGAAGTACAGCGGCATCAGTCCCATTTTTTGTGATCACGATTCGTTCGTAAGTTTCATTGACTTCTTGGACAATCGCTGAAAGTTTATGCTTGGCTTCGGCCAACGGGATCGTACGTCGCATGCGGATTCTCCTTCTGGCTTTAATTTTATACAGTCCTTTATTAGCTACTATTTTCGAAAGTCAAGAAACGCCAATTTACCCTATCATCCCACCCCTTTCTTTTGAGGTATCCAAGACAATATTCCCGGCAAATGATGACGGAGGATCATTGATGATTAGGAAAAGGAAACAGTCCCTTTTCTAAGATGCAATAGCTCTGGCAAACTGGACCGGAAAATAAACTGAGCAATCTAGGAAAGGTCGATAAAAACTAGTGTTCGTTAGGCTGACCATCTGCTATTGGTCAGCGGGAGACAGTAGGGCTTTAATCGCCGAAGTGGATCTTCATATCATTCGGATAAGGGCAACCCTTTCCGTTTTCGATCAGATCACGCAGGCTCAGCAGGTAACACGTCCATTTCGTGTTGAAATACAGAAAGTCGTCCTCGGACGCAGCTTCGTTTTCATGAATCAACTCGACCCAAACTTGACCTGCATCCTGTTTGAAGGAAAATTCCAGCGAGCAGTCATGCCACGGCCCGGGTCCGGAAACACAGTGCAGACGCACCAGTGCATTTTCTTCTAAAGCATCGATCCTGAACGACAAGGTGACGACATCTGTAAAATGCAAATCCAGCACTTGCCCTCCCATTGGCGTGCCGTCGGCTGTAGTCGCCCACCACCCACAGAGCCCCACAGGCTCATACATGGAACGGTAGATTTTGTTGATGTCGCCGACGATGCCGATACGGTGCCTTATTCTTGCCACGCTTATAACTCCTAACTTTACAGAGAACACATTTCCGCTAGGGGTCGAGAGCAAACGCTCAGCATCGGAAATTTAGCCGTTACAAGCACTGGCATCAGTCCCAGACGCAGATTCTGCTCAGCCGACCATTTATACATTATTCTGGACTTGACCAGAGGAATTTTTGGTTAATTGACAAAATAAGTCAAGTTGTGGCTCGAGGAAAATAAAATGAAAGTGGCCTCTAGGAAAGGTACGAGCAACACGGAAAGGATCATCGACATTCCTCAGGACAGAAGAACAGGAGATAGAGAACGATACTCAATCCAAGGATAAACGAACCCCACAACATCCAACGATTAATCTGACCTTGCATTTTGTCTTCTTGATGCATACCTTCACCTCACAAGAAGTACAGAACAATGCGTATGATGGACAACCGAGTGCGACACACTTCCCAAGAAAAAACGACTGAGTCCAGATCGACTGTGTGTTCGCATCACAATGAGATCTGGCTTGCGTTGCGTCACTTCATCTGCAATGCTTATAGAAGGTGCCCCCATGACGGCAAATCCATTGGCTTCATGTCCCAAACTCCGTAATTTTCCTGCCACACCTTCAGTAATCTGCTCACCATGTGCAATGACTTCCTTTCGAAAATCTTCTGGGATCATCGCACCCACAGGCCAAACAGGCTGTGAAAAAGGCACGACATGCATCAAAGTGACATGAGCAGGTTCTCGAAACGGTTTTGTCTCAAAAAACCGAACAATTGCCTCTCCATCTTCTTGATTCCCGAGAGGGATGAGAATGTTTTGAATGTTCCTTAATGATTCTTTGACAATAAGAGTCGAACATGGTGCATGCGTCATGACTCGATGCGATACACTCCCAAACAATTTCTCTTGAATTTGGCCGAGCCCTCTTGCCCCTAGTACGATGAGATTTGCCTGTCGCTTGTCCGCAGTATCAATAATGATTTCTGCAGGATTCCCGAGCTGTAAAGATTTTTTCACTGGACCGGGATGACGTGGCAAAAGAGAGATGACACGCTCTAACAGTCGCTCTCCTTCCTCCCGCATCGCTTTCTCGACTTCTATTGATAAATCTTTTGCTAATCCATCGCCAATGCTGGGATATGATAATCTTGGAACATCAACGACCGTCAGGACGATTAATTCCTCTGCACGAGACAACCCATTCAGTCCCCTTCCTGCCTCGTAGGATTGTTCAGATCCATCAACTGCTAAAATGATATTCATAGTTGACTCTCCAATTGGTTATTCATCACGTCTACGGACTTGAAGTTTCAACCCGTTAATCAGTCATATTATTCACTCCTTGTTTAATTAGAAAATTTATAAATTTCTTGACTTACTTAAAAGAGCAAGAGCTATGCCTCACCAATAAGTATACGCCTTACCGATACAACAGTGTAGGTACATGAAAAATCAAGAAGGAGTTTATAATGGGAGGAGAAAGATTTTTTTTGAGGCAAAAAGCAACTTAAAGAAAGTTTGAGTCTGGGGCAGAAAACATCAGCGCCGCAATCCTCCTGACGGTGATACTCCTACGGGAAGTGAAGGTAAGCTTTTTGTTGAACACACATTATCCACTCGATCCAGTTGCGGAAGCAAAGCCAAGTACACCAAAGATTCCACAATACCATCAGCACATAAAGCACTTCTGACTAATGCCCTCGATCTAGCCCTCTTATCCAGTTCGGGTCTTCATGAACTTCCCCGTTATTGATTAATGCGGTAAAATATTGATTGCGGGGTGTTACCCAGTTCATTCTGCGGTGGGGGAGAAAACCTAAGGAGTTCTAAAAAGATCAGAACCACGGGAGCGCATTGAAACACCTATAGCTCAAGAGGTTCACCATGAATCATTCAAACGGTCAAAGTTTTGAAGAATTTTGGAGTGAGGTGAAGAGTGAAATCCATAGTCATCCGGTTATCGTGCATAATCCCTATTGCCAATGGTTTAAAAAGGGCGAGGCGGTCGAAGGGCAGTTAATTGACTTATTTGAACAATTTGCCGTCTTTTCCAAATGGTTTTTGCTTGCCCAATTGATGAGGGTGTTGAATGCGTCGGACCTTGAAGCTGAGGCTCATGCACGATACATCTTGGCCAACGAATTAGGCGTTCGAATCAATTCTGACGGCTCCACAGAAAACCAACCCTTCAA
>JBMYWX010000323.1:0-3228 GCA_049607825.1 Nitrospirales bacterium
CGTAATCCTCAAAACTCCCTTTAGAGTCGAACTAGTATACTTGAGCAACCGTAAAAAATCCACATAAATTTACAAGATCCTCCCTCATGAGACAGAAAGGAAGAAGTGGGTGTAATCCACTAGTTGTGCAGGAGAACGCAGCATCACCCTGATTCCCTCCGCATCGTACCCCAATTGCTCAAGAGACGATCGCGCTTCATCTATTTCTGATTCTGTAATATAGGCGATCGTATCTGGCACACCTTCAGGCTTAAGATCACGAAGAATCGTTTCAAGCTTTGTCTTTTCCTCACTGGGCATAGCACCTCGAAGTGGAAATTCAATGACTCGCTTGTACTGGCTTTGATACGAAGTATTCAGAGCCTCAAGAGTACGCACAACTAGGGCATCAAACTCCCAGGAATCTGGGCTAGGGAGATAGGGATGTGCTGCGAGTAAGTCCATGAGGGTTAACACGCTGGCACCCACATGTCTCCCAACAAATTCCCGTTGTGACTCAACTGTCACATTGGCTTCAAGATGCTTCGCAATATCTTCCAGTAAGGTAAAATTCACCATGAAACTAAATTGTCCCCCATGAACTGAATAGCAGGGCTTCTCTGGATCATTGAGTACGTGGGCATCAAACGTCCCAGCATCAAAACTACTGAAACCCACAGCATGAGGAGACAACAACCGTATGGCCTCCTTCAAGGTCGTCGCAGCCCCGGTGTTGACCGGGACTAAAACTTCTTCATCTATTTGCTTAAGAAAGTCTGCAATTGTCCGCCGAAATGATAGTGATTTTGACTCAACATCATGATACTCGCGTTCCCAGACCAAATCTTCTAGAAAGCTTGGGTATCGAGTTAAGGCTTTAATATCCTTTTGATCAAATGCTTGAACAAATCCTTCCCAGTCCTCAATCTCTGCTAGCTTTGACTCACTGACATTGGGACGAAGATGTTCTTCACTCAAGTCACCAGCTTTGCGCAGCACTAATTTTGTAGGAAGCTCACTCCAGAGTTCATTACAGATAATACGATCCACTGTCCCATCTGATACTGCCTGCAACTCCTCAAGACTCCCACAGGTAAACGTCGTCCTCTCCTGATGCCTGGCGAGATCAGAATTATTCTTAGCCTCATTCAAGACAACATCACTTTTGTCGATGAGATGATACTCCACCAACGGGTAAAACCGGTTATCCGTATCCAATGCCTTGAGCCGATCTAAGAAACAGGCAGCAAGGTTTCCATTTCCACAACCCCATTCCATCACAACCAGTGGAGACTGTCGACCAGCAACCACTTGCCCGTCTTTAGACGATCCACTCGCGGCTCGCTGCATAAGATGCTGGAAATAATGTTCGGCTAAGGCATAAGCTAGACGATAATCAGCTGAGGCAAAGGTTTGGTAATACTCGCGAAGACGCGCGCCCCGCAAACCATAAAACACTTCATTAATATGTGTTTGCCATTCATCAACCGGATGGAAATCTCCAATAAGCTGAGGTAGGGCATCAGGATCTAACGATGATTGCAGCGCCATGACAGTATCATTCCTTCAATTGCACAAGTTATTGAATTTATTAAAGAAAACATGAGATTCTAACAGACTACCTACCCCCCTGCAAGACACACAAAACATTCTTGACAGACAGACAACGTACAGAGTAGAGAATTGTGAACCATTGACCAACGCCCCGAATCCATCTGGCCGCATGTCTCAATAAACCAACACCAATGAGTTATTTCATGTTGCTCGCTTCACAATTACATAATCGATTCGATGTCTTAGCTACAGCATCTCTCCTGTTACTATTCGCATGTATGCCTTCCTTCCTCCAGGCTGAAGGACTCGAACAACAACCTCCTCCAGTATTTCAGCCTCATGAAATACAACATGGATTCTCAGAATTTGAGAGCTTGCCAGACATCCCTTCACCAACGCGAAAAAAAATACCAACACAGGAGTCACTAGCAGACCTGAAGCCACCAATTGACTCCGATCAACCACCAACGGGCCTATTTTATCACTTGGATTTTGCCAAAGGGTTTGAAGAAGATAGAGACCTCCATCGAGGCCATTTTGTTATTCCGATCAATCCTTCCAGTACATTACCAGCTGATGAACGGCCAGTGTTTCTCGTGTTCAGAGTACATCAACATTTTGCTCCCTACGAAGTCTTTGGCCAACTCTTCCCAGAAAAAGTCAGTACCCTGGATCCAGACTCACTGATCGACAAAGACGCTATGCACCTTGCGACGGAAGATGATAGTGGCTACCTTCAATTCGATCCCCCGTTAGAACAATGGCCACCTGGAACATATAAGGTCAAAATCTTTGTAGGATTTGAGGCCAGTCAATTTAACTTGAGAGGCACGATGAGATTCTCCATTGGACCAAATACTGCAAACGAAAAATAAGGTCCCAGCTCCATCTGCTATCATTCCTCGGCATTGCCATCTCAACTTGACACATGATATCGAAGGTTTTAGTATCGAGATGAGCACTTTACCTTAGGCATACTTTCCTGTTTTGCATCTTCAATCCTTTAGTACACATAGACATTTAATCAGCTAACTCATAAGCATGAAGCGAGATGAGGAATCATTGTAGATGAAAAAAACAGGTTGGACGCTTCTGATGTTTGTCCTTATTGGTGGTCTGTTTGGAGGAGTATTAGGTGAGATTTTTCGGGTGGTTACACCGCCAGGGACAGTTCAAAACATTTTCGCCAGGTCATTGTCTCCCGGCCTTGACCCTCCAGTCACACTAGACTTGGTTCTCATCAAGTTTACTTTTGGCTTTCTGCTAAAAATGAATTTCTTCACCTTCGTCGGAGCTATACTCGGATTTTATCTGTACAAAAATCTTTAGCCGCCTAGCTGCAGCTCCTTTTGCCTCAAGCTCCGAATTTTGTCTCGCAACTTAGCTGCTCGCTCATATTCTAAGGCCTTCGCCGCGGCCTTCATATCTTTCTCTAATGCTTCAATGGCTTTTTCAACACCCCCTTCAGATTGATACACCGCTTCCTCCTCAGCGGCGAGACTGAGCTCAGGATAGTCAGCTTCGGCAATTTGGTATTCCAAATCGTCTATCCGCTTGATGATCGATTCAGGAGTAATCCCATATTTTTGATTATAGGCCTCTTGAATTGCGCGTCGTCGTGCCGTTTCGTCTAAAGCCACCTGCATAGAGTGTGTGATGGTATCTCCATAAAGAATAACCTTGCCATGACTATTT
>JBMYWX010000324.1:0-3208 GCA_049607825.1 Nitrospirales bacterium
GCATAACGAGAGAACGTAAACTATTCCCATGGGCTGCGATGAGAATGGTTTTTCCCGCCAGAACTTCAGGATGAATGCGACGTTCATAATAGGGGAGTACGCGCTCGGCCGTGTCCTTCAAACTTTCTCCGCCTGGTGGGGGAATGTCATAACTCCGTCGCCAGATTTTGACTTGTGCTTCACCAAACTTTTCTACGGTTTCGGATTTATTCAATCCCTGTAGATCACCATACATCCGCTCATTCAACGCCAAGTCTCGTTCGATAGACAGATCGGTCTGTCCGGTCACTTCAAGAATGAGGCGCAAGGTTTCTTGGGCACGTTTCAACCCTGAGGTAAAGGCTTGATCAAAGCGATAGGGCCGCAGCTTTTCTCCAGCATCCTTCGCCTCTTGTATACCTTTGAGAGTCAACTCGACATCAACCCAGCCGGTAAATTTGTTTTCGAGATTCCACTGTGACTCTCCATGTCGAACGAGTATAAGTTGTGCCATTCTTTCTTCCTCCATACATGTAGGAAATATTGACTACTTATGAGTTGTCTTCACCAATACGTGATTCGTCGTTTGTCGCTTGTATCTCGTGGAAAGATTCTACATACGCATTTTAACGAAATACGATTCACGAGCGACGCTTTTTCTATTATGAGATATGGGAATTACTTGCATTGCTTATACCCAATACGTACCATGCCGAACAATCTAAATCACGTTTTTTATCGGCGTCTCTTTCATGGATTCTCAAATTTCTTGGCAACAGCTTGCGAACTGGTGGAGCAATTTAACTCGACGACATGGTGTTGACGACAAGGCTCAAATATTTTTTGCAAATGCCTTAGGCTCTGATCGGGCCTTAGAACGAGTTGCCAGTGAAGGATGTGATCCTGACTACGTCTTATTTGTCTTGTTGCGTCACTGGATCCCTCCAGTTCTACCTCCAGCTGGTCGTGAACGCACGTCTAAAAGCGATCCCGATTATTGGTTAGAGTCAGAACACATTCTGAAGGCTGCGGTCTCGCGCCTTCGTGAACTGAAGCCAGTGATTGATTTGCTTACCACCCCTAATCCTCTCGCCCAAGAAACTTCGCCATCTCCACCGATGGTCGAAGTCGAACTCGCGCGAATGCTAGAAGGCATTGCCGAAATAACGGGTAGTTATGGCGGACCAGATTATACCTCCATCATCAAACAGTTCGATCCTATTCCACTCCGACAGACCCAACCCTTTAAACACAATAAACGACATAGCGCTGAATTGTGGGTCGTGTTTCTCTTACGTGAGCACTTTCGGAGTATTGGTTTAGGAAAGGATCGTGCTTGGAGATTGATTGCAGACGTCGTCGCTGCCGCGGAAATTGTCCAAGGAAGTGGCCAGCCCTACTCACCAGAGGAACTTAAATCATGGTGGACCAAAAACTGGCCTCGAACTTTTACAATGCTCAAAGAGAAAAACTCGAAAGTCGAAGCCACATATACTGCCTACCAGAGTGATTATGACTGGTTCAAAGCTTGGGTAGCCTGGCAAACCGAGCACCTAACGAAAATCGAAACCTCCTAAAATAGGACATCGCCCTATTCATTAAAGTCTCCGCTAAAAAAACTTGGCATCTTTCGATGGGGTATCAGTTGGAACTGTTGAATCACCTGTGGGTAAACCCTGATCCATTAAGGCAAGAATCAATCCGACTTTCAATAGGTGTAAAGCCGCTCCAAACCATAAGACATAGGGTTGCACTCCCCCTTCTTCATGCAACGTACGTAGCTGAGCCTCAGCATCCAGCTCTGGGGATCTTCGCACTTTCTCTACACTATCCTTGGTATGCCAATAGTATAGATAGTTCGCACTGACCCCGGCTCCAATTTGCCACACAATACCTACTGACCAATCACCAAATGCGAGTGCGGAGATAACAGGACCCACCGCATAAAGAAATGCAAACATATACATTTTGCGGTAGAGGAACCACAAGAACGAATCCAAGAGTGCAGCCGGCCAATGCCATGTAACCGTAAAGCGTGGCCCATCTGGAGTTTGAAACTGACGAAACTTTTCTTGGTAGTAGAGATACGCAGGTCGCCATGACCAGCCATCTTTAACGTTAAACTGAACTGCCTTGCTTCGGCCAATGAAGGTTTGCCACAGATCAGCTTCGCTAACCCCGGAGGGGGATGTGTCGGCGTCAGGCTCGTGTTGGGGCTCAAGGTGAGGTTCAGAGCTGATCGGAGATGACGGGTCTGTAAGTGCTGCCCCACAACGGGAACAGAAATTGGCACCATCTGGATTCTGTTGTTCACAGTTTTGACAAGCAGTCATCTTTGCTGGTTATACCATCCTGCCTGTAGTCACACAAGCTTCTCGTCCTGTATCAACCTCCAGCAGGATAAAAATCATATACCTTCATATTTAGTTCTGAAAATTTATGAGCCATATGGAAAAGTAAGGATCAATTTCTATTGTTTGCCTTCTCTCCCGTTTCGGCATGCGATATCAAGGTATTCATAAACCTCTCGTTTGACTTGTCGAAGAGGAAGAAGAGCAAGAGAGTCTTCTCGCCATGGTAAAGAACAATAGCGACATTGCGTGCGAACAGACCTTTCTTCATCCTGGGAATCGTGGACAACTAAGGAGCGTAGACAGTTGCGACAAAACGGCCCTTGAATCCATTTATTAATTTGTGAGTCCTGTAGATCTTGTGGATTGACAATACCGAGTTCAGACCAGATTTGATCAGCCAATGTGACTCTGGCACCAAGACAAAGAATGGATTTCGACACAACAGGTTGGGACCCTAGCATTTCTTGACGAGGGACCTCTGATAATTCCAGTTGACAGAGCCGAGTGTTAACCTCAGTCGCCCAATTCTCTAATCGGCCTTGATCCGTCAATGTCACTTCCAAACGATCTAGTCGAGTTAATAATTCCGAGCGCTGAGCTTCTAATTGCTGGCGCAGGAAGGAAAGCTCATCAATGTCTGCAGCCCGCAGCCATGTGAGTATTCGCTTTCTGAGAGTTGCGACAATACTTCCCTCAATACCACGACTTCTCCTAGCCAACCAAACCCATGGCAATCCGATCACAACTCCAGCTACAAGAATAGTCCATATCCATGAGGACGCACTATCCATGTCTCACCATCAGGCAATTGACTATGATTGATGGAGATTTTGCGTTCATTGCTTAGCTTTCGTTAGACAGAACTTTTGGGGGTA
>JBMYWX010000325.1:0-3179 GCA_049607825.1 Nitrospirales bacterium
TTATACCATAATAATCAGCGATAATACTCAGGATAATTTAACTTAAATTCATGGATGATTTGCGTAAATTCGCCGTTTTCATACATAGTTTTTGATAATTTGGCAAATTCATCGATACAGTAAGGACCTTTACCGTCTCCAAGAGCAGTACCTATAACTTGACTACGCCCACCTATATTCAAATGACTTGGTAAGCCTTGAATAATGGTCCTTATGATTTCAAGCCCATCATGCCCCCCATCGGCAACGATGGGATTTCTCAAGTTTTCTGCCCCTGGAAGTAATGGCGGATTTGCACAAATAAAGTCGAATTGTTCATCCTCGATAGCCAAGAATAGATTGCCTTTCCGAAATTCAACGTGCTCTCCACAACCGTTAAGTTCACAATTCATTGTTGCTATTTCTACCGCTCTGTCTTGTAAGTCAACCCCTATGACCCGTCTTGCGCGAGATGAACTCAGTAAAGCTTGAATCCCGCTTCCAGTACAAAGATCTAAACACTGTCCTTGCAAAGGTGGCATCAAGTGAGAGGCTAGAGCAAGAGAATCATCCCCCATATAACATTGAATATCCTTCCCTACAGTTCGACGTTCGAAAAATACCAGATATCCCATAAAAATCAATAAGACTAATGGCGATGACACTGTGTCATCATCATTGACGATAAATATGCGCGCCCGAATAAGCTCGAAAAATTCTTCCTGACTATTAAAGCATGATTCTATGGTGACTGTTGGACACGACAATCCTAATAAAAAGAGTTGAACAAACGATCGTAGAGGTTCCGGAAAATCTTGAACTTGCTTCCCGATAGTAACGAGCGGTCGAGGCCCTTCGCTATGCAGACTTCCATATATTGGGTAGAGATCTGCATAGCCACACTTGATTATGATCGACCCTAAGGTGGAAAGAGCGTTCCGTAAGCCTGGTGTCATAAAGTTCTCTACTAAATTTGTACTTTTCATTGCTTCATCTCAGCTCCCTAGATTTTTAACTTTCCGAATAGCTTCCGCTAATGTATGGCTCCTCGAGGAACCGACGATTAACTGATCTCCATTTTCGAGACGGACACAAACACCATACGTTCCTTTAGCCGTAAGAGCCTGAGTTCCATCCATTCCATATCGCCACCCCCACCCCCCAAATTGTTTCATAGGGTGATAAGAGCACTCCCGAATATCTTGAATTTTTGAAAGGAGAATTGTTTTTTTAACGACTGGAACCCATCCAAAATACACCTTCAAAGACTGACCCTCAATATACGTGACCATGCGTAAAATCATCACAATGACAAGAAGCAGCATGCCTACAGCCAGTCCGACGTTTAGTAAAACACCTCGACGTATCGTAGCCCACGTAACCAATGCAGTGACAAGAGCAATGATTAGGTAAATCCACCAAGAGAAATATTGGACTTCGTAATATGCGTACTTCACATAAATTTCTTCCTACATCAACTCAACGGAACTGAATTTTGATAAAGCCCATAAGGTGACAGCGTACCTCGTTGGCTGGGAAATTCAAATATGATTGAACCTGAGGAGGTTCATCGTTTATGAGATGCGTAGCTATTAATCCGGTAACTTTATTCAATACATAATCCATAAAGAAAATCTACATAAAACAATGGCTATTTAGAGTGCAACGCACTCTAAATAGTTGCAGGATTAATAGCTAGTGACATGCTTACGGATTGGCGAAACGGTGGAGAGCCTACCATTCCGCCAATTCACGACAGTCACACCTTTTAACGAGTCAACATCGCCTCGATACAATCATCGCACGTTCAATATATGTGCGGTATTGACCAAAGTACTCACTCCATCTCATTGATACAGGCTTGGCTAATGAAGTGTCAGCACCCTCATGTCCCTGTCAACTGAATCCATCATCATGTAGTAGCCTCACTCACTTGGGCGATTACAAGCCTGGTCAATTGTTAGCCTATCGCGACTCCTAACTGACGTCGAATTGAGAAAATGAGGAACTCACGAAATCGATCTCTTGGAACATTCAGTCTTGTAAAAAATGATAATTCTTCCATCGCATCCATAATGAACGTCCCATGAAGATTAATAAAGTGATTCAGGACACGCGACTCAAAATCTCTATCACTAATTAATCTCGCTACATGGGTCGCTCTAGCCGCATTATTGACCATGACTTGCATATCTTTTGTATGTGTCACGGGAGCTGTCAGCAGTCCACAAACCCCTACTCCTATAGCCACAAAAACCACAGCGGCGGCGTTGACGGCTGCTAACACATTGACGGCGACATTCACATTGACACCAACATTCACATTAACTGGAACATTAACAGCAGCGGCTTCAACGGGTGGACTCGGTGCACTAGATCGTACACCTTGCATCGAAAGATCTTCTCCTTGTAAGGCAGTCATATATACGGTGTAGTCTTTTTCAAACTCTGTTCCTATTGCCTCTGCAAGCTTAGAGACCTGAAGCGTATCAAAAACCTTTTTTTCCTCCAGACGTCTGAAAAAGAGCTGAAGGTCTCCTTTTTTTCTAGCTCTATTTGTTTCCTGATCAGCAACAGCCATCAACATACGCATTTCTAAAGAGTCAATATTGAAATTTTCTGATTGAAAACCTTTAGCCTTGAGAAATTTCCTTGGGTCTTCAGAGAAAGATTGCATATTCTTCGAATCTTTAAGAACACCTTCAACCAAAGTATTGAGACTAATGATGTCATGCCATAATTCAGTGGGAATATTGGCTCTTGCCAATTGCAACCTCACGACATCATCGTCTGTTTTATAGTTCTTTTCTTCTTTTGACCTACTCGTGGGAACTCCATAAATCCGGTCAGAGGCTTGCCCTAATAAAGGAAGCCCAGCAATTGTCCCCCCAATCATTGTTAAGATTTTTCGACGAGGAATGCCATCACCTCTGTCCTGTTTACTTTGGGTCGTTTTATCATCTGCCATTACGCACCTCCTTTTGACATACGTCAATTAATAGAGAGTTAGTAATCCAATCAGCAACAAATGACATGACACCTTGATCTATTTCATAAGATAACTCTGTATTCCTGAAAAAAAAGTGATTCAATCCCTTGAACACACGCAAAGCATTCCTCGAGTGTCCATTTAATAAACTGTTTTTTAGTCTATAAGCATGCTGCGCAGGCACTCTTTCATCCTTATCTCCCTGTACGAT
>JBMYWX010000326.1:0-3126 GCA_049607825.1 Nitrospirales bacterium
ATTATCACAATCCTCCAATAAAAATGATAAATGATGGGGTTTACAGAATACGATAAAGCTATTGGATAAAACATTTTAATACGTATAAGTCAAGAATCATGACTCAAGCTTGCCGATTTCAACAGTTCAACCATGCACATATCTCTTCCACAATACACACCCAATAAAAAAGACTGAAATATTTTCACTTGGGCTCAGGACTCCATCCTTGTTAAGATTCTTACAAGGGGTGAAAATCCAAGTGTGTGTTTCCGTTTAATATTAACCTTCATTATTGATGTTGTGTTTATTCAACCATCATAAGCCCGTTATGTCACAACATCCTCTCTACCAGTATGGCATGATCTTCAGCCACTTCACGCATATCTGTGGTAACCAAGTAAAAACACCATGGCCGATACTATGCCTCATCATCACGTTCAGTTTTGTAGGAAGCCTTTGCGTGAGACCCAATCCATCGATGGCTACACCAGCTATCCCTGCCCAACTTGCGCCCCACTTGGACGGCATTGCATCATTTGCAAAAGAATCCCCAGCAATTTCGATACCTGCAGGGTGGTTTCTTATGGGAACTATTCGACGTGATGCTGACGCCTTCAATATTGACACTCAGTATGATGACACTGAATTTCCTCAACGCCGCATCTGGGTTGATGAATTCCATATAGATCAATATGAAGTCACACTTGGAGAATTCTTAGCATTTCTTCATCAGCACAACCGCACAGTGTCTCATGAATTACAAGAATTGATTTGGCACTTGATTGATGTCCACTACATTCCCGACCAAATCTTAGCCCCATGGCCAGCACTCTACGTTACGTGGGAAGAAGCCTCTGCATTTTGTCAGGCTCGAGGAAAACATTTACCAACAGAGGCAGAATGGGAAAAAAGCGCACGAGGATTGAAGGGCCAAGTGTTTCCGTGGGGACGAGAAGAGCCGCAAGACTCAAGGGTCGTATTCGGACAATATCATATGCACCAGATTCCATTGGTGGCCGCGGTGGATAGCTATCCAGAAGGAAAGAGTACTTTCGGCATTTATCATATGGCGGGAAATGTTGCTGAATGGGTACAAGATTGGTTTGGGTCGGACTACTACCCAATCATGCCAGAACGAAATCCAACTGGCCCCAAAAGCGGACGCTATAAAAGCGTAAGAGGCGGGTCATGGAAAAGCAAACCCGTCATGCTGCGCACGGCCACACGTGGTGGGGCCTTCCCTCAACAACGTGAAGCAACGATTGGGTTTCGCTGTGCTAAATCAAATCAGTAGGTTCGCAACTCGTTGTTCGTCGCTCATACCTCGTGAAAAACACATGTCTTTGACTTTAAAGATACGATTCACGCTTGCGCGCCGGAGCGCTACAGCGCGCAGGCACGAGCGCGATAATTCGTATTTTCTCGCAGGCACGAGCGCGATGATTCGTATTTTCTCAAAGAGGTCGCTTCGCCAATAGATTAAGCCAAGCACCTTTTCGTTCTTGATTCTTGACCCGCTCGAGAGATACCACTTCCCATTTTGCAGCTCGAACCGTTTGACAAAGTTCTGATTTGAACCACTTCGCCAGATAGCGACCTGGAATCCATTGATCTTTAAGAACACCTACTTCGCGACCGTACATCACAGTGATTGCCAACCATCCCCCTGGCTTGGTTAATGTGAACAATTTCTTGAACAAGCTTTGCGCACGAGACTTGGGAAGGTGAATCACTGAAGCGGCGGCCCAAATACCATCAAAAACTTGGTGTGAAAATGGCAAACACTGCATATCTGCTTGGACAACTGGTAATCGCGAGCTGCGTGTCTTAGCCGCCAATAAGAACGACCAGGTGAGATCAACCCCATACACGTAAAAACCTTGCCGACGAAGATACCGGGTATCTTGACCAGGACCACAGCCTAAATCTAACAAAGAGCCAGACTTAGGCAACCGCACAACCAAGTCATTCAAATGAGGCGGTACTTTGTACGTCCATGTATTCCACTCTTGAAGAAAGAGATCTTGGTGGGTTTCATAGGCTTCTATTGTTTGCCGTGTAAAGGATAGTTGACCCGACATTATTTAGATAAGAAACAACACACCTGAGGTTGTAAAGCAGTAAACAATGTAAAAAAATGAGGACAGAACACCTTCGTATTCCGCCCTCATTCACAATAGTTCAAAAGATACGGATTTACGGCTTAATATAGATATATCCTTCTTTCTGCAGGTCAGCGATACGCTTTACCGCCACAGGATGCTCAGTCGGGGTAAATCCTGCAACAATTTTTTCCAATGGTGTCCCAAATAATTTCATCGACACTTGGCACATTTCCGCACCCACCCCTTTGTCAATGACCGTCTTGAGCTTAGCTTTCAAGCCCGGATCAACAGTGTCAGCCTTAAAGAGATGAAGAGCTGGACCATGCACGACTAACTTAATATCAATCTTGTCTGGCCCCCCTTCTGCCTCGATATGCTTATTGATCAGGGCCATGGCATATTTAGCCGTATCCAGATCTTTCCCATCAACATGATAGAGTACTTTGATTTTTTCAGTGTCTGCCATGGCCACACTCGAAAACAGGATAGGACTCAAACATATTGCCAAGACGCTTAGGAACGCGAATGAAAGAACTTGCCGTTGCATGACATTTCTCATAATGATCTCCTCATGTATAGATGAATCTACATTTACTCTTGCTGCACATTGTCTTACTCATTATCACAGGCTTCCGCAGAAATGAGCAAATGTAGCATCCTTAGCGAGAAGCTAGCCTTATTTGGTACACTTCATTATAGACACACAGCAGTATGTGACATGCTCAGCCGCCTCATCAGTTGAAAATGAAATACGAGAGTATTTAGACCCGTCTATAATTATACAGGCACAATCAACCCAACCTTTAAAATTGATGAAGCCTAGCCTGAAATTCATACTGCTAGTGGCCACAATCGGTTCGTGGGTCGTCTTCATGTCTTCTCTCACTTTTGGCAATGAACAACATGGAAATTCTCGAGAACACATAGCAAGCTCAACCGGACACAAAATCCCAGGAGCCACCTTTCAGGTCTTTTTGGAGAAAGGCAAAGGAGCCGCACAAGAAATCGTGTTAGAGAAATCAGTGAAAATTGATACAAC
>JBMYWX010000327.1:0-3124 GCA_049607825.1 Nitrospirales bacterium
CATCGGTGTTGGGATCCATACCTTCTGTGACTAAAATAGCTTTGGCGCCAGCTATGACTGCGCGGTAGGCTTTATTAATTGCGATGCCATATTGGTGTTTTTCTGCCAGAATCCTCGCATGGTAGAGTTCTTGTTCTGCTTCCAACATACGGTTATCAATCATTTCTAACGCTCCACCGGCACATTCACCAGGGCCGAGGTCTTCAACTGAAAATTCTTCGTCAGCTTCCCAGTCAAAGTAGTATTCGGAATTGTCTTCAAAGGGAGGCAACAAGGTGTGGGGAATAAGTTCTTCCTTCAGTCTGGTTTTTCCCATACGACCGATAAAGTTTTGAAGACTTTCACCATCTTGTTGATCTCGTCGATAGAAATCCAAAACATGTTGAATAGCAGCTGGAACATTTTTAGCAGGCACCTTCACGATCAATTGAGCAATCTTCGCTGTGCCATTGACTTGGCCCCCAAGATGGAGTTCATACACCGGTGCGATATGATCGCCAATACGTTTTCCAACTCCATGAAGTCCAATGGTTGCGATGTGATGTTGAGCGCAAGAGTTATGACATCCGCTAATTTTGACATCTACACCCTTGAGGTCTTTCGGTGTTTCGCCAGCTGGAAACAATTCTGATAGGGCGCGTGCGAGACCTTTTGACGAGGTGATGCCCAAGCCGCAGGTATCGGTTCCAGGGCAGGCAACGATATCTTCCACCCCTTCTGCGCCGGGTGCTGCGAGGCCTTGTGCTGCTAATGCGTCATAGAGTTCGTGAATGCGGGCCTCGGGAATCCATCGAATGATCATGTTCTGATTAATCGTTGTGCGAATGTTGCCGTTCGCATACGATTCAGCATAGTCGGCCAAGGCATACATTTGCTCTGTGGTCATATCCCCGGATGGTAATTTCACGACAGCTGCGAGAAAACCCGTTTGGCGTTGTGCGACGACATTTGTCTTTCGCCATACGTCAAAACTGGACTGAGCTCCAGTTGATCCGTTTGTTCCATTGCCATTCGAGGCAGTGCCATTGCTTGATTTAGTTGGCATGATCAGTGGCGCTTCATCTTGATATGGTAAAACATTGAATGCTGGGGGCGTTGCCCCTGATTTGAGCAACATGTCGTAGGCTTCTTGCCATTGCCGTTTGAATTCATCAAAGCCAAGCTTGTCAATCACAAATTTCATGCGAGCTTTGCTACGATTTTTTCGATTGCCGAGGTTGTCAAAGACCTTGATGCAAGCCTCAATAGAGGGAAGCAATTCGTCTATTGGGACAAATTCTCGAAGCAATTTCGCTACGCGTGGGGTTGATCCAAGTCCACCACCCACAACCATTTTAAACCCTACATTGCCTTGGTCGTTTCGAGCGGCTAATAGGCCGACGTCATGAATTGGCGTTAATGCACAATCCGATTGGCATCCCGAAAAGGCAATCTTGAATTTGCGTGGCAGACTTTGCGTGAGTGGGTTGCGCAATAGATGTTGAGCCACGGTATTAGCGTAAGGCGTTACATCAAAGACTTCTCCGGGACAGACGCCGGCTAATGCGCACGCCGTGACATTGCGAACAGTATTTGCGCAGGCTTCTCGGGTGGTGACGTCCACTTCGGCGAGCTTTCGCATAATCGTCCCTATTTGAGGCAACGGAGCAAAATGCAGTTGTATATCCTGTCGAGTGGTCACGTGGCCCACACCGGTGGCGTAGGTGTCAGCCAATTCGGCAATGCGGCGAAGTTGATTGGCTGTGAGCCCGCCAAAAGGAATTTTGATTCGGACCATCTGCACGTCAGGCTGTCGTTGACCATAGATACCAAACTGGAGTCTGAAGGGCTTGAACATCTCCACTGGGGTTTCGCCACTCTGGAGACGTGCGACTTCGTCCTCAAAAGTCTCAATTTCTTCTAGAATTTCCTGAGGAATAGGTATTGTCTTAATCTCTGGTCGAGTGGTTGGTGAAGTACTCATAGGGAACCTCCAATGGCCGCGTATGTCTGTGAAGCATGGAGATGCTTAGATTGAGCCAATGTCAATGTGAACATCATATAAGTAAAGTGTTGTTTGGGATTTGTGATTGAAAAATGTCAAATATGGTACATCAGTGCTCGTTTTTCTTCGAGTTCCTGATATTGGTCCATTAAGGTTTGTAACGAGATCGAATGCAAAATTGCAAGTTCAGCATCTTGTAGTTGTTGCCAAATCCCCGATAGCAACATGTCGTTAGTTCTTGCAGTTTCTTTATGGCCATTTGTGGGGCCACTAGGTGTCTGAATTGCTGGTCCATTCATGGCTTGAATGATTTCAGCAAGAGATGTCTCAATAGGTTCCTTATTTAAGGTATAGCCACCTTGAGCACCACGAAGGCTGGTTACAAGGCCACTTTGTTTCAACGCTCTCAAAATATGTTCAATAAATCTGGCTGGTATTGATTGATTATGGGCAATAGCCTTGGCCTGGATGGGCGATGTACCATATCTCAGTCCCAGCTCAACGGCGGTCAAAATGGCATAGGTGACTTTTTGTGGGAACTTATTCATATTAAATCATACTATTCCGATCGGAATTAGGTAATGGTAATACGATTTGACCATATCTGTCAATAGTTAGTCATTATTCTCAATAACATCGGTGTTAATAGTCAGGGGGTAGAATCCGATAAGGTTTCTAGGAGATTTCAATGTTCATGAGCAAATTATGATTTGTCTATGCCACAGAAATGACTTGGTTTCAGATCGTTTAATATGTGGAGGTTCACGATATGGAAGATGAGAAAATTCTGCAAGTTACGGTCGAAGGGGAGGAGCTTATTTTTAAGCAAGCCAATAGCGAGGTGTTTCACCGACCGGCTAACGAATATGGAGAGTGGCGGCCAGGAATTCCTGATGGTGCGGTTTGGTCGGATATTCAGGCAATGTTTGATACTGCGGCCTATTAGAATCAATAATGTGAATGTCTGGAACCCGAAACGTTTATTCCTTCTTTCATCTGTACAGTAGCAACTCTTCGTTTTTTCAATTGTATCTACCCGTCTAAATATTCCCTCACCTCAAATTTTCCATTCTAGACTATCCCCTTTCTATCTGAGAAAAGAGTATGGTATCCCAAGCTTTTCTATTTCCTCTCTATTTT
>JBMYWX010000328.1:0-2878 GCA_049607825.1 Nitrospirales bacterium
CTAAACCCAGTTATCTGTTCGCCCTTGTAGGGGGAAAGTTAGAGTACCGTGAAGATATGTTTGTCACTACCAGTGGTCGTAACGTGGTGTTAAGAATTTATGCCGAAGCCAAAGATCTCGATAAACTTGGGCATGCCATGGCATCGCTGAAAAAATCCATGAAATGGGATGAAGAGGTCTATGGGCGCGAATATGATCTAGATCTGTTCAATATCGTGGCTGTTGACGACTTCAATATGGGCGCGATGGAAAATAAATCGTTGAATATCTTCAATACGAAGTATGTGCTAGCCCATCCTTCTACAGCCACCGATGCGGACTATGAAGGTGTCGAAGGCGTGGTGGCGCACGAATATTTTCATAACTGGACTGGCAATCGTGTGACCTGCCGTGATTGGTATCAGCTGTGTTTGAAAGAAGGCCTAACAGTCTTTCGAGACCAGGAGTTTTCCGGTGATATGGGATCACAGGCCGTGAATCGTATTGCCAATGTCAGAAGTCTTCGGATGAGTCAATTCCCTGAGGACGCAGGGCCGATGGCTCATCCACCGCGGCCCAATCAGTTTGTTACCATCAATAATTTTTATACGGCCACGGTGTATAACAAGGGTGCTGAGCTGAATCGCATGCTGCATACACTCTTGGGGTCAAAATATTTTCGCAAAGCCTCAGACTTATACTTTGAACGCTTCGATGGACAAGCTGCCACCGTCGAAGATTGGGTGCATTGTATGGAGGAATCCTCGGGGCGTGACTTGAGTCAGTTCATGCTCTGGTATACCCAAGCGGGGACGCCTGAGATCCAGGCCGCTTGGTCCTACGATAAGACCGAGCGCGTGTTCACGCTGACGCTCGAGCAAAAAGTCCCGACAATACCAAATCACTCAAACGGTCAGCCCAGATACATCCCAATTAAGTTTGGGTTAGTTGGCCCTGATGGTCAAGATGTCGTGCAGACCGTGCTCGAGCTGACCCAGGCCAAACAAACATTTACCTTTGACAAGGTTCCTTCCGACACAGTCCCCTCGCTATTCCGTCACTTTTCAGCTCCGGTGAAACTGGAAGCTTCCTTCACAGATGATCAGTTGCTACATCTCATGGTTCACGATCGAGATGGCTTCAATCAATGGGAAGCTGGAAGCCGATTTCTTACGGCGAAGCTCATAGCGCAGATTGATCGGTATCAAGGCGGACAAGAAATTCTCGTAAGTGATGAGATTCTTGAATCGTTTCGTCGACTTTTGCAACGCGCAGACATGGACCTGCAACTCATGAGTCTGGCATTAAGTCTGCCGGTTTATAATGAGCTTGCTCCTATGCGAGAGGTGATTGATCCGCACGCCATTCTGGCCGTTCGAAAAGCGTTTCTCGAAGCACTAGGCCAGGGGCTTCATGATGAATTTCGTGCGACGTACGATGCGAATTATGATCCTGGCAAACAGTATGATCGTGACGATGCGGGTCGCCGTAGTCTCCAGAACACGGCGCTTGCGTACTTATCACACTCAGGAGATGTAGCGGTAGCCGAGTTAGCTGTGAAGCAATATAACCAGGCCAGTAATATGACTGACCAGTATGCCGCGCTGAATATTATTATCAATATGGATGAGGCTCGAGCCTATCGCGACGAGACGACGCAACAATTTTACAATCAATTTGAGCAAGATGCGTTAGTCGTAGATAAGTGGGTAGGGGCCCTCGCGAGATCACAGACCGATAATATTTTAACGGTCGTGAAAGAGCTGACTGCACATGCGGCGTTTCAATCTCCTACGCCAAACAGGATGCGGGCGCTGTATGGAGGATTCGCACAGGGCAACCCCAAAGGCTTTCACTCAGAAGATGGATCCGGTTATGAATTTGTCGCAGATTTTCTCATGGATCTCGATGCCAAAAATCCACAAGTCGCCTCACGCATGATCGGAGCTTTTGAAGAATTCAAAAAATATCGATTGGATTTACAAACAAAAATGGAAACTCAACTCAGTCGTATAGCATCAATGAAAAATCTTTCAACCGATCTCAGTGAAAAGCTGGAACGTTATTTGGGGCATGATACCTACGCCAAGCTTAGGGCTGGTAAGAGCGGGGGGTAAGCACAATTGTGTTAAAGTAGGAGGCAGGGTGAATGCGGTATGTTCTTACATCGTGACAGTGTGCCCAGCTTGTTATATTGTTATAGAGAATTTTAAAAATTGATTCGCAGCACTTCCATATCTTTCAATCGGAGGCATCCAAACCTTGTTTAACAGCTCATTGCCCATTGGTACCAAGGATGCAACTGCTTGCGCCACTTGTTCAGCATCATCAATAGCTGTTTTGGCAGGTGGTTCGTATTTTGGTTGTTGAGACAATACTTAACTCTTAGTTAGTGGACTCATCCAAAACTTCAACCCAATTTACTTCGGTCAAGGATATATGACTTATCTCCCATATTGTACCGTCGACTTCCTCGTACTGACCCCAATGCGGTCCAACATAGTGAACTTTCAGAAATATTCCAAAAGGGAACTGAGAATGGTCCTTTGAGCCACTCGTATTTCCCTCAATATATCCATTAAATAGTGGTTCGTTGGCTAGGTTTGTCCGGAAAATAAAATCGGTCACTTTCATCATGAAGAGTATTAGAGACGTGCCTATACCCATTTCCTCCGATGCCCCCATATTACGGTAAGTCTGAGTTTTGAAATTCTTAGAAAACTTCACGGAGAGACCAGAGAAAATTACCTGGGACAAAGGAATTTTTAAGCCTGAAGCACGCTGCTCTTTTTGATATGGTTTAAATACACTAACCCCTTGGTCGAAATCCAAATGTGCAAGGGTTCCTTGGGGGCTAAGATAATTTTCCCCTAATCCCTGTAATTTCAAATATTCCTTG
>JBMYWX010000328.1:2888-3117 GCA_049607825.1 Nitrospirales bacterium
ATAGAATTTTGTGAGAAGGATTAACTTGAAAGATTGTGGAAGATTATAAACAGCTAGCATAAATTGTCTAGTGGCTTTTGGGAGTCCAAGCTAGAATATCTATAGAAGGCTTGTTATTTTTTTATGACATAGAAGCCAAATCGCTACATTTTTTTAATAGACTTTATTTTCGCAGAGCGTCCGCATTTGAGTTGTTGCAAAACTCACGGACTCAATATTGGTTAGTCCA
>JBMYWX010000329.1:0-3097 GCA_049607825.1 Nitrospirales bacterium
TCATCGATCTGACCGTAGCATATGCTCGGTTTTAAAAGCAATGTAATGACGAGATTGGGTAAGCTACAGGTTGGGAAGGTAGAAATGGAAAAGCCCCTGTGATATCTAGAAAGACATCGTACAGGGGCTCACAAACTCTTGTGGTCACATTTGGAAGAAAGAGAGAATCAGTTGCCTTAGGGGCGACTGACTCTCAGCTTTTGACCAGGAGAGATAAGATTACTGGAAAGATTATTCCAATCTTTGATATCTCCCACACTCACCGCATAACGTCGAGAGATACTATACAAGGTGTCGCCCTTGGATACGGTATGGGTGTCAGCCGAACCACTTGCCATTGCGGAGTCCATTGAGCCGGAAGCCATAGAATCCCCGCCCAAATCGGCTCCAATATCAGCAAAGTCAGAATCTTTAAACTCAATATCTTCTAAGCCAAACTCTGAAATAGAGGGCTCTGCCAGCGTCAGATCGTCTGACTTCACGTCAGCCATCTTTCCCTCACGAAGTCGGGTAAGTTCTTCCTGTGTGCTAGTAAATTGATCTCGCATTGCATCAAGCTCTGAAGTTAGGTCGCGAGTTTCTGATTGCAATGTGCCAAGCTCACGTTGAGCCTCTTGAAATTTTACATTCACTTCACCTGTTCGTTTTTCTTCTTGTGCCAGTAATCGCTGAAAGTTAAGGGCTCGAGCTTTTTCAGCTTCATATTTTTCGCTACTGACACATCCGCTCAACAGACCCGTGAGCAAGGCCATCGTACCAACCAGTCGTAACACCTTTAAGGATCGTACCTGCATGGGACTCAATTGAGTTGCAGACATCATAGGCCGTATCATCATAAGACACATTCCTCCAATTTTGAAGTCAACACGTTGTCGTTGGTAGAACAACAATTATTATTGTTGAATGGATATACGAACTTTAAACTAAGGCAATATCATAAAAGAATAATGTGGGTTGCGGATAATGTCAAACATTCAGCGCACTTCATTCATGAGCCTGGCACCTATCTACACACAGTTTGACCCTTACAATTTTCATATGCTACTAATGCGCCACTCACAAAAAAGAAGGGCTGTTGTCTACAAAATGGTAATCAAGCTCTGACTCTTAAGAATGTCATCAAGATAGGCTCGCTAGCCAAGTGCTCAAACTCGCATATGACAGTAATCATCTCTAATTATTTTCATCAATGAGCACACATTCTACTCAAGGTACCCGGACTCAAGTCGTAGATCAGGTCACGCTTCGTTTGGCCCAGCCCATACTTCTTAATCAGGAATGGATAGGCAATCGTGAACTCTTGCAACAACTACTAGCTTGTTGGTTAGTTGTCGATGAGCGCGATCGTCCATTGTCTCCACGAATTACGGGACAACCTGGTGTAGGAAAAACCACATTGGCCATGTCGGCGGCGAAGGAAAAGAAACAGGAACTCTATATATTTCAATGTACAGCTGATACTCGGCCAGAAGACCTCTTGGTTTCCCCAGTGATTTCTGAAGGTGGAGCAATTTCATACCAAGCTTCTCCACTTGTCACGGCCATGCTGACTGGAAGCATCTGCCTATTAGACGAAGGAAACCGAATGAATGAAAAAAGCTGGGCCTCTCTTGCCCCATTGCTCGATCATCGAAGAAGTGTGGAATCGATTATCGCCGGCATTCAGATTGCGGCGCACGATGATTTTCGATGTTGTGTTACCATGAATGAAGATGCTTCGACATACGAAGTCCCAGACTATATTCTTTCGAGACTTCAGCCTACCTTAAAAGTCGAATTTCCTGCACGTGACCATGAATTAGCCATTCTTCAATACCATTTACCCTTTGCCGCATCCGAGATTCTGAGCCTCACCGTGGATTTTCTTCAAAAAGCCCATGAACTTGACTTAGAATTTTCAGTCCGTGATGGAATTCATATGGTCCAATATGCCTTAAAACGGATGGCTCAAGATCCATCGCATCCATTGGCCCAAGATGTGGCCTGGAAAGAAGCTCTCACGAAAGTGTTGGGACAGGAAGCGTTAGATCTGGATACTCTCGCTCGACGTCGAAACCATGCGATCGGAAACGAAGCGACTCCCCGAGGCCTAGGAGACTTCTTTTTTGATGAAGGACATCCCCTCCATCCAGATCAGTAGTTAAGACATTACCTATCTTGTCGTGCGTGTCTGGGCACGATAATGCTTACAGCCTTCATGGTCACTTGGGCGAAATAGGTCCGACACGCAAGCGTGAAACATCTCTCGTTATGTTCAGAAATACCCCTTACGTAAGATTATGAACAACCCATGAGACTATGAAACCTGAGAATCCAAGGACTGACCTAGTTTTTCAATTGTCTTCTCGCATCACACTTCTGCCTATTCGCCATGGAAGTGGAGATGTCGCACAAGAAGTACGAGAGTACTTACTCAAACAACAAGTTGATTGTGTGGCTGTACCACTTTCGCCATCAGTGGAGGAGACGGTTGAAGCAGCCATCTCTGAGTTGCCCCAGATACAAGTCATTCTTATCCAAGAAGACGGAGAAACGACAAGCACCTATTCCTACATTCCCATTGATCCCTGTCAACCGATTATTATGGGATTACGGGTTGCCATGAGCGAACAAATTTCCCGTGCGTATATTGACCGTGAAGTGGCAACATACGAACCATCAACCTATCCAACCTCTGACCCGTATGCGCTAAAAAGCGTGTCGTTAGGAGCCTATGCCACAGCCATGCTGCCTTCTATCCCGACACCAACCCCGGGCTCGCAGCGTTGGCAACGTATTGCTTGGATGGCATTTCGTCTTCATGAACTCGAGCTGTACCATGAATCAATCTTGTGCCTGTGCTCACTGGAAGATTGGCCATGGATACGAACGGCCTATCAACATCGTTCGCCCTATGAAGCTCCTGAAAAACTTATAGGAAGACCTGAAGTATTTTCTGTGAAGAAGGAATCCCTCTATTTCGTCTTGGGTGAGTTACCGTTTGTAACGGAGCGCTATGAAGCTCGGAGAAAAGAAGCCAAGGATGATACACATCTTTCAATTGATGGCATCAAAGAGCTTCTCCTTGAAACGCGGGAACATTGGCTCAGTACCTGGC
>JBMYWX010000330.1:0-3082 GCA_049607825.1 Nitrospirales bacterium
ACGCTGTCCCGTCTTCGTCGCGGCGGCCCAAAGAAAATGGAAATTATGAGGAACATAGGCCGCTGTATAGAGGCTTTCTGCATGTGAATGATTAAGATAATGCTGGTCCGATTTGACAGCCTGTTGATTCGCTAATGCGGCATCTTGGTAGTGACCAATACGAATATAGATATGGGCCGGCATGTGTACTAAATGTCCAGAACCAGGAACCAACGTCGCCAGTCGTTTAGCGCTCGGCAATGCTTTCTCCGGATGAGGCGACGCCTCAATCGCATGGATATAAAGATGGTTTGCTAAGGGATTATTTGGTGTGTGTTGTAGAGTACGCTCCAATATATTAAGAATTTCAGCTGTCCAAGCCTGGGCTTTCCCTTGTTTCGTCCAAAAATCCCATGGATGCAAGTCCATCAATGATTCCGCTAATAAAGAAGCAATCACGGCATCATCCGGGAACTGTTTGTATACTGTTCTCATGGCATCCGCATACGCCTGATCTAAAAAGCTTCGATCTTCAACAACATCTTTCGAATATCGGGCTGCGACAGCATGGATCAACGCCTGCTCTTTCTCAGTCGCCGTTTCAGACAAATCCAATGCTTTTTGCGCTGCCGTATAGGCCGTCGGAACGGCAAATGGATCCATCGGTGCATTGATATTCGGTCCAACAACCAATGCTTGACCCCAGAAACACATTGCACAACCAGGATCTAATCGTGCCGCTTCTAAAAATGACTGCGCTGCCTCGGCATGATTAAAACCATAGGCCCAAATGAGACCTTGATCAAAATATTGTTGCGCAAGCGGAACAGACGTTGAGATGGGATAAGTATGATTACCCAAGTTATCTTGCAGCCGAACCTCTTCATTCTTATGAGCCCACACATCTACAATGAATCCTGAGTTCGCTATCACACAAAACAGTAACTGACATAAAATGACGCGAAAGAGTAGGTTCTTCATAATAAACCCTCCTAACAGTCAGGCTACAACGTCTGCATTTTCTTCTAGGACAAGATTCAACGTTTTGTAACATCGTTTCTCAGCCTAATAACAACACGGTCCTTCATAGCTCTAGGCCAAGAGTTATTCACCTCTATGAACAAGTAACCGATAGAATTATCATATCCGTTCAGAATATCCAAATAAATCACAACTGAGATATATCATCACTTAGATAATATATGAGAATTCTTACATTATGTTATGAGTTCCCTCCACTCGGCGGTGGGGGTGCAAAAGTTGCTTATGGACTTGCAAAAGCACTTGTGAAACTAGGCCATACCATTGACGTGGTCACAATGGGGTTTAAGGGTCTGCCAAAACAAGAGACTGTCGATGGGATAACCATTTATCGAGTATCTTGCATACGAACCAAACAATCCATGTGCTATACACCAGAAATGCCCCCCTACATCCTGTCCGCCCTACCCGTCATTACTCGCCTTACAAAAACTCATCAGTACGATTTGAATCACACGCACTTTATTTTCCCCGATGGTATTTTATCCAATATCATAAAGATGATATGCGGCCTTCCATACATTATTACCGCACATGGTTCAGACGTACCTGGATACAATCCAGATCGTTTTCAAATTCAACACAAAATTCTTGAACCTATTTGGAAACATGTCGTCAGGAACGCTGAACAAATTATTTGTCCGAGTCGATCGATTGAAACATTAGTAGATAAACTGAACACCACGACATCAACAACAATTATCCCTAATGGCATTAGCATTGATAAATTTAACCCGAACTTACCTAAACGCAATCGTGCGCTCATTGTCACCAGAATGTTTGAGCGCAAGGGTGTGCAATATCTTTTAAAGGCTCTTGAACAGCTTGACCATGGATATGAAATTCATATTGTTGGCGATGGTCCATATTTGAAAAACTTACAAGGCCAGGTCGATGAAAAAAATCTTGATGTCAAATTTTGGGGATTCCTTGAAAATCAATCTCAAGAAATTCGTGAACTCTATGAAACATCAAAAATTTTTGTGCTTCCCTCAGAGTCTGAAAACTTTCCGATTGTACTCTTAGAAGCCATGGCCGCGGGCATGGCCATCATCACCACAGAGGGAACAGGTTGCGCGGAGGTTGTGGGGGATGCGGCGCTTTTCATCAGACCTCGTGACTCAGAAAGCATCAAAGATGCGCTCAAGCGTCTGCTCCTTGACCCAGAATACGGATCCGAGTTGGGAAAGAAAGCGCGCACGAGACTTGAACAGTATTTTGGCTGGGGAACCGTCTCACAACAGTATTCATCGCTATACCAGGAAGTTGTTGAGTCTCTTCCTCCAAGCAGCAAGATAACATGAAAATGATAACTCATCTCTTCATGCGAGATTCGTACTCATTCTTATCTTCCCTTTACAATAGTAGACTCAACTCGTTCATTAAGAATGACTCGCCAGCCATTGGAATGACATCGTTACCTCATCAGGCCAAATTGACATAATCCCAACTTATTCATCCTGAGAAACATTCATTGCCATGCATGGATTGTGCTTACATAACTTGGAAAAATATTCCTCCCTACTATTCAGATGTTGATATGAAAAACGCACTATTATGGATATTCAAGTTAATCGTGACCGTACTAACCTTAGCCTATATTCTTACGATCATTCCTATTACACCTATCACTCAGACACTCGGGAAACTAGAATTCGTTTCAGTTATTTGGAGTGTACCCATCATCCTACTCTCGAGTGTTGTTGCGGCGTTACAGCTAAAAGTGTTCACGGACAATCATCATATGCACCTTTCCTTTCCAAGGATCCTCTCAATTAATTTCTCTACTGAATTCTATAACCTATTTCTGCCTGGATTCATTGCAGGAGGGGCAATTCGTTGCCACAAACTTTCGCAATATAATAAGAAACAAGCAGAGGCATTCGCAGCCCTCGTTCTTAACCGCTTAATGAATACCCTTACCCTTGCATTTTTTGGATTCATCTGCTGGCAATTTGACACAACCACGATCACAAATGATTGGTACGGGAGGTTCTTTCTCGCGTTATTTATCGGTCTACTCGGCCTCTACGCACTCTTGTTCAGCAAGCGTATAGCGACA
>JBMYWX010000331.1:0-3044 GCA_049607825.1 Nitrospirales bacterium
GCTCACGAGATTCTTCAATCAGATTACCGATTCTAATCTAGCAACTTCTGATTACATGCTCATTGAGGTCATCAACAGAGAAAAACTGTGAAGAAATATTTAGCATCCAGCTTCTATATTGATTGGGAACATCCTGCTATCCTCAATTGTGCAAGCGAACTGTCCAAGAATTCTCAAAACTCTTTAGAGATTGCAAGAGTCTCTTATGAATTTGTACGAGATCACATTAAACACAGTTTAGACTATGCACTAAACCCCGTGACCTGCAAAGCTTCTGATGTTTTGGAGTATGGGACAGGATATTGTTATGCCAAAAGCCATTTACTTGCAGCATTACTCAGGGCTCATGGCATCCCAACTGGACTCTGCTACCAACGATTGACGATTCAAAATAATATGCCGCCCTTCTCCTTACATGGACTAAACGCTGTCCATTTACCGGAATTTGGCTGGTATCGCGTTGATCCTCGTGGTAACAAAGATGGAGTAAACGCTTCATTTTGTCCACCATCAGAACAATTGGCGTTTCAGACTTTAGTAGAGGGAGAGGCGGACCTTCCAGAGATTTGGGCTGACCCTCACCCTGAAGTCATTGCGGTCCTTGAAAGTAAAAAGACGTACCAAGAAGTTGCGGACAACCTACCTGATATCGAGGTTATTCAAGAGAAGACTCTGTAGTTTTCCATTTTGATTATCATATCTCTGTATTTAAGCCACTCATCGCAGATTATCTAGAAAAATGTTTCTTCAGTGCATTCAAGAGCGCTTGATAAATGGGATTACACAGCTCCCCTACAGCAGCAGCATCTGGTGAGTCATAGGTTGACTGCCATTCCACAAAGGTCGTGTTATTTTCCGTTATCGGAAGCACCCTTGCTGCGCCAAGATAATTGCTCACCGCACCCTTCACAACAGGACCTGGCCCATCATCGATGCTATATATGAATGTTCGTTCATTTTCGTCTAATGAGACCAGTGTTTCATGAAAAATGCCATTGAAGATACGCTTGGCTCCCACTTGGTCTCCCTCCAGCTCACCAACCTTGTCGACTGATGTGACAACTCCTACTGCCCAAGATAGATCATGAAACTGTCTCAACGTTTCCCAAACTTGTTCACATGGTGCATTCACCACCACCGAGTTGTAGCATTTTCCCATTGCTCGACTCCTTATCTAATAATTTAATTTACTATAATGTGCTGGCATCTAGTTTTTTGATATATTTCACCGAACATTGTTACACACTGGTTAGAACCGCATCTGTAAACTAGCTTACTGTAAGCCTCCGAGCATCAATACATTATCATGATCACTGAATTTTTTATTACTCCTGGAGAACAGCGAAAACGTCTCGATCAGTTCTTGGTTCATCGTGAGCCAGAAATCTCACGCTCAAGTCTCCAGCGCCTCATTGAACTTGGGCGCATTCGCGTGAATGCAAAGATCGCCAAATCCAGTCAAAAAATCAAGGCCGGGGATCACATCACCATGGATATTCCACAACCTGGCCAACTTGAGATTAATGGCAGCCCCATTCCCCTCGAGATTCTCCATGAAGATGAGTCCCTTCTTGTGATCAATAAACCTGCTGGCATTGTAGTCCATCCAACATCTGGGAACTGGACAGGAACATTACTCAATAGCCTCCTTGCACATTTTCAGGATACACAACAAACACACCTCACCCCTAGCTTTGTCCATCGATTGGATAAGGACACATCCGGTATCCTCGTCGTGGCAAAGAATCGAGAAGCCCACCGAGCACTTGCCAGTCAATTCGAGCAGCATACCATTACCCGAACCTATGAGGCGCTGACATGGGGAGCTCCTCAGGATGATGAGGGCATGATCACACTTGCAATAGGTCGTGACATCAATAACCCTAAAATACATTCATGTCATACCGACATGGCTCATCACGCGATTACGAAGTATCATGTGTCCCATCGATATGCCCAGATCGCGTCACATCTGATTCTTTCCCCACAGACTGGGCGAACACATCAACTTCGGGTGCACCTGGCTTCTCTCAATGTTCCAATTTTGGGAGATACGGTTTATGGCGGAGATAAGGTCGCTTGTATTGAAACGACTGATATCCCACGTCACATGCTTCATGCCCAGACCTTGGGATTTCAACATCCCACGTCAGGCGTTTTTCAGGAATACACCATCACTTGTCCGCCAGACATGCAAACGGTGCGTCAAAAGCTACATGACAGGACGATGTCTTCGCTTAGCTGACGGTAGAACATTCCTGAGCTTGACACCTCGTATCCTTCGCTCAAACGGTGGTACGATCTTTCTTCATGTTTGATAATAATTTGGAGGGTCTCATGGATATCGAAACATTTCGAGAAATGGTGACGAAAAACCCAAAAGGATTTCTTGGCCGGTATGGCCTCGGAAAGAAATTATTTGAAGAGGGAGGTGATCTGGAAGAAGCCGCAGAAAACCTCCGCGTGGCGGTAGAGCTCGACCCGGTCCATGTCTCCTCTCACTGGATACTCGGACAGGTCCTTGGAAAGCTGGGCCGACATAATGAAGCTAAACCGGTATTGACTGCGGGAATTGCCGCAGCCACCTCTGGCCGTTCAAATGGTGGAGGTGATCTCGTTCCAGAAATCCAAGCCTTCTTGCAAACGTTGAAATAATGGCTAGGCTTCCCCTAACGTGACCTTCATAGTTTTCTCTATTTCGTCGCGAAGAACACGAAGTTCAATCGACTGCCCGGGCTTTGTATGCTCAAGTAAGTAGCTTTTCAATTGAGCGGCTGAGGTAATGAGCTGATCATTCACCGAAAGCAAGATGTCATCTTTTCGCACACCGGCCTGTCGGGCTGGGCCTTTTGCCTTGGCAACTGATACTCGCCATTGGTTACCAACTTTCACCACGGTCATGCGAATGCCCAACTTGGGAAATGTGGGAGAGATCCCTGTCTTCAAGGCCTTTACAATTTTTTGGACAACGACCCCAGGAACAGCAAAGGCAAAACGACTACATCGTCGTTCACTTTCATGAGATTCTGACTGAATAATCGCAT
>JBMYWX010000332.1:0-261 GCA_049607825.1 Nitrospirales bacterium
GGGCTCGAGCTTTGTGAGGCCGTGAAATTTGATGAACAACTTAGCTCGACCTATATCATTTTAATGACGGCATTAGATGAGCCAGCTCAAATTGCAGAGGGGTTGACTCGGGGGGCTGATGATTTTTTAACGAAGTCTGCATCGGAAGAAGAAATTAGTGCAAGAGTAAAAGCTGGGTTACGTACCTGTCATCTCATTAAAAATTTAGCGCAATCACATGAAGTGATCTTAGCACAACAGCAAGCATTGGATGATGAACTC
>JBMYWX010000332.1:271-3036 GCA_049607825.1 Nitrospirales bacterium
GTGGAGGCAACACATCAAGTCGAATCCAATGCCAATCTGCCAGGTCTTCAGGCACAACAGGCATTGGATGCTGAACTCCAGTCAGCGGGAGAGTTTGTGGTGTCCTTATTGCCATCCCAGGGGAATCCGGTTCCACAGGTGAATGTGACATGGCAATACCAGCCATCGTCACGGTTAGGTGGAGATTTGTTTCAAGTGGCTCCCTGGGGAACGGAACATCTTGGGCTGATGGTTCTCGATATGTCGGGACATGGCATTGGTCCAGCACTTCGAGCGATTTCCTTGGCGATGATGTTTCGTGATGAACAGATGGCGATTCGACATTCCTCGTATGATCCGAGTGAGATCATTGAACGACTAAATCGAGAAAATCCACTGACTGAGCAGGGCGAGTATTTTACGATTTGGGTGGGCAGACTGCATGTACCCACATTACAGCTCCAGTATGCTTCGGCTGGGCATCCTGGGGCTATTGTCACTCGGGCAGGCCAGATGTATGAAGAGTTAGGAGCCAAGACCTTACCGATTGGATTTGATCCGGGGCAATCCTATCCAAGTCAACAGTACACGCTTGTATCAGGTGACCGGCTCCACTTATTTAGTGATGGAATTTACGAAGTCATGTCACCAAATGAGACATTATGGGGGACAGAGAGACTGGGCAAAGCCTGCGAAGCTGTCCACGGAAAACCCATGAATGCAGCCCTCAATTGGATTATTCAGCAGAGTCAAGCTTGGCAAAAAGATGTGCTTTTTGGAGATGATATGGCGCTCCTCGGAGTGGAGATTCTATGAGCATTTCTTTCATCTGTGGGTCTGATGATGTTGGGAATCCGCGACGGGTGTTCACACGGTGAAAACGCTGCTTTCTTTGCCCCATCTAATCCTAATCGTGATGGTAGAGAGGGCCTAACGCGATATGCGACTGTTACTTGTCGACGATGATGTGGTGAATCGTCTCATATTACGGGAGTCCCTAGAGGGCGAAGGATATGATTTGGTCGAAGCTGGAGATGGAGAAGAAGCTTGGAAATATTTAGAAACTGAAGGGGACAGCTTCTCTGTAGTCCTTCTTGATCAGATGATGCCCAAGTTAGATGGATTATCAGTGCTGAATCGGATGATGGCACATGACAACTTGAAGCATATTCCAGTCATTTTCCAAACCGCGGCTGTTGGCCCTCTAGATGTACAAGCCGGAGTTGAGGCTGGAGCCTTTTTCTATCTTTCCAAACCATTCGAACTCGATCTGTTGAAAGCGATTGTGGCTTCGGCAGTTCGAAAGTCCGTAAAGCAATGTGAAGCGCAGAAAGATTTACTCAGACAAGCGTGGTCGTTGGAGAGTTTGGAAAGTGCTACTTTTCGAGTGCAAACCCTTGATGAAGTGCATAGTCTCGGTATTCTTTTAGCGAAGACCTCTCCGGACCCAGACAAAATTGTGATGGGCTTAATTGATTTGATGATTAATGCCGTCGAGCATGGGAATCTGGGCATTGACTATGAAGAAAAGACACGTCTTCAAGAAAGCGAAGAGTGGGAGGCTGAAGTAGGTCGTCGTATGAAACTTCCAGGAAATATCAGGAAATATGTGACCGTCACATTTCAACGACTGGTTGGAGAAATTCATATCGTGATTACTGACGAAGGACAAGGATTTGATTGGACACAGTACGAGGAGTTCAGTCCTGAAATGGCATTGGCAAGTCATGGGCGTGGAATTGCCATGGCCAAAGCGCTCTGCTTTGATCGGCTTGAATATCGAGGGAGTGGGAATACCGTTTGTTGTATCGTGTATACCCCAGCAAGAGAGATAGAGGAGGACCATTGTGTTGCGAATCATGTGATGATGAATAGTACAAGTCAAAATCTGACACCTTGAATTGCCTAGTCCGCTCTCCGATGCCTCGTTCGCAGCGCTTGACTGCTTTCTCCTGACTTCAGACTGTATCACCAAGAACCATGAATTCACATATGCTCAATTGGGATCAGAGTGTTGCCAGAATAGAGTAAAGTCTATCGTATGCCATTTTGTCATCACCTTCCCCTGCAGATACGCAAGGCTCTAACTCAGCCTCTTTCTTGGTTTCCGATTGCCAGTATAGCTCTCCTGAGTCTCTTGATTATTCTATGTGTGATAACTGGCCATTGGATCAGGGCAGAAATCATTGATCAGAAAGGACGAGAGTTAGCTGTCACAGCAGAAGCCTTAGGGATACGTATCGATCGCATTTTGTTTGAACGGGTGAAGGGGATAAAAATGTTATCGACAGATACAGGTCTTTACGATTCAAACTTTGACTCAATCAGGAATACCTTGCAGCAGTATCAAGCGGCACACGGAAATGCATATGTCGCTATTGGTCTGGCCGATCGACATGGTCACGTGCTGGCAAGTACGGATGAGGAATTAGTGGGTGATGAAATCAGCGAGTTACAGCTTTATCAGTCAATTCAGCGAAATCGGCCCATTGAGATGAAGGATGTCACGGTCATGAAAGGAAAGGATGGGACTTTGGCTATGATGCTCGGTACCCCTCTGACCTCTCCTCTTGGAGCAACAGGTCGTCCTCGAATGGTGTTTGCGTATGTGCCGGTGAGATCTGTGGTCGACCAACTTGATGGGCAATCACAAATCATGCATAAGCATAACTCTCAAGAATCAACAATTGAATGGCAGTTGTTTCGTCATGATGGAAGGGTTCTCGTGGATTCAATTCTTGGCGAGGCCGTGCCATCCAATCTTGGCCAAGAGAATCTTTCAACAG
>JBMYWX010000333.1:0-3026 GCA_049607825.1 Nitrospirales bacterium
CCTTCGTCGTATTTCAATAAAACTTGAAGTTCTTTATAAGGATGCCATGAGAAAATTTCAGATAAAGATTACTCGTTCAAGTACGTTTTCTTGTGGACGTTAGAAGTTAAAAATCGTTAATGTCTATTGGGCCGAGTTAGTGATCAACCAATTTCAATAAGTATTTTCTCCATGCAATCCTTAACGTACGATACGCGATTAGAGTTGAGAGAGTCTCCCATGCCAGAAGAATGTTCTAGTGAGGCCTTAATTCGAGTCCAACGTGCGGGAATCTGTAGTACAGACCTTGAACTCTGCAAGGGCTACATGAACTACACAGGTATATTGGGTCATGAGTTTGTCGGGATTGTCGAGAAAGCCAATCAACAAGAAAAATTCCATGGCAAGCGAGTTGTTGGAGAGATTAATGCAGCCTGTCATGCATGCGAGACATGTCAAGCTGGTCGTCCGACTCATTGTCCCAATCGTACGGTATTAGGAATAAGTGGGCGTGATGGAACCTTCGCAGAATTTCTTCGCTTACCGTTCCAAAACCTGCATTCCATTCCAGATACATTAACCGATGACGAAGCCATATTTATTGAGCCCTTAGCTGCTGCTTGTGAAATTACACAACAGGTTGATGTCCAACCGACTGATCGAATCGTAGTGATTGGAGACGGTAAACTTGGACTGCTTTGCGCCCAAGTTTTACGATTAACAGGCTGTGGTGTCACGCTTGTAGGACATCATCCCGAAAGAAATCATTGGTTAAAGAATCGTGGAGTTCAGATAACTTCTCACCCTAACGATGTCGCCGTCGGAGCAGATATTGTTGTGGAGGCAACTGGAACACCTGAAGGGTTCTCATTTGCAAGCTCTATGGTTCGCCCAAGAGGATCAATTATTCTAAAGTCAACCTATCATGGAAATCTTACTTTCGATATGGCCAAAATTGTTATTAATGAGATTTCGATAATCGGTTCTCGATGCGGCCCATTTGCTCCAGCTATTCGCCTCCTTGAGCAGGGTCTTATTCAAGTCAAACCAATGATCCATGACCACTATGCCTTGAAAAATGGGATCACCGCCATTGAACAAGCCAGCTCAAAAGGCACACTCAAAGTTATTCTGTGCATGGACTAGATCTTATGGTTTTTTGAAAATTAAAATGCAATTCCCAGATACCCCCCAACGGTTCCAAAATTATTCGTCGTATCAGTCTCACCAGCCGCCACATGGAAACGACCATCAACGCCAAGATGAATGGCTTTCCAAAGACGGTATTGAGCCCCGACGGCAAATTGGGCACCGATGTCTAAAACCGTGACATCACCTGAAGGAGGACTAATCACATGAAAGTCTAAACCAACAGGTATAATCCATGGACGTAATCGGCGACCTTCCAGAAATAAGACTTTAGGAGAGACCGAAACAGTCAACTGGGTAAGTTGAATCTTTGTTGTGGATTGCCCCAATCCTGTTAACACATTGGTTGCACTGGACACTTTTTTAGAGTTCCAACGTTTATATTCCACACCAATCTCCCCTACTACCCATGTCTTTGACATCATTCCCCAGAAATCTTTGGACAAAACAAGGTCAAGGCCTGCCCCCACATAATAACCACTATCTCCATTATTGACTCCTGTTGAACCTCCTACATCAGTGAGCACTTCTCGCCCACGATCACTACTTGCCCAAGCTCCACCACCCCGAAAGAAGACCATATTTCCGACTTCATCACTAGCAGAAGTTGATTGACCGTGTTCTAGCCTTTCTACACGCTCTTCAAGAGTCGCAGCCTCGCCGCCCGCTGGGAAGAAACAACTCATCGAGTTCGTGAGAATCCCAATCATTACCATCATCCAAATCTTCATCACATTCCTCCAGTTAATTGTGTCGAAAAAAGATTTCCCGCGTGAAGAGAATAATGCCAAATAGATGACACGGCATTACGCGATATGGAGAGGTAGATTGATTACGATCAAGAGTTTGAATAGGCCAATTAGCCTAGGATATTCCGAAGAAAGAAACGCAAAGGAGGTAGACAGCGGTAGCGGCAAGAAACACTAACGTAGTTATTTATCCCAGATCTCTAAAGATTACATGAATTCCATTATGAATCATCACGTCCGAACCGAATTAACTGATAGGATAATGAGGTGAGAAGCACTACATTAAATAACGGAAAATTTTAAAGCACATCGATCGATCCTAATGACTAGTGAATTTCTCTATACACCAAAATTAGTTGGAGCCTTTTGTCACTGCCCTACACTGTTGAGTACACATTCAGATGAGCTTCTAGCAGCGTGGTATGGGTATCCTGATGAAGAATATCGAAACGCCAAGATTATTTTCGCCAGGAAAGTGCAACGAGGAGCAACATGGAAGTGGACATCCCCTACAATCCTCTTTCCCGATTCGACATACTGCGCTGGAAATCCTCTTTTGTTTCAGGAACCAATCGGACGGCTCTGTCTTTTTTGTCTTTCTAAAAGGCAACTACTGGAATGATGCTGAGCTGTACGACGCCTATTCTCAGAATAATGGAGAGACTTGGACAGATCCCGTCCCTCTAAGGGTTCCACGAGGTACAATGGTACGGTCTGCTCCAATTCAGGCAACAGGAGGAAAGTTATATCTCCCTGCTTACGATGAACGGATAAATCAAGCTCTTGTTCTAACCAGCCACTCTCCCTATACCTCCTGGGATGTCTCTCATCGCTTTGAAGATGTCCCCCTTATCCAGCCAACGATTGTCCATGGTCCAAATAAGCGTTTGACCATGAATTTTGTGTAACTGAGAAAGCAAAGCGAATCTGGCGCAGTGTATCTCCTAATGGTGGCAACTCTTGGTTAGCCCCAATCAGAACGCCGTGACCCAATCCATTGTCTGGGATAGCCGCAATCAGTAGGAATGAACTCACAGTATTAATCTATAACCATACAGAACGTCATCAGCGATATTCGTAAATCTCGCCATTACCAAAGACCATGGTGTGAGCTGGTCTAATCCGTGGCATTTCGAAACGGCCGAGCAT
>JBMYWX010000334.1:0-3019 GCA_049607825.1 Nitrospirales bacterium
CCTCATGAAGCGAGCAGAGGAATTTGGCCTGTATCCTGTGGCCGCCAAAGCTAACCTCTCAGCCATCATGGATCGAAAAGCCAAGCTCATTCAAGAATTCACTGATTATCGAATTGAAGCACTTCGTAACCCACGATTTACATTATATGAAGAAAAAGCGCAGTTCCTCTCACCAACAGAAGTGCAAGCCGGCCCACACCGACTAACGGCAAGATCCTTCATCATCTCAACAGGATCAATTGTATCACGAGTGGCCATCCCCGGGCTTAAAGAAGCCGGCTATATCACCAGCGATGAAGCTCTCGAACTACGTACCCTTCCTCAATCAATGATCGTGTTGGGTGGCGGAGCCGTCGCTCTTGAATTCGCACAATTCTTTTCCCGACTGGGGAGTCAGGTCACGTTGTTACAACGTAGTAACCACATCATATCTCAAGGCGATGAAGATTTGGCCCGTCCAGTGGAAGCGCGACTTCGCGAGGAAGGGATGATTATCTTCACTTCCACGAATATTCAGCACGTGAGCCATTCAGAGAATCTTAAAACGATACACTTCCTTCACGAAGACAAAGAGCAGACAGTATCGGCTGAGGTCATTCTCCAAGCACTTGGTCGGCAACCTAACATTGATGCGCTGGACTTGAACAAAGCAAACGTAAACACTCAGCGAGGTGCGATCACCGTTTCGGACGACATGCGAACCTCGACTCCACATATTTTTGCCGTCGGCGATGTCAACGGCCTACACGAAATAGTTCATATCGCTATTGAACAAGGCGAACTTGCGGGCTGGAATGCGGTGCATCCAGACACATCGCCTCGCCTCCAAGACACACGGCTCAAAGCTCAAGTGGTCTTTACTGACCCACAAGTAGCGAATGTTGGATTATCTGAACGGGAATGTGAACAGCAAGGAATCAGCTATCTCGTGGCGTCATACCCTTTTAACGACCATGGAAAATCGCTATGCCTAGGGGAAACACACGGCCATGTTAAGGTTTTATGCAACCCCAAAACCGGAGAAATTATTGGAGGCCATATTGTTGGACCCGAAGCCTCAGAACTCATTCATGAACTGATCACCATCATGCATTTCCACGGGACGGTTCACGACCTGGCCCGAATCCCTCACTACCATCCAACCTTGGCTGAAATCTTGACTTACCCTGCCGAAGATCTTGTCACCAAACTCCTGTAACCTTCTCATTCACCTACCTTGCTCTTTTTTGCCCCACACCAGGAACAGTTTTTTGAGGACTCTGAATAAACAGCCTCAGGTGCAGATGATAATTCGAGGTCGGGTTCCGGTTTCTTTCCCAGGATCAAACGAACCCACCATGATGACTGACTGTGCATAATCAGTTTTGGCAAAACGATTAAAAGGGCAACCAAGATGAGACCGAAGAAGATTACGAACCAATTGTCAGCTAAAGCGCTACTTCCAAAGTAGACAAGAGCAAAGGTTGGTGGAATCATTCCAGCTAATGTTGCCAGCGCAAATGCCTTGAGACTCATGTTTGTCAAACCCGCCCCATAACTCACCAGGTCAAAGGAAAACAGAGGGAGAAGACGGGACAAGAATACAAATCCGACCAAATGATGATCAGAACATTTTTCACAAAAAACCACATCGCTTTTTAGGAGGCGAGCAATGACCTCTCGACCTAATGCTCTCCCGATTAAGAAACTCACAATTGCTCCAATCTCGGCACCAATGACGGCATAGACCGTTCCAAACAAGGGACCAAATGCCACTCCTGCGGCAAGATCTAACGGAAGACTTGGGATCGGACTGACGACAACGGCCAACGCCATGATTCCTACGAATACCAATGGCGCCATCACTCCAAAGGTCTGAATAAACTCGGCAAATCTGGCCGGCTGCAGATATACCGTGAGATCATAGAGACTGATAAACCAGTAGGCCAGGGCTAAGATGATAATCCAACTGACGATTTTGGCCCCTGCCCCTAGTCCAAAATCACTCTTTCTCTTATGCGAAGTTACTGCCGTCTTTTTCATGTTTCTTCACTCATTTCGTGACTGCCTTAGCAAAACTCGCATCAATAGATCTGCGCGCTAGAGAATATTGAGAATGGACATTCTGCGGCTTAGAAAATTTCATCACTCAAGAACAATACTATCAGTAACTTTGTAACAACTTTCAACATCAGGAGACTCTTTACCAGTTAGCGAAACCCAATGATCTTATCGTACCGTACACATTTTTCTATAAGATAACGAACAAGGAGTCCTATATAATGACCACTCAATCCATGGAGCAGACAATGAGCAATTCATCAAGCACCTCAGAGGAGCAGCCTTCAAGTCCCATTGGTAAAATTGTCCTCGCGCTCCTCTTAGCTACCGGCATTGGAGCCTTTATCTACTTCGATCTTGGACAATATCTTTCCCTCGATTCGCTGAAATCGAATCGTGACAACCTACTTGCCTATACTGAAAGTAACTTTACTCTTGCTGTTTGTCTTTTCATTCTTCTCTACATTGTCCAAACTGCATTCTCACTCCCAGGTGGAGCGATACTCACTCTGGCTGGAGGTTTTCTCTTCGGCGCGTTTTTTGGCACGTTGATCGTCAATGTCGGAGCGACGACCGGTGCAACCCTGGCTTTTCTTGCAGCACGTTACCTCTTGAGAGATTGGGTAGAGAACAAATTTGGCGACCGACTTGGTCCAATCCAAGCTGGCTTCGCACAAAACGCCTTTAGCTATCTCATGACGCTGCGTCTGATCCCTGCGTTTCCATTTTTCTTAGTCAACCTTGTTTCTGGCCTTACCCGTGTCAATCTGGGAACGTATATAGGCGCAACAGCCTTAGGAATTATTCCTGGTAGCTTCGTCTTTGCGTTTGCCGGCCGCCAACTCGGCACAATCAATTCATTATCTGAAATTGCTTCGCCACCGGTCTTACTCGCATTTACATTCCTAGGGCTCCTTGCCATTATGCCTATTGTCTACCGAAAAATTACTGGAAAGAGTAGCCCAGGAGCATAACCGAC
>JBMYWX010000335.1:0-3006 GCA_049607825.1 Nitrospirales bacterium
AGGCACGGGAGACTGCAGAAATAGGGTGGAAAAAGGTAGATGTCCAAACCTTTCGAATGGGAATTCAGAACACTGGCTCTCCAGAATTGAAAGATCAACAGAATGCCTACGAGGCCTACCTTCGTGATCATGATGTGCGTCAATTTTTTAATGGTATGTGTGAACAGCAGATTTCTATGACTGGAGAAAATGTTCGAGAAGCGATGTTGCAGTATCTGGATTCATCGCGAGGTAATCATGGGGCATCGACGGAAACAAGTATACGTATTCCGCTTTGTAGTACAAGCGGACTTCGTACATTTGATGTCGTATTTTTGATGGAAATTGTATCAAAGCTCTGGTGTGAGATTGATACATGCTCAATGCTCTTATGGGTTCATGAACCAAAAGATGATCTTCCATATTTCTTTGCAACCTCGCGACCAGCCTCACCGAAAATGTTTCACTATCTTCTTCAGGCATCACGTCAAGGTCAAGACCATGCTCATCACGAGACGATGGCTACGCTCGAATCCGTTCAACAAGACAAAGAATGTCATAGCGATGATCATGAATCTAATGATTCGACGATCGAGGAGAAGACATTTCCTGGGATTACATTGCATGAAATACGAAATGCTCTGTGTCTCGAGACGAAAGCCTGAATGACAAAGGAGCAACGATGACTACTAAGTCCTTACTCGATGAAGGAAAACTCTCTGAGGCTCTTGTTGAGGTCAAACAGGAAGTTAAAGCACATCCGACCGACACCCAGCTTCGGACCTTGTTGTTTGAATTACTGAGCCTCGTCGGAGACTGGGAGGGTGGAAAACGGCAATTGGATGTTATCTCGCACCAAGAGAGTTCATCAGCGCTTGCTATTGAAGTCTATCAGCAAGTTCTGAAAGCTGAAGAAAAGAGACGACAGGTGTTTCATAGTGGTCGAGAGCCAGATTTCTTCTTTCAAAGACCTTCTTATACTCAATTTCATCATGATGCTTTGACATCGTTACGGGCGAATCAGGTTGAGGAGGCGAAAGTGTTGATAGATCAGTCAGAACAAAAGAGAGAACTCCTCACTGGTCGAGTTGATGGACAACCTTTCTCTGAGTTTATTGACGGTGATGATCGGATTTCTCCTTTTCTCGAAGTCATCGTGCATGAATCCTATGCATGGGTTCCTTTTGAACAAATCAAGCGCTTATCTGTCTCAACACCCAAATACCTCCGAGATCTTATCTGGCTTCAAGCTGATATAGAAGGCGTTGATGGTCCCATAGGTCCGGTCTTCATCCCAGTCTTATACGTCAATTCTGCTAATTCCGGTAATGATCAAGTTCGACTTGGGAGAATGACCCAATGGGAATCTCCTGGTGCAGGAGTGACCGTAGGCGTTGGACAACGTGTATTTCTCAACGATGGGCAAGATCGTGGAATGCTAGAAGTTCACGAAATTGAATTCGATACCCTGTCTAGGTCAGAAGGGAACGTGTAACACGTGGCAACACCGTCTACTATCGATTTTGAATCATTATTGAGGCCTATTCCGGGAGAGAATCCGGCTGGCGCAGATGTGCGATATACGCGGTATGACATTATTAAGGAGGCTCGTCGTGCTGACGAAGGTCTACCTCAAGGAGATTGGAAACCAAAAGGTGCTCCCAAAACAGCAGATTGGGGGAAAGTCATTGAAGTGGCTTCCACCGTCATATCCACCGAAAGCAAAGACCTTCAAGTTGCTGTTTGGTTGTTGGAGGCTTTAGTCAAACGACATCATTTTGCTGGTCTTCGAGATGGTGTGAAACTAATTCGTGAACTTCATGAGCAATTTTGGGAAACGCTTTACCCGATTATAGAAGATGGAGATCGTGACTATCGTGCCTCACCGATCGAATGGATGAATGAGAAAGAGAAGTCCCCATTTTTTCCGATCACCGTCAAGGGTATTCCTGTCCTTCATTCACCTGACGGCGAAGAGTATTCCTTCAAGCATTGGGAAGAGTCTCGAACCGTCGATAATTTAGGACGACAAAGTGCTAAGGCCATGGCAGAGGCCATTGCCGAAGGGAAGGTTACCAAGGCGCAGATTGACAAGGCTGAAGCATCGACACCTCTCACACGTTGCATGACTCTATTGGAAGACGTGAGGCAAGGTGCAGATGAAATTCAAGCCTTAGATCAGGTGTTAAAAGAAAAATTTGGTGAAGGTAGTTCTGATAGACCAAGTGTGACAAATGTTATGGAGGCAGTCGAGAGTTGCCGCATATTTTTGGATGAAACTGTCCATAAGAAAGGGGGAGCAGGCATGAGTTCAGGAAGTATGGCTCCTCAGAAAGATGAAAAGGAAGGCCTAGAGGTAGGATCAGAGAATGCCCGATCTCAGGTCCGAAGTTCTGGAGGCATTGAGCCTGTTGATCGATTGGATGCACTACGAAGACTGGCGGCCGTTGCAGAATTCTTTAGGAGAACGGAACCCCATAGCCCAGTATCGTACCTAGTGCAACGGGCGACGAAATGGGGAGAGATGCCATTAGACGAATGGTTGAATGAGGTGATCAAAAGCAAAGATGTGCTTGGAGCTGTTCGGGAAACCTTAGGGATCAAGGATGAGAACCCTAAGCAATAAATTTATGTCTGGACAAGAGAGAAAGGAGTGTTCTTATGGGGAAGGAAAGTACACAACATAAGCTTGATCGAATTCGATCGCCACGGGTTCACATTACCTATGATGTGGAGACGGGAGGAGCGATTCAAATGAAGGAGCTCCCATTTGTCATGGGAGTGTTGTCTGATCTTTCAGGAAAACCAGAAGACCCTCTTCCAAAACTAAAAGATCGAAAGTTTGTAGAGATTGATCGGGATAATTTTAATTCGGTGCTAAAAGGGATGAAGCCTCGTCTCGTCTACAACGTCGAAAATAAATTGAAGGATGATGATTCCAAGATGGGGGTCGAACTACGGTTTGATTCGATGGACGATTTTGAACCAGAGCAAGTGGTCAACCAAATTGAACCTCTCAAGCAACTG
>JBMYWX010000336.1:0-2978 GCA_049607825.1 Nitrospirales bacterium
TCATCGATCTTCATCCAAGCCATATCTCTTGCTATGCGTTAACAATAGAGGAGGGGACACGATTTCATCGAGAGCTGGAACGAGGAAAACTTGCTGCGAATGATCTAACTGTAGAAACCGCCATGCAAGATGAAGCCACTGCCTATCTATCAAGCTCCGGGTATCAGCAATATGAGATATCCAATTTTGCTCAAACGGGATTTGAGTGCCAGCACAATCTTCGTTATTGGTCTGGCTTGGATTATCTGGGTCTTGGTCCCAGTTCTCAGTCCTATATGGCCAATGTGAGATTTGGTAATGTAGCTGATCTTTCTGTGTATACAAACTCTCTCGATTCACATCAGTTACCAATAGACTCCATAGATTTCTTAACAAGAAAGGAAGCAGCACGAGAAGAGGTCGTGTTTGGACTTCGTAAGAATAGCGGTGTACCAATTCACAGTCTTGAGCTTTTAGAAGAAGATGATCAATGGAACGTTGCAGTTGAGAAAATGGTCAGCTCTGGCTTGCTTAGCCAAGATCAGTACAGCCTGAAAGTCACTGCCATGGGGCGTCAGTTCATGGATACTGTGTCCTTACAATTACTGTAGAGCCGCGCCTTGATGACGCCAGGTAGTCGAGCTGTTAGTTTTTTTGAGCCTTCAGCGATTCTCTTGTAGAGCTCATCATGACAAAACCATGATATTCCATTATCGTATTCAGCATAGTTCCGACAGGCATCGTAAGACATGTTTTACATGAGCCATGATTTGCCTATTATATAGGCAACTTGCTTGAGTCAGCATATGATGAGTCGATGAGGAACTTATTAACAGGTTTACAAAGATCTTTTCCACAGATTCTGTGGATAGAAAATATTTTAATAAATTGTTAAAGCTATTGATGAAGAACCCCTGAGGTCATAAATGGAGTGTATTTAAAATAGTTATGAATTTTAATGGGTTATGGGTGTATTTCTTGCTGGTATAAGCAAGAAATTTAGGGATAAGTAAGGAAATCGGGAAGAATACCTAGGAATTATTTATCATAAAATGATACTTATTAACAGGATATGCCATGGGTGAAGTTTTTCATAAAAAGTAGACCTTTAAATTAGACATTTAAGATAAAGAGAAGAAAAGTGTTTTGTAAGACCCAAGGTGGTTGGTAAGTTGGTGATATTTTCCGTGGGGGGACTATTCAAGAAGAAGTTTATGTAAAAAGTTGCCAAATTTGAGTAATGACCCAGATCAGGCCAATGAGTATGAGGGTCAGGGTGATAAACATTCCCGTGACTAAAGCGATCACATAGACCCAATCAGTTGCGGTTGTCGCGGGAGGAGTAAGTGAGCTGTGTCGATGAAGGAGTTGGGCATTTCGGACATTACTTTTAAACCAAAAAGAAAAGATGTCCCCTATACCGGGAATGGCTCCTACCACCATATTGACAAATATATTGGTAGCCATGCGGAATATAACAATTCGAGGTACGCCTGCCCTTGAAGCCAAAAACAACAAAGATGAGCCAATCAGACTTGAGAGATAATCTCCAATACCAGGAATGAGGCCCAGCAGCGGGTCTAGCCCAACACGAATGGACGTACCTGGAATCGCGAAGGCCGAGTCCAAGATTGTCGCAATCATATCACTCAATTCGCGACTCGTTTTCTTTTCGTGAGTATGATGATCTTTGGAATACATTTTCTGATGAGGCGTTTTCATACTGAATAATTTCTGTTGATAAGAGAAGCTTATCGGTCTTCGTTCCTTCCTTGCAAGAGTCTTGAATAGTAACATGATCCTAGTTTTTTATGGTTTCTCGCAAATGCGTGATGCCGTATCTGCTATGGTGTCATGCTGGAATCAATTTATTACATGTCATTTATCAATCCGCAAATCCCCATTCGATTATCGAAAAGTCGATTTTTATCGGGGCTGCAATGCTCGAAGCGACTCTATCTTGAAATACATGCTCCAGAGTTAGCAGGGGTAGTTGATCCAGTACGACGAGCCATTATGGACATGGGAACAGAAATTGGCGAGATTGCCAGGAAACGTTTTCCCCAGGGTCGTTTGGTTCAAGCAAGTTATCGACAAACAAGTGCAGCCTTGCGACAAACAGAAGAATTTGTTCAGGATCCAGCAACGGTTGCGATCTTTGAAGGGGCATTTGAATTTCAAGGCACACTCGTGCGCGTTGATGTTTTGGAACGAGTCGATGATCAGAGCTGGAAGCTTATTGAAGTCAAATCGACGGCTAAAGTTAAAACCATTCATCTTCATGACTTAGCGGTTCAGTCAGAAGTCCTGCTTGGTGCTGGAATTTCTCTTGTTGGGTCTAGCCTAATGCATTTGAATACTCGCTATGTCTATGAAGGAGGGCCGTTGGATTTAGATGCATTATTTACCATTGCAGATGTCACAGATGCTGTCAGAGAGCGTGCGTCCAATGTCACTGAACAGCTTACCGAAATGCGAGGTATGTTAAGTGAGTCGGCACCGCCAACCATTGCCCCTGATGGTCATTGTCATTCACCCTATGAATGTCCGTTCTGGGAGAATTGTACAAGAGACAAGCCCACTCGTTGGATATATTCCTTACCAGGAAGCCGGCAAACATTTAGAGATCTTCAAGCAAAGGGCATAGAAACCATTGACGACATTCCTGAAGACTTCCACCTCTCTATTCTTCAGCAGCGGATGAAAGATAATGTGGAATGGATGTCCTCAGAATTTCCGACTATTCTGCGTACAGTTGAATATCCCATTCATCATCTAGATTTTGAGATGTTTATGCCAGCGATTCCTCCGTATCCTGGAACACGGCCGTATCGTCCTATTCCGATTCAATGGTCAAACCATATAGAACATGAAGATGGCACAGTGGAGCATGAATCCTATCTTTGCCGGGACCCTAAGGATCCTCGGGAGGAGATTGCTCATAGTATTCTCAAAACCGTTCGAGAGGCAGGAACAATCTGTGTCTATTCAGATAATGA
>JBMYWX010000337.1:0-2977 GCA_049607825.1 Nitrospirales bacterium
GATTCCTTGCAGCAATCGCATGCCCGAACCGAAGGTCGTTTGATGGCTGGCTTAGAAGTACATGCGAATGTTGTTCAAACTGTACTCGATCAATCGTTTGTGCAGCGGTCATCACCTCTTACTGTGTCTTTGATGATTATCATGCTGGGATTGGGGTGCTGGATTTTCATCATTGTCTATCCGAATAATGCGATTCAAGTGTCAGGACTTTCACTGCTTTTTCTTGTCTTCATCGTAGGTCTCTGTGTGTTGCTCTTCATTCAAGGACAGTATTGGCTAGATGTGATGCCTCTTCTATCAGTGGTGAATGTGCATTATGGAATTGGGATGGCTTATCAACGGTACTTGGTATCGCGCCAAAAGGAACGACTTCGCTCGATGTTTTCTCAATACCTGTCACCTGAAGTAGCAGAACATCTGTGGAACGCACGCGGAGATCTTTTACAGGGATCATCTCAAAGACCTGAGAATCTAACCGTGACGACGTTGGCTGCGGGGTTCGATGGTTTTGAAACGATGGGCAACGTGGAGCCTGATAGAATTTTGGTCTGGGCCACTGATTATCTTGATGAAATCGGGAGACTGATCATTCACTATCAGGGGATAGTTGAGGATTACACACAGGATGGGATTCTTGTTCATTTTGGGGTTCTGGCTTCGCGCGGGTCTGAAGGAGAGCTTTGTCATGATGTACGAAATGCGGTTGGATGTGCGATGGCCATTCATCTGGCACTTGAAAAAATTAATGCAAAATGGAAAGATGAGCACCTTCCACTCTTACAGGTCCATGCGGGTATTTGCACTGGACGCGCGATGACCACGACAGTGGGAGGTCGTGGTCGACTAAAGTTCGCCACATTGGGGAGGCCTGTTTGGATGGCTCTGTCTCTCAAGCGCCTCGCCGTCAGTTTATCAAAAGATTTGGGTACACCTAACATTTTTTGTGAAACTGAGACTGCCCAATATTTAGAGAAAAGTTTTATCACGAGACAAGTGCGTGAGATCCATAGTGATACCAATACACACTCGTCTATGCCGTATCAGATACTCGCTAACGTGCCTATGACTTCGATCTAGATGAGTAAGGAGGGTGCCATGGGAATGAAAAATAATATATTACGTTTTGTGGCTCTGTGCTCGCTGCTAGTTGTGTCGGTTATGGTTCAAGGCGTCAATGCAAAAAAACTTGAAGCTGTAGAAGGTCTAGGCTGTTACGCCTATGGGGATGATGAAACTCCAAGTGATGCCAAATCTAAAGCTATGGCGCGTGCTCGTGAGCAAGCCGTGAGTAGTTATAAAGTTTGGGTCGAGTCCTCATCACTTGTTGAAGACTTTCAACTCAAAAAAGACTCTATTCATAGCATTAGTGCAGGCATGTTGGGGCAGATTCACATCAAAGATACGACGAAGAAGGGCCAAGAGATTTGTATTCGTATCACGGGTAAGCTTGATCCCATATCTGTGAAAGAAGAGCTTGAGCGAAGAAAAAAACTCAAGGAACGTAAGAATGTGTTGATGTCTTCGTCACTAAATCCCGGCCCTTCAACGGCGCTTAAAATTTGGTTGAACAAGGCTGACGGACGATACATAGACAATGAACCCTTGGTTGTCTATGTGAAATCCGATAGAGACGGCTATCTTAAGCTGGACTATTTCCAAGCTGACGATCAAGTTGTTCATTTAGTGCCCAATATGTTCAGGAAGCAAGCAAGGATAAAGAAAGGAGTCGTGTATGAGTTCGGGGGCGAAAATTCTGCTGAGCGTTTTGTGATTGCTCAACCCTTTGGAGATGAAGTCATCAAGGCACTCGTGAGTACGCGTCCATTTTCTCAAGAATTGACCTCACAAGACGTTGTCAGTGAGGGCGAGGCCTATGTTCGAACATTAGAGCGTAGCCTGGAAAAGAGCCAACATAAAGAAGGGACGCGAGGTGTGAAGGTTGTCCTTGGAGCTTCAGCGGCAATCTTCACAAAGAGTCAGGAGATTCTTGATTTGGAGCATGCATTAAAAACAGAATAGCTTGTCTCCTTACGTGTTTTTGTACCTATCGTAACGTCCAACCATCGTTTCGATCAGCAATCTGTACTGTTTTTCCCTTTGAAACTGCTTCCTTCTTCCCACCGATATCATCTTGTATCTGTTTAGATACGACTTGTATCTGTTTAGATACATCCCCAAGGACATTTCTCAAAGTTCAAAAGACGTGAGGTGGGTGTGTCATCTTCTCATCAATCATATAGACACCTACGATTGAGATGTACTGTTCTCAATGCAGGGGGCAATTCTGACTTGGCATGTTTCTTGGTTTCTAGAGTCTTGCGTTTAAGACCAAAACGATACATGTTCCATAAATTTACTATCAAATCGTCTACGTCTGAGATAGCACAGAAGAACAAAATAGCCTTGACTGTTTTATGGAGTGACATCCTGTCTGTTGTCATTGAGACAAAGTGGTCAGATGATCTCAACCAATTCTCATTCTCGCTTTGCTCTCATCTCTCAGCCAGGCAGTGGTCTCGCTGAAATGAATACATCGGGTAGTATTCAGGGTTCGATGGACAAGGAAGCTCATTTCCGTTTGGAACAACCTACTGGAATGAAGCAACTGGTTACTCAGATCGAAAAACCTCATCCTCCTTCACGTGAATGGCTTGACTGGGAAGTGTTTTGTGACCTTCTGAGTGGTGCGTCCTGGTCTGAAGTGTATGCTCAGTGGTTTCCCAAACGCCTGAATAAGCTAGAACCTGAGTATCTTGACCGTTTATTAAGGCGCTTTACTGATCGCAGACAATTTCAGTTTAGTGATTCTCATGGTGCGATTGCTCCTTTGGAGTCGCTCTGGCTCAAATGGCGCCTTATTGCCACAGTGAGTGATTGGGTTCTGCGAATCCATACACAAACTCACCAGCCTTTGCTGAATCTTCATCCCAGCAAGTTTCGCATATTTTTCCCAGAAAACAGTGATCCTTTGTTACCC
>JBMYWX010000338.1:0-2966 GCA_049607825.1 Nitrospirales bacterium
GACTTCTAACGTGGTTCCAGCTAAGGCAATTAAATTTCCCTCTCGAAGCACAGGAATGCCAAGAGAAAATAAGCAAAATGATGCCGTTTTAGCTGCGAATAACTGCAAGGGAAAGGCAATCGTGTTCACGACAATCGCAGGCAATGGCACCATAAAGATTAAAAATGCCAAAGGCAGTTTTAACATCCACATAATTTTCCAACCACCTACAAGCAATACGAGCCCAGCAAACACCGCTATCAGGGAACTTCGTTGCGTGTAGAGCTCTGCACCAATTAGCCCTACAACGAGCATGAACAGACCAAACCCAAGCAGACCAATTCCCCAATAGCTAGGAGAAATCTCTACCTTTTTGAGATCATCCCAACGTTCCCAAATGAAAAACGCTGAAAGGAATGGAACTAAAAATCCGTGTGAGTAATCAGGGTCATTGTACCAATCCATGACCAACGCTGGGACAATGTCTCGATAGAGAATGGCTAAGAGACCAATAATTGGAATTGTCCAAAAAATGAGAGTATGTGGCTGCATAGTCGAAGCCACTGGAGTGTGATGAGTCATAGCAAAGGAACACCTTTTCTACGTGTGCGAACTAAACTGCAAGGTATTGTATATAGGAGAGAATCCATCTAAATTCCATTATTATTATGATATCCTGTCAAAAGAAAAGTCACGTTTAAGAGAACACATATCTCTAGGCAATAACCAGTATTGCCCCATCCATGTCTCGGTTTAAATCGAATGACTCTTAATACCTTCAATAACAATGTAAGAAGGACGAAAAAATACCACCTGTTACTCATGTATTCTTTATGTGGACTAGGCGCACGACCTAGATCTGGCTAACTCAATACCTTAGAATCTTATCAGAACCTATTCCGACTGTAATAAAGCTTGACTTCATCAAAGAATTAAGCGACTCATTGAGCCTTCGATAAGGATGAGCCTTATTGCTCCCCAGAAAATACTCTTAGGGTTCACAAACCAGCAATAGCTTTCAGAACGTTATTGACTCAGAGAATGACATTTACTCAGAAACGAATGAACACACTCATAAGAATGGATTAAAGAACAACGAGGAGAAGGTGATAATTGATCAAGAAAATCAAATAAGGTGGAAAGCAATAAAAGTATCGAAGTAAACCAATAGTTACATAAGTTCTTGCTGATCCCCTGGAGGAACTCTCTCCCCATGGTTGTCGGATGGATGCAGACCGTATTTTTTTAATAATTTGTAAAAATCGGCCCGGTATCGTCCAGCAATCTGAGAAGCCCGAGAGATGTTCCCATCAGTAGCCCGAAGAATATCTTTAAGATACTCTCGTTCAAAATCTTCTTTTGCTTCAGTCAATGGTTGAAGAGTACCAGGAACCTTCCCAACTGTTAATGGTAACAAATCCTCAGTTATCATATCTTTGGGTGACATGACCACTGCCCGCTCAATAACATTCTCTAACTCACGGACATTGCCTGGCCAAGCGTAGGTCACCATAGTCTGCATCGCATCAGGAGTAAACCCACGAATAGGCTTATTCAATCGAGCCACACTTTGCTTGAGAAAAAATTGCGTGAGGGCTGGAATATCTTGACGTCGTTCCCGCAATGGTGGAATCCACAGAGGAACAACCTGAATTCTATAATATAAATCTTCTCGAAACTTCCCCTCTCGAACAGCAACTTCTAAATCTGAATTTGTTGCGGCAAGAATTCGTACATCAACTTTGGTTGGGATCTGCGCGCCAATGGGAAGAACTTCACGCTGCTGAATGGCCCTCAGAAGTTTCCCCTGCAGTGATAAAGGCATTTCACCAATTTCATCTAAGAATAGCGTCCCCTTATCAGCCGTCTGGAATAAACCACGCTTATTCTGGTGAGCACCGGTAAAAGATCCTTTTTGGTGACCAAACAATTCACTCTCAAACAAGGTTTCAGGAATTGCGGCACAATTGACTGCAATAAACGGTTTATTTGCACGAGAACTATTACAATGAATAACTCGGGCAATGACCTCCTTACCGGTACCCGTCTCCCCTGAAATACACACAGTTGCATCCGTGCCAGCCACTCGCGCAACTTGTTGAAGTAACGCTTGCATCTCAGAGCTTCGAGCTACCACCTTGTCCATTCCATATAGCTCATTAACTAACATTTGCAATCGATGAATTTCTTGACTCATTCGTTGTTGAGTCAACGCTTTATCAATGCTTGCAAGTAGCTCCTTATCATCAAATGGTTTGGTCAGATAGCCATGAGCCCCTTTTTGCATCGCTTCAACAGCATTCGGTATACAGCCATGTGCTGTCAGAATTAAGACTGGAAGACCAGAGTGAAGATGGTGCAACTCTTCCATTAACCCCAGGCCATCTGAGTCAGGAAGCCGAAGGTCCAAAATGGCAAAATCAAACGCCTCTTCCTGTGCTCGGCTTAACGCATCACGACCGGTCCCGCAAGGCGTCACAGCAAACCCCATGGATTTAAGGCGCATTTGCAACAAAGTCAAAAGACTTGGATCATCATCAACGACTAGAATACGTTCATCTGACATAAGGTTTCTTACACTCCTATTTAGGGGACTCCTTCTCTAACTCTGGAGATGGGGTCATTTTTTCTGATGGTCGAGTTGGTGGAGCTTTTTCTTTCAGTTCCTGATCAATTCGTCTAAGGGCATCAAGCTGACTCATTAATTCTTCAACTTTTTTTTCGCTTGCATTCAGCTCCTTTTGAAGCGATTGACGGATAGTTGGTTCCTTTTTTAATTGACTAATCTGTTTCGTTGCGGAATCAATCACCGTATTCAGTTCTTCAATTTTCCGATCTCGATCTTCTATTTCTTGCTGCAAGGCTTCAATTGACGCATGTTCAAGTTTAGAGGCAAGATCGTGGACAATGAATTCTCGATCAACAATTTCGCGGATAAGTCGTCGCCCCAGATCAATCGTTGATAGCTGTCGCTCTCCTCCTTCAGT
>JBMYWX010000339.1:0-2966 GCA_049607825.1 Nitrospirales bacterium
TTGCGGCATTCAGACTAATCAAGGCCGTATTGAGATAGTTATGATGATGAGTCGGGCTGGACTTAATTTCACTTTCTAGAGCCGGGATTTTTTGCAGTCGACGATGAGAGAACAATTGCTGAGCAACGGTACTGAGAGCACCATCGGCGCCAATGACTACTTGAGTTCGGTACTGATTGCGAACTGTCGAGACCTCGACACAATCTGATCGATGGGTCAGTGTTGTGACAGGTTCATTTTCATGAACCTCAGTCCCAGCATGTTGAGCATTCTCGACGAGCCATTGGTCAAAGCGAGATCGCATGACCATATAAGCCATTGGCTTGGCTGATTCCACCACATATTGTTCGGAGGGCCCATAGGAGAAAATCATGCGATTGACAGTGTCCTCCACAACAGACTGAAAACCAGACGGCAAGATTTCCTCAATGCGTGCAGAGAGGCCACCTCCACAGACTTTGTAGCGAGGGTGTGTCTGTTTCTCTAAACCTAAGACCGAGAGGCCTGCTCGACTGAGCTCATACGCGGCAGAGGCCCCTGCTGGTCCCATGCCAACGATGATGACATCAAAAAATTGCGAAACCGACATGGTTTCCACTGTACCTGATAAATGTAAATAGACACCATTCTCAGCTGTCAAAATATTTGGACAGATATGTGCTCTCTCTTCTATTCTCGCAGAGCTACTAGCAAATCTAGTGGTATATTTCGTAGGATAAGTGAAGGATCGTTCCCTGCTACCTCTATTCAAAAGGACATCATCATGAAACGCTACGCTTCCTTGCTTACCCTTTTATTCATCCTCATATTATCTACTCCTGCTTGGTCCTATACCGAAGGTCTTGTGAGCAATGGAGGAGCGATCACTGGTACGGTCATTTTAGATGGGAAGAAGCCGCCAGCTTTAGCGTACAGTTTAGTGACGAATCCTGATACCGCATTTTGTGGACGTATCTCTACCGGAACGGGTTGGCGTGTGGTGGATGAGTTTGAAGTGGGGGCAAACGGAGGACTAAAGAATACTGTCGTTTTTTTAGAGGGGATCCAGAAAGGCAAACCCTTTGCGGATACAAAGCACGCTAAGGTGACGGTCGAAGACTGCGTGTTTGGTCCTTGGGTTATTGCAGTGCGTGATCAGCAGCCCCTTCATATTGTCAATATGGATCCCATCATTCATGATGTGCTGGTGTATGAGACCGCGCCATTTGGTTCCAAGGTCATGCTTCATCGACCGCTTCGACTCAATCCGCATCACCCCAAGAATTTGCTTATGGATCATCAGCACAAACCTGGTGAAGCCATGATAGATAAAGTGAGTTTCTCGCAAGGTCGTCGGATCTTTTATCTCGAATGTGGATTTCATACCTACATGCAGTCGTGGGGATTAGCCGTAGAAAATCCTTATTATGCTGTGACCGATGATAAAGGCAATTTCACCATTGCTGATGTACCAGAAGGTGTCTACACAATGATGGCCTGGCACCCAGGTATGGGCGGATTCTTAGACATGAAAGTGGTGGTACTGGCCAACGACACGCTCAAAACAAAACTGCGATTTGAAAATCCACGAGATAAACGCATGGCACACAACACCATGAATCCAAAGTATCGGTTTGGTAAACCCATTCTCGAAAAAGAAGGGGCTACCGTCGACATTCAAGTGACGCACGAGCATCAGGAACATCATTAAAGTAACATGAGCGAATTTTCTTTCTAAGATTCCAAATAGCTTGCAACGAAGAACGGCTGCTCGTATGAGCGGCCGTTTTTGTTTTAAAGGAAAGAGGTGTAGATATTTGATAAGGGTTGAGCTTAATTGAAAAAAAATTGGGCTGAGCCTTAGCTACCTATTAATCAATCCAACGAAAGTTACGTAATCCTAAAAAGATGACTAAAGAACTCATTTGGTCGTATCATTGCATTGGAGAGAAGCAGAGTCTCAAGATCATAGAGGTTAAGCATTTGTTGTAAGCAGAGAATACATAGTGCGTTTGGATTAACCAAAATATCCACAGAGCATGAACTATCAAAGATGAAGTGTTTACACTGTCAAAATGAAAACCCTCATGAGGCAACATCATGTTTTATATGTGGGGGAAATATTCTAAATATATGCTCAAATTGTGAAACAGAGTTGCCGGTAACTGCTAAGTTTTGCTTTGAATGTGGAAAAGATCTTCGCATTCTTGAGCCAATCACGTCACGGTTTTCTTCTCCTGAATCCTATACCCCTACACATCTTGCCGAAAAAATATTGCAATCTAGGAATTCGCTTGTGGGAGAGAGAAAGAATGTGACAGTTCTTTTTTGTGACCTTGTGAAATCTTCTGTGCTAGCAAGAGAACTCGGCCATGAAGCCATGCATGTACTTTTGAACAAATTCTTTGAGTTGGCCTTAAGTGAAATTCATCGTTATGAGGGAACATTAAATCAGTTTTTAGGTGATGGATTCATGGCACTGTTTGGAGCACCCCTGGCATGTGAAGATCATTCGCACCGAGCTGCTAGGGCCGCATTAGGAATCCAGCGGGCCATTATTGAGCATGGAATTTGTAATGAATATGCGAATGGTAAACAAGTATTAATGCGTATCGGTCTCAATACTGGTCCGGTTGTTGTGGGGAGAATTGGAAACGATCTACGCATGGATTACACCGCAATTGGTGACACGACGAATCTAGCTGCTCGCCTAGAATCCCTTGCCCTGCCCGGGAAAATTTATGTGAGTGAGCAGATTCATCAAAGGTTAGAAATACAATTTGTATGCATTCCGATTAAGGCAAGGCTGCCCAAAGGTGACGCTCGGTATGTGACGGTGTATCAGTTGCAAAGAGAGAGATCTGTCGAGGAGTCAAAGAAACAGCGAGAAAGAGGAGGCATCAGTTCTCCTCTGATAGGGCGAGACTCTGAACTTGAAGTACTGACTAATCGTTTAGAGCAAGGCTCGCACAAGAGCGGCGGAGTCG
>JBMYWX010000340.1:0-2913 GCA_049607825.1 Nitrospirales bacterium
TTCAAATAGGTGAAGAAATCCATCGGCTGCTCCTCTACCCCATGATTCGACCAATATACCGATGACCCCGATACGAAAACCATTGAGAAAAATCGAAATGGGAATGCTTGACAGAAAGAGAAGAATACGTTTCCACATTCGATCTTTAAAAAAGTAGGCACTTAGCAATGCTAGAGTCATTAATGGAAACAGAAATCGTAATCCACTACAGGCTTCGACGACTTGTAGCTGAATAGGTCCTAGATCTATCACATTTCCGTCTTGAAAGGCTGTGATGCCAACCAGTTGCAGGCATCCCACACCAAGAGTTGAGGAGATGAGACGTAATTGCCAGGTAAGGCCTTGGAATAGAAATGTTGGTAGAGGGATCGTGGTGAGTAATAGGCCAAGTGGAAAGGCTATAGCCATTGTGCCTCGTAGGCCAATAAACGCTAAGACGCAGCCTACAATAACCACCCAAAGAGAAATGTGTTGAATGATAAACAAGGTACCAAGTTGCCCAAGGATGAGGAGACCCATTCCGACCATAACAATAATGAAGCCTAGCCATGATCCGTTTCCGTAATGTTCAAGCAGCTCTTCCTTCTTCAACCAGATAAGATAGATGGAAATAAATGGAACAAATAGGCCATGTCCATAGTTTTCGTTATTGAGCCACATATCTCCTATGAAGGCCAAGGCATCTTGGTATATAAAAATGAGGCAGGCAGCAATAGCCAACAAGCCTAAGCTGAACCACACTAGGTGAAATGGCTGACTAGGCAGCTGGGGTACCTTTATCGTTTGAGAGTCGTTCACTATTCAAGCTTCCTTTCTGTTTTGATTATCTTTCATAGCATAGTCATGTTCGGGAAAGCATTTCAAGGAGAAGGTATAAACCGATTATGTGTGATGCTAGGAATCAATGCTTCGCTTGATTTAGAACGCGATCGTCAATATTCAATTGACGCCTTCAGATTCGTAATCAAGGAGTGTACTTCTAAAAAACTGAAAGGAGAGAATTTATGACAGGTGAAACTTGGAGTGATGCCATAAATAGTGTTCTGCAGTATCAGTTATTTGTGGTCAATCAGACCCCTATTACGATTATTTCACTAAGTATGTTTCTGGTGATCGTGGTGGCATTTTTTCTGATTAGTCGGATCATTAAAGAAGTGCTTGCACGACGCCTATTGGCGCATCTGAAGCTTTCTACCGGTACAAGTTACACCTTATTAAGGCTGACGCAATATACTCTGTGGTTTGTTGGTGGGTTTGTGGCGTTTCAGTTTGTCGGTATTGATCTGAGTGGCGTCGCGGTCATTTTTGGTTTTCTCTCTGTAGGTATTGGGTTTGGTATGCAGAACCTTACCTCCAACTTTATTTCGGGTTTGATCTTGCTGTTTGAACAACATATTCAAGTAGGAGACCGAGTCACTGTTGGCGATACTGAAGGAAATGTGGTGGAAATAAATATTCGTTCGACGACAATTCGCTCGTTGAACAATATTGCCCTCATTGTTCCAAACTCTGAATTTATCCAGTCCACGGTTACCAACTGGTCGCATGGTGATCCCAAAACTCGCCTGGAAATTGATATCGGCGTATCGTATGACTCAGATTTAGATCTCGTAATTCAATCATTATTGGCTGTGGCGAACGAACATTCTCTGCTCTTAAAAGATCCTGAGCCCAATGTGTGGTTCACGAGCTTTGGTGATTCGGCCTGGAACCTACAATTGTTGGTGTGGGTAGATAGTCCCAAAATTCGTCGACAAGTCACCTCAGATATTAACTGCGCTATCGTCAGAAAGTTTCGAGAACACAACATTGAAATTCCATTCCCACAACGAGATCTCCATGTGCGTACTCCAGCACTTCCAATTCCAGTAGCTGTGAATGGATGATCTTTTATCGATTCTCTACCACACTTTTTGAAGCAAGGAACCGAAAAGTCCATTTCTTTTGGAGTAGACTGAGCAATGCATGTTTTCTTGAATGATGCATGAAATGTATATCTTTCTTTCTTGGATTCACCTAATTGCTGCGATTTTTTGGGTTGGCGGCATGTTATTTCTTTCTCTTGTAGCTGTCCCGCTGCTTAAAGAGAGTGCTGATCCAGCGCAGGCCCAACGTTGGTTCCTACCTTTGGCTCGGCGATTCAGAACATTTGTATGGGTGGCCATAACGATATTAATTTTGTCAGGGGCCTGGCTTCTTCCTCAGCATGTGAGCGATTTTTTACCGCTCTCTGAATGGCCTGCTATGGTCGTCATTAAATTACTATTGGTTCTTCTCTTGATCGTCATTTCCGTGGGTCATGATAGAATTATGGGACCGAAAGTTAGGAGCATTAAGCAAAAAGTTACCGCAGAATGGACGAGAGTAGATCATGTCATCGTGACATTCGCGCCCTGGATTGGACGTATGACCATGATTCTGGGGCTAATCATTGTACTCGCCGGTGCGATACTGGTCCGAACCTAAACGTCGACGGTTAATTTGCTCAGAACTCGTGCGATCCAAGATCACTGAGAAGAACTGTCTGGAAAGGAGGTGTGGCTGACTGTGATTTTCTCCGTGATCATGGCTGATACGAATCTGATGATCTATCTCTATGTAAAAGGGCAGAGGACGATCCAGGCGGAGGAGGTGCTAAAAAAAGACCCGACATGGGCTGCCCCAATCTTGTGGCGTTCAGAATTTCGCAATACCCTTCTAGGACTAGTAAGAAATCATGGCTTAGCTCTTGCTGACGCAATCGAAATAATCTCAGAAGCTGAACACTGGATGACTGGGCGAGAATATACGGTGGTCTCACATCGTATAATGAAACTGGCTGAGCAGTCCAAATGTTCAGCCTAGGATTGTGAATGTGTGAGTCTCGCTCAAGAATTAGGCGTGACGTTGGTGACGGCAGATCGACAAATCCTG
>JBMYWX010000341.1:0-2903 GCA_049607825.1 Nitrospirales bacterium
CGTTAGGGTCGCCATTGGCTATCAATTCATCCGCTTGAGCTTCTAGTCGTTCCATTTCTGCCTGTTTACCAAGAAGTTGAGCGGAAACTGGAGGACTCAATAGTAGGAAGAGCGTAAGAGTGAAGAGGAGAAATTGTTTTGCGAGAAAAAGTTCGTGAAATACGTTGGTCAAAATTACAAGAGCCTTTGAATTGTAAACCTGTCACCCTCTCTGTAGAAAGGAGAGGGTGAAATTAGTAGAGGAGAATATCAAGATTTAGTGTTACTGAATTTGGCCATCCATGTCGATTTGTTTAATCGTCCAATTGACCGCATCACGCAGTTCTTTCATTTCTTCTGATGTGTCATAGATGAGCCAGACTTTTTCTTCAAGCTCTGTGACGGGTGGAATTGATTCTTCCGTTCTTGATTTTCCAAGGCTCCAGACCACTTCTGTGAGAATGGGAAAGTCTATGTCACTTGAGGTATCCATTTTTTTTAAGTTACTTACGAGATAGTCCAATATGGGAGGGACAATGCTTGGATCCCCTGTTGCTGCGCCAATTTTCCCCAGTCCTTTTGCAGCTGCGGCACGTGTGGTTGATTGTTCTTCTGGATTATTGAAAATCTCTGTGAGGAGGGGAATGCCGTCACTTCCTGTGGCGATGAGTGCGGTCATGCCTTCTAAAGTGAATTCTTTATCTTGTAGAATTTCTTTTAAATAGGGAAGAGCTTCATGAGATTGGAGTGACGTCATAACTGATAGTATTGTCAGTTTTCGATCCTTGGGGGTCTTGGCATCCTGAAGTAAGGCCAACAGTCGGTAATCTTGTTCCCACTCGGCTGTGAGTTTCACTGGGAAATCATATTCTTCAAGTTTTATTTTTAGTTGTTCTAATGCATAGTCACCAACCTTCTTTGCCTTGGCGGCTTTGGCCGCAGCATCAGCATTTTCAAAGTCCGTGCGAACTTCTTTATGCCATCCTGAATCTCGTCCGTTCAGATAGTATGCAAAAAAACAGGCAGGTCCCTTCCAGAGGCGTGCAGGGTTGTCGATATGGTCGTTATCCCCTCCAGATCTTGTGGTGCGCGTGCCTTTTTTGCGTTCTTCACATTTTATGCGAAACTCGACATCATGAGGTTGTTTTCTGTCAGTGACTACCGTGTATCCCAGTTCCGATAGTCGACGAGAGACGACCTTGAGTAAGGGAGCTGTATTGCCAGGTCCTCGTTCAGTGAGGGCTAAAACCTTGACATAGATATCATTGGCTTTGGTGAGATTACCTTTTTGTTCTGGCGTGAAAGGATTCGTCCGAGCAGACACATCTGATAGTAAGAATAGATATATCAAGACACAGATGACTAAGGAGATGCTACGTTTCATCATACCTCCTCTCGAGATTTGGCTTAACTAATATGACCGTCTAGATCGAGTTGTTTATATGCCCAATTCGTGGCTTCTCGAAGATCGGTCATGGCTTGAGAATTATCATAGATTAACCATATTTTTTCTTGAAATTCTTTCATGGGTTCGATCGATTGGTCATCCCGTAGTTTTCCTATAGCCCAGATGACTTCAGTGATTACTGGAAAATTGATATCCTCTGAAGTTTTCATGTTTGCGACGACGGGGGTTAAGTATGCAACAAGTGGGGGAATCGTACGCGGATCTCCACTGGCTGCCGCGATCGTTCCTAAGGCTTTTGCTGCGCCCGCTTGTATTGCTGGTTGTGTCGAATGTTGAAACAGATCTATCAACAGTGGAATTGAATCCTGACCCACTCCCGTGAGTGCCGTAATTGCTTCTTGTTGGAGATCTTTGTCTTGGAGAAATTCAGTCAATTGAGGTAAGGCCTGTTGGGCATTTAACTCACTGAGAACTGACAAGATCTTGAGTTTGCGAAGTTTGTGAGTATGAGGTTTTTCCAGGAGTGATAACAGCCGATCAATTTGTCCCCATTCGGCTGTCAATAAGACTGGAAAGTCATATTCTTTGAGTCGTTCTTGTAATTGTGTCATAGCATAGGTGCCTGGGTTTTTGACTTGGGCATCTTGTGCTGCCTGTCTGGTGTCTTCAAATGTTGTGCGGATTTCTTTGTACCATCCTAAATCTCTATTCCCCAGATGGTAGGAAAACAAACAAGCCGGTCCTTTCCATAATCGTAATGGTGCATCAGCTAATTCTGCATCTCCGCCAGCAGCCGTCGTCCCTGCCCAAGTTTTGCGTTCTTCACATTTCACTTTAAGTTGTACGTCATGCGCTTGAGCTCGGTCTAACACGACTGTATAGCCAAGGTCCTCTATGCGCGATGTGATAATTTTGGAAAACCCTGGAGTGTCGTATGGGCCTTTTTCAGTTAACGCTAATATATGAATATAGACTGATTGAACTTTTTTTAACTGTTCTTGTTGGGCCGGAGTGAGGTGAGTTCGCCGCGCTTCCCCGCTTGCTGCTGTGAGAACAATAAGGACTAAGCTCAGAAGAATGAGAGGACAGTTCTTCATCATGGCCTCCTTAGGAGAGAAGGTTATCACCGAGGCACGAGTATGGAACCGATTGCCATAAAGCTAATAATCTTCCTTAGGTCAGTAGGGCATATTTTTTAATATACCCTTCCTGTGCTAGAGCCAGCAACTGAGGGATTCGTTTCTGCCAGGTTGATTCTATTCATTATTGAATCTCGTTCTTCTCGATCATGAGTTGAACCCCTGGTGAGGGCAGGGTATACTCGCCGACATGCGACATAAACAGAAAATTGCCTTTCTCGGGGCTGGAAATATGGCAGAAGCTTTGATTGCTGGGCTATTAAATGCTGAGATTGTGCAGGCTGATAGCATTTTTGCGACGGATATTTCCAAGGAACGTCTTGACCATCTCAAGAAAACCTATCAGGTTCATGTTGGTTCCAGTAATGAGGAGGCCG
>JBMYWX010000342.1:0-2889 GCA_049607825.1 Nitrospirales bacterium
GCTTGAGTTTATGCCCATCAATGTCACCAAAGCATTACTACAAGGATTTGAAAGCGAATTGGCTTGGTTCCCGACCAACAATGTTACTGTGCGGGCTAACTTTACCTATACAAGAGGAAAAGACCTCACAGAGAAAGATCCACTTTCAGAAATTCCTGCCATACGTGGTCTTCTGGGCATAGACTACTTTCACGCCCCATGGGGTCTTACCGTTGGAGGCCGCACGCAAATCACAGGAGACCAAAATCGTGTTGCCAACGCTAATGGAGGGACTCAGCGTCCTAAGACAGGCGGTTATGCGTTATTTGATATTTATCTAGCTATGCAGCCTCCACAGGCATTCTTTAACAAGTTTGCCGTTCCTTGGTTGCACGGACTTCGTGTCAACGCAGGCATTGACAACCTCACAGACCTCAAATATCGGCGCCATTTGTCCTTGCTTCCAGAAGCCGGAATCAATCCAAAAGTTTCGATGGCCTATACCTTCGTCCTTCCATAGTTTCAGTGAAGACCATCTCTACAGAGCAACCGAGAGAGACTCACGCTCTTTGGACCCGAGGCCAGCCTCTGCTGGTCTCGTCGTCTTTCCACACCTTTCTGCTCCTTACCTTTTACGCGCTTCATTCCTTCATCGGCCTTACCTACGAAGTGGTATGGATCAAGTACCTTACCGGTACATTGGGAATGACTCTACCCGCTTTTGCCGTCGTTCTTGGAACATTTATGGCGGGATTGGGAATTGGCAGCTTTGTACTGTCTCATGTCACAAAACACGCAATTCCCTCCTACCTTAAAGACAACAAGTCCTCACTCATCTTATTCGCTCTACTCCAAGCCACCATCGGATTACTTGGAATGGCTTTTCCATTTCTACTCAACGCTCTGGATTCGATCTATGTCACGGTAGCTCCAGAAACCGAAGGGTTGCATCATCTTTTAGTGCGTTGCATTATCGCTAGCTTTGTTCTTCTTCCGATTACATCGTTACTCGGCACCGGGTTTCCCCTCTTGGCCGGACTATCAGCCTCGCTGACTCCAAAAGCTTCTGAACAGAAACCAGGACTCGTCTATTATGTTGGAGTCCTCGCTTCAGCGCTCGGGGCTCTTGCCGCACTCATCCTAATTCCTACTTGGGGTCTTCTCACGACATCGCTCGTCTTAGGCTCACTCAACCTTGTCATCGCGATAAGCGCTTGGGGAAGTGCGACCACGTTCTCCTGGAATAGAGCTCCACTCACGAATCACACATCAATCAGCCCCAAACTGAGAAAACACAAATCTCGACAAGGAGATTCCATTTGTCAGTCATCGAATGACCATGGGCCTCTTATCTTTGGGATTGGAGCATTGGTTGGATTCCTTGTTTTGGGGCTGGAAATCGTTGGATCACAATATCTGTGGCTCGTGATCAATGCCACGGCATATTCTGAAGGGCTGTTATTTGCTGCAATCCTACTAGCGATGGCTATGGGATCCGCGCTGTATCTCGTTGCTCGTTCTCATTTTTTCCCTACCACTTTACTCATCTTTGGATTTTTCATGGCCGCTGTCGCCCAGATGGCATTGATTCCACTCGCAGGCGATATTGCATCCATGTTTGATCAGTTTCTCCATCAGTCCGGATGGGCGCAAGATTGGATTGGCACTTCGTCGATTCGTTTTTTCCTTGCCAGTGGGACTCTCACATTCAGCGTTCTCGGCCTACCAGCCGTAGGGTATGGTCTTGCGTTCTGCTGTTTGTGCGAACTCGTAACCAGCACTACCACTGACTCATCGTCCTCTAAATCTACTGCCCGTTCTGCATTTTCAGCAACTCGCTTATCTCCTCTTGCTCGACTCTATGCGTGGCACAATTGGGGATCTGTAGTCGGAGTCCTCTTGACCTCATTTGTGTTAATTCCTTGGCTAGGCCTCACCATCAGTCTCACCATCTTGTCAATCTGTGGACTCCTCGTTGTTTGGGTCGCGTTCATCTTTGCACCACTGCTGTTCTCTCCGAATGATCATCAGGCGCTATCGACTTCTTGGATTCGATCACAGGCTATTCCAATAGGTATTGTTCTTCTCGGAGGAATTCTTTGGTTAGGGATGAATGGAGATCTCACATTTCGCGATCGCGCCTCAGGTGAATCTCACGATGTGATCTTTCAACGAGAAGATGCCTCAGGTGTCGTGGAAGTCTTTGCCGACCGCAAAACTGGTGAACGTACCCTTTTTACAAGTCGACTTCGACAAGAGGGCGGAAGTCGAACGGAAGACCTACGAGTTCAACGACTGCAAGGCTACCTTCCAATTCTCTTACATCCCAACCCCAAACGAACGTTAGTCGTTGGGTTGGGAACCGGGATTGCCGCAGGTTCCTATCTGCGCAATGAAGTTGAACAGGTGACCATTGTTGAAATTTCAGAAGGGATTATCGAAGCCTCAGCGTTGTTCAGTCATGAAAGCGGCGGCATTCTTTCGCATCCCAAAACTCGTATCGTGAAACAGGATGGTCGAAATTTCATGAAGCTTTCCCGTCAACCGTTCGATCTCATCATTCAAGAACTCTTTTTTCCATACCAAAGTGGAGTAGGAAGTTTGTATACGGTTGAGCATTATCAGCGTTGTCGAGAACAACTAACCTCTGGAGGAATGGTTGGTCAATGGATCACGATCAATCAATTAGGACTTGAAGACCTAAGAGTTCTTGTGCACACCTTTCAAACAGTATTTCCTCACACGTCTCTCTGGCTTCATGGAGGGTACTTGCTGCTTCTCGGAGGCCTCGAACCACTCTCCATTGACTTCTCAAATTTTTCACGACGATTTTATCAAGACGACAGTTTAGGTTGCATTAAAAGCCTAGTTACAGACCCCTTTGACGTGCTTAGCACTTTTCTCACATAC
>JBMYWX010000343.1:0-2878 GCA_049607825.1 Nitrospirales bacterium
AAGTCAAGCCAAAGTTGTTGTCTGGGAAGAAGACGAAAATATCGTGATCCAAACCGGAAGAAAAGTTACTCGTATTCCAATGGGCGACGATCCTCTGAAGCATATTGAAAACTTATTGGCCTCCTACCAACCTGTACCAGTCCCAGGACTTCCACGATTCCTTGGAGGAGCAGTTGGCTATTTGGGATATGACGTCGTTCGCTATTTTGAGCCAATTCCTACCTGTCCCAAAGATGATACACGTCTTCCCAAGTTAGCTTTTTTGATTACCGATACTCTTGTGATCTTTGACAATGTGGCCCATACGATGAAGGTTGTGGCAAACGCGCATATTACGACTCGCAAAAAGACTGCATTGAAACAGGCCTACGTTGATGCCAAAAATCAAATTGATCTCATGATTCATCGTTTACAGAAACGTGCCCCTCGATCTAAAACAGCAGCTCGTCGTACGCCATTACGATTTACATCAAATATGAGTCAAGAGCATTTTGAGAACATGGTGATTCGAACTAAGGAATATATTCAAGCTGGGGATATTGTTCAGGGAGTCGTGTCTCAACGCTGGAAGACAACCATCAAAACCAATCCGTTTGAAATCTATCGTGCACTTCGTGTAGTCAACCCTTCTCCCTATATGTATTATCTGCGAATTGCTGGTGTCGAATTAGTTGGCTCCTCCCCTGAAGTGTTGGTGCGGTATGAAGATAATCAGGTCGTTGTCCGTCCCATTGCTGGAACTCGGCGCCGTGGAGCCACATCAGAGCACGACCAAGCCTTAGCTGATGAGTTGCTGACCGATGCCAAGGAATTGGCAGAGCATGTGATGTTAGTAGATCTTGGGAGAAATGATGTTGGGCGTGTGGCCACACCAGGTTCCGTTCTGGTTGATCCATTTATGACGGTGGAGCGGTATTCTCATGTCATGCATATTGTGTCGCAAGTCACCGCAGTCGTACGAGCAGGACATTCGGCCTATGATGTCATGAAAGCCTGTTTTCCAGCTGGTACAGTCTCAGGTGCTCCGAAAATTCGCGCCATGCAAATCATTGAAGAATTAGAACCAACGCGGCGAGGACCTTATGCCGGTGCGGTCGGATACTTTAGTTTTTCTGGAAATATGGACACCTGCATTAATATTCGTACCATTGTCATTAAAGGTCAACACGCGTATATCCAAGCTGGTGCTGGCATTGTGGCCGATTCTGATCCAACCAGTGAATATGAGGAAACGTGTAATAAGGCTGGAGCCATGATGCGGGGAATCGAAATGGCCGAAATGGGACTCGACTAAGAACGTAAAGCGTGAGGCGTGAGACGTCTGGAAGGAATAGGAAAAGAAATGAGTTTTCCCCTACCCCTAACGCTTCACGCCTCATAGGATTTTTATGTTACTCGTCATTGATAATTACGACTCTTTTACCTACAACGTGGTCCAATATCTTGGAGAATTGGGCGCGGATGTCCAAGTCTATCGAAATGATAAAATTACCATCTCTGATATTGAGCAGCTAAATCCTGAACGACTGTTGATATCCCCGGGTCCTTGCACGCCAAATGAAGCCGGCATTTCAGTTGAGGCCGTTCGACATTTTGCTGGACGACTTCCACTTTTTGGTGTTTGTTTAGGACATCAATCATTAGCCTGTGCTTTTGGTGGAGAGATTGTCCGTGCTGACCGATTGATGCATGGGAAGACGTCGATGATCCATCATGATGGCAAGACTCTCTTTCAAGGTCTCCCCAATCCATTTGAAGCCACACGTTATCATTCGCTCATCGTCAATCGTCAAACATTGCCAAAAGAATTTGAGGTCTCTGCTGAAACGGTTGAAGGTGAAATTATGGGCATTCGCCATAACATTTCTGGAGCCGAAGGGGTACAGTTTCACCCTGAATCTATCCTCACCAGTTCTGGGAAAGACTTGTTCCAAAACTTTCTGAATATGAGCATGCCCATCGGGGCATGACGCACCTGTGGTCGAAGGTAAAGAAGGCCCCACTCCTATGATCAAAGATTGTATTGCCAAATTAGCAGAAGGTAGTGATCTGTCGGAACAAGAAGCGAAAGAGACCATGCTCCACATTATGCAAGGCGAGACATCCGACGCTCAAATTGCCGCCTATCTCATGGGGCTAAGAACCAAAGGAGAAACCGTCGACGAAATTAGTGGATCGGTCAAAGCGATGCGAAGTATGGCTCAGCGAGTGGCCGTCTCTGATCCTCTGGTCGTGGACACCTGTGGTACAGGGGGTGACGGAGCTCATACATTTAATATTTCAACAGCGGCAGCACTTGTAGTGGCTGGAGGAGAGATGACGGTAGCCAAACACGGCAATCGCTCAGTCTCTTCTAAGTCCGGTAGCGCAGATGTCCTCAGTGCCTTAGGCGTATCACTCGATTTACCCATTGATCGCATAGGGGATTGTATCAATGAGGTGGGCATAGGATTTCTTTTTGCGCCACTCTATCATGGTGCCATGAAACATTGCGCGAAGCCACGAGTGGAGATGGGAATTCGGACACTCATGAATATTTTAGGCCCATTGTCCAATCCGGCCAATGCCTCCATTCAAGTGCTCGGCGTCTATGATAAGTCGCTGACTGAAAAATTGGCACAAGTGCTTATGCGACTTGGCACGCAACATTGTTTTGTTCTCCATGGACTTGATGGACTTGATGAGATTACCTTGACTGATCAGACTTATGTGTCAGAGGGCAAGGCTGGCAGAGTGTCTAGTTATACAATTAGCCCAAAAGATTTCGACTTAACACCCGTTAGTAGCAAAGAATTGACCGGAGGAACACCAGAAGAAAATGCCGCGATTATTCGAGAGATCCTCCGAGGTCGAAAAGGGCCAAAGCGTGATATTGTAC
>JBMYWX010000344.1:0-2878 GCA_049607825.1 Nitrospirales bacterium
TACGGATCGTTACTAGATACACTCAAACAATCTAATAACGGCTCAGCACGCATCATTCCGTTTACCTACGACTGGCGGAAAGATTTAATGGAGGCTGTGCACAACTTACATACCCTGATCTTGCAACTGCAAAAGGAAGGGACACATGACATTTCAGTTGTTGCTCATAGTTTAGGCGGTCTGATTGTCAGTTACTACTTGCGCTATGGTATCCAGAAAATCAATGCTGCGGTGGAGACTTGGGAAGGAGCTAATACCGTCTCAGCAGTGGTCATGGCTGGCGTACCATTTCGGGGCGTCATGAACTCTTTTCGCAATATGAATTTTGGCGTAACAGCTAAATTCAATACTGCGTTACTCACGTCTGAGGCATACTCTTCATTTCCTTCTAGTTACTACACCTTACCAATTTTAGATATGGATCGATTGCTCACACCAAAAGGCACTCCCTTGAACAACCAAATCCGAAACTCCAATCATTGGAAACAGATGGGCTGGGGACTCCTCAATAAGAAAACTACTCTATCTGACGAGATTATTGATCGGCGCGCAACATACATGTCCTTTTGGCTTCATCGTTCACAACGGTTCCTTGAACTTCTTCATAGCGCCTCAACCACTCCAAGCCGCTATCATCCATCTCTTCTGTATCTCTACGCCACAGGCAGACCAACCTTGGCCACGGGTATATGGCGGCAACAGAACACCCAAGGAACCGACTCACTACTTTTCGATAATCGAGAGAGAATAAAAGCCCTCACCACGATTGCCCCCAACCTACTCTACGCCGATGGGGACGAAACCGTGACCGTAGATTCAGCCTCACTCCCAAACGCGTATATTGAAACCTTTCCTACGACCTTGCGAGATTATGAAGTGGGGCATACGGAACTGGTGACCGATTCCACTATTTTACAAGACATCAATACATTTCTTCAGACCCACTAACCAATATTATTTCATTCACCTAGTTGTGCATAGGGCTTTTGGCTTAAGGATCCGCACAACCTGTATCTGTTATAGTAGCCATCTAATGGAAATAGGAATTGTCGGACTCCCCAACGTCGGTAAATCTACAATCTTCAATGCTTTGACCTCTGGCACTGCCGCTGCATCAAACTATCCATTCACGACCATTGAACCGAACGTCGGTGTCGTCGGCGTCCCTGATGATCGCCTCGCCCGCTTAACAGTACTCGTGAATCCCCAAAAGACCATTCCAGCCTCTTGTCGTTTTGTTGACATCGCAGGACTCGTTAAAGGAGCTGCACAGGGTGAAGGTCTGGGGAATAAATTTTTGGCCAATATTCGGGAAGTAGACGCCATCCTTCATATGGTCAGACTTTTTGAAGATACGGAAGTAGTCCACACAATGGGCACTGTCGACCCCAAACGAGATATTGAAATCATAGAAACTGAATTAATGCTTGCAGATCTGGATAGTATTACTCGACAGTACGACAAGATTTCTGGAAAGGCGCGATCTGGTGATAAGACAGCAAAAGAATCGCTTGAATTCCTGGACATTCTGAAACATGGCCTTGAGGAAGGCAAACCAGCCCGCATGTTGGATCTTGATGCGGAACTTCTCAAGCCCTATTTTTTACTAACAGCCCAGCCAGTCTTCTATGTGGGTAACACTGATGAAAATCCTGATGCTGATGTGATTACCGACTTTCAGAATTTTGCTAAATCCCGAGGCTCGGAGTCTGTTGTATTGTGTGGAAAACTCGAAAGTGAAATTGCAGAATTATCTGGTGAAGACCGTGAGATGTTCATGAACGACTTAGGAATGAAACAAAGTGGTCTGGAAAAAGTCATTATTGGCGCTTACGCTACGTTGGGACTATGCTCATATTTTACTGTTGGCCCAACCGAGGTGCGAGCTTGGACCATCCCCATTGGAATTAAAGCCCCACAGGCAGCTGGGGTCATTCATTCAGACTTTGAAAAGGGCTTTATTAAAGCCGATGTTTTTAACTACACAGACATCGACCAATACGGCTCAGAAGCCACCTTACGCGAAAAAGGCTTAATTCGCTCAGAAGGAAAAGAATATTTAGTCAAAGATGGTGATGTCTGCCACTTCAAATTCAACGTCTAAATCGCCTGTACCTCTTTTCATTCTCCCTTCCTCAATGAGAAAACAGTTGCCTCCCCACAACAATGGATACCCACTGCCCCAAAATGTCAGCATAGCCAGTTACTCGTCAGTCAGGTCTTGCTGAGGAGAGGTAAGCGCATGACGTGCCTGCTCTTCAAGGGCATCGGCTTCATCTAAGCGATTGAGATGGCGAAGTAAAGCCGCAAACTGCATACGAATAGATTGCGTCTGAGGATGCGCAGGCGATAACTTGGCTTTTCCAATCTCGAGGGCCCTCACATAATACTCTTCTGAACGCTGATACTCCTCTTGCCCTAGACACACTCGTGCTACGTCTAAAAGGCTAGGAATAAGATGAGGGTGTTCCTTCCCTAATACGCGTTCAAGAATCATCAGGCTCCGCCCATACAGACGCTCAGCTTGAGCTAATTGGTCACGTAGACGATGTAAGTTTGCAAGATTCTTCAACCCTGGAAGAAGATCAGGATGAGTTGGCCCCTGAATAGATTCTACAATAGTGAGCGATTGTTGATACCGGAGTTCAGCTTCCTGAAAATTTTCTAGTTCTTCATGAGCTGCAGCCAGATTGGTTAGAATCGCGGCCTGTCGAGGATCAGGCCCCTTCTCATTCGCCACCATTGATAATGCGTCTCTAAACGACTCAATGGCCTGCACATGCCGACCTTCTTGATAAGCTTTGATGCCTTCTGCATTCAAAGTCTCCCATGTTCGCTCAGATGCCTCCCCACTTGTAAGCAACCCTCCGCTCACAGC
>JBMYWX010000345.1:0-2876 GCA_049607825.1 Nitrospirales bacterium
GTTAATGTATCCCATGCCGTATTTGCAAGTGAGGTGGCTAAGGTTTCTTGAACTGTGAGGATATCAAGTTGCATCCAGACAATCGTGCAAGCGAGCCAGTCAATATCAGTCGGTTTTGTTGATTTATCACGTTGATCTTCGGGGTATCCGATCGGAAACCAACGAATATTCCAGGTGGCAAGACGCATGGTGGCTGAGGACGCATGCGCCATCCGCCCGCCTTTCCTCACAACGTGCTCACACCCAGAGCGTGAATTCCAGACTTTTGCTTCATCCGCTTCAGATGATGCTGATTGTGACCCTGACTTAGCTTGAATACTTATCGGTTCTTTGGATTTGGGTGAAGGCGACATCGCGGCATTCGCGCCAATATATTTACTACTTACCCAAGCCTGTTCTCCTGTGCCCAGACGTATGGTGAGCCACTGGCCGTTTTCAGAAATGTCTTCAAGAGTTACTTGCGTTTCCGTCGGTACATGCTTCCAGTAATGGGGGGGGTGTTCCAGGTGTAGTGGTACTCCAACGGGTTTGGTGGCCTGAAGAACGATGGGTTTCCCTACTTCAAATTCTTGTGCAAAAACGGATGTGGTCCATCCAAGATGAGCTATCAATACACAGAAAAGGATTTGAAGAATACGTCGCATAGTACTCCTTTGGTGTAAGAAGTTGAATGCACTTGCAATGCAGAGCCCGAACGAGAAGCTATACGCAGACAAAGAGTAAGGCCACTTTTCATCTTAATTGAATGGGTGCTCGCAAATGAGCGTCTTGATGATGTGAGTCATCCTAAGAGGCGAAGTATGGAAAGTCCAGTATCTATTCTGAGTTCGAGACGTTCAATGACGTTGGGTAGAGATGGAAAGTTTTACCAGCGAAAAATGAGAATCTCTTGTTGCATAGAATTATTTAAGGCCCCATTGTTATGATTGGTTTTGACAAGCATGAGATTCTGCAAGTGAATCGTGAAAATATTGGAGAGTCCGATGGCTAAGACGAATATAGAAATTGCCAATCAAGCTACGCTGCTGCCAATTAACGAGGTTGCCCAAGATCGATTAGGTATTTCGCCAGAACAGATTGAGCCCTTTGGTCGATACAAAGCCAAAATTCCTCTTACTTTACTTGAATCGTATCACGATCGTCCTGATGGTAAATTAATTTTAGTCACGGCCATGACTCCAACGACTGCAGGAGAAGGGAAGACGACCACGTCGGTTGGTCTCACTGATGGGTTGAATAAGATCGGCAAGAACACGATTGTGTCAATACGAGAGCCGAGCTTAGGGCCGTGTTTTGGTATGAAGGGGGGAGCCTGTGGTGGAGGGTATGCGCAAGTCGTGCCGATGACTGATATCAATCTTCATTTCACTGGGGACTTTCATGCAATTACCTCAGCGCATAATTTACTGTCTGCGATGGTGGATAATCATGTGTATTGGGGACATGAACCAACGCTTGATACGCGACGGATTGCATGGCGACGAACGATGGATATGAACGATCGATCCTTACGCAACATGGTCACGGGACTTGGGGGCGCGGCAAATGGATTTGCGCGTGAAGCACGGTTTGATATTACGGCAGCATCTGAGGTTATGGCGATTCTGTGTTTAGCAACTGACCTTTCTGACTTGCAACGACGTTTAGGCAATATCACAGTGGGTAGAACTTCGGCAAAAGAAATGGTTTTTGCAAAAGATATTCAGGCGGAGGGAGCGATGACAGCCCTCTTAAAAGACGCGATGAATCCGAATCTCGTCCAAACGTTGGAACATAACCCGGCTTTGGTGCATGGCGGGCCATTTGGCAATATTGCCCATGGCTGTAATTCTGTGGTCGCCACAAAAGCTGCTTTGAAGTTAGCGGACTATGTGGTGACTGAGGCTGGTTTTGGCGCAGATCTTGGCGCGGAAAAGTTTTTCAATATCAAATGTCGAAGAGCTGGGTTGCAGCCTTCCTGTGCAGTTGTCGTGGCGACGATGAAAGCCTTGAAACTGCATGGAGGGGCTGATGCTAAACAGCTTGGGCAAGAAAATCTTCAGGCTGTAGAAAAAGGTCTGCCTAATCTTTTACGGCATTTAGAAAATGTGCAAAAATTTGGTGTACCGACCGTGGTTGCGATTAACCAGTTTACCTCTGATACTCACGCTGAAATAAATCTGGTGACGAAAGCCTGTGCAGCTTTGGGAGTAAAGGTCGTGCTTGCCGAGCATTGGGCAAAAGGTGGTGAGGGGGCGGTGGCCTTAGCAGAAGAAGTGCTTCGTGTGATCGAGCAAGGGGATGCAGATTTTCAAGTGCTCTATGCTGACGATCAGCCCTTAGCTGACAAAGTTCGAACGGTTGCACGAGAAATTTATCGGGCTGATGGAGTCGAGTTTCCGAAAGCAGTATTGGAACAATTAACAGAACTTGGAAAATTGGGGCAGGGCCATTTACCCGTGTGTATGGCCAAAACACAATATAGTTTCTCCACGGATCCAAATAGAAAGGGTGCGCCGACGGGCTTCACAGTGCCTATCCGTGAAATTCAACTCTCTCTTGGAGCTGAATTTATTGTCGTCCTTACTGGTGATATCATGACTATGCCAGGATTGCCACGCGTTCCTGCGGCAAATGCCATTAGCGTAGACGCCAGTGGCAACATTGCTGGGTTGTTCTAACCCGCGTTTTTTCCCAAGGGTACTCCCAGGGGTACTTTCGTTGAGATCTGTCTTTTCGACTGCCCCGATGTCAATAGTAATACTAGGAGTTCTTAGTGAAAATACGCCATTTCGAGTATTGAACAATATGAGAAAAAACGGCCTACTCAAGGATTCTTGAGTAGGCCGTTTTCTGTATAACTTCGTTCGATGGTGAGACGCGAGGGTGATTACGCG
>JBMYWX010000346.1:0-2873 GCA_049607825.1 Nitrospirales bacterium
TTCCATGAATTGAGGTCAACTGAGGGGGGGGGGACTTCTTAGTTTGAGGGGGTATCCTTTTCAAGAAGAGGGGCATCTGCTTTATTGCACTCTGACACGGACTCAACTACTCCTTGTGCATCAAAATTGATTTTTGCTGTGCCATACGCCCAGGTATCATAGCGTTCATTGGCATAAGAATGCTTTTCTCCGGCTGGAGCTCCTAAGACTTTTTTGACATCGTCAGGGGCCATGCCAGGTGAGATAAGTCGGCAAGCCATGTTTGCTGTTTTTTGGAGACGTGCGAGAATTGCCTGCTGTATTCCTTGAATCTCTGCTTCACTCTCCTCAATAGTGCTTTCTACTTCTTTGAGCTTCTTCAGTTCTATGGCTTGTGCATCGCCTTTGGTTTTGTACTGTTGTAAGAGTTGATTCACCTGTTGGATTTGGTCGTCTATGGCAACGAATTTTTCTTCCAATGTAAGCTTTAGCTGAGTAATTTCTAATTCTCGCTGATCTATTTCTTGAGTTTTTTGTTTGTAGGTCGTTTGCTTTTTCGTGATGCGTTGAATGACCGCATCAATTGATGCCGTTTGTTCATCAATGGTCTGCTGTCTCGCGATCAGTACTGTGTGAACGTTTGAAAGACGTTGTTGCGATACATCGAGTTTTTCGGCTTGTATTTTTCGTTGAGCATGTAGTCGAGCTTGTAATTCTAGTACCCGTGAGGCGGGGATTCGAAGAAGTTGAAATACGTTAACCGAACTATCAGGATTTTTCTCCACATACGTATGCCGAGTTTCTAAGGTCAGGCCCTCAGCACTGACTTCAGAGATCTTCGCGAAATTCATGAGTTCGAGTTTGCCATGAACCAAGGCTTGCTGTTTCGCATCGGCTAATGATGGAATCTGTGAAACCGTACCGACGACATAGACAAATTCACCTTCAATATACGATGGTGTTTTTGTCCAAAACGGACGTGCGGCACTTGCTGTCTCATCCCAGATTCCGGGTAGTGCCTGGAGAGAGACGACTGCTCCGAATAAGAATATCTGTTGCCATATTGGTAGTCTTGTTTTTTTCATGGTGCCTCGAAATGAGAAGTAAGACTAATGAAAGCATGATTGCGAAGAGTCCTTAATTGAGAATATGGCTTAGAATACCGCATTTAGCGAAAGATGCAAGGGCATGTTGCGGGCTCTTCATTGTTCTTACGCATAAGTCTATCCTGAGGGGTATCGACAATCTTCTGGAATGATTTTTCTTTAAGCGCGAGAAAATTATGAGTAACCTCGATGAAGTAAGCGTGACGCATATCGTTCAATCTATGGATTGGATAGCGATTGAACAACAATTGTGGAATACAGGCTTTGTGTGTGTTCCGAAGGTGCTCCAGACTAAGGCCTGTAAAGATTTGACTCAGTCTTATCTCAATGAAGACGTGTTTCGGAAACGTATCGTCATGGAGCAACATAACTTTGGCGTAGGGGACTATGCTTACTTTGCGGAACCGCTTCCTCCATTGGTTTCCCAACTTCGTACAAAGTTGTATGAACGGCTAGCTCCGATAGCGAATAGGATGATGGAGGCTATGCGACAGAAATCTCAGTACCCCAAGACCTTGACATCATTCCGTGCACAATGCCACGTTCTAGGGCAAACTCAGCCTACACCGTTAATTCTACATTATAAAACCGGCGGGATGAATCGTTTGCATCGAGATGTGTATGGTCCGACGGTATTTCCACTTCAAGGGATGGTGATGCTGAGTCAAAAGGGGCGAGACTTTGAAGGTGGTGAATTTGTCTTGGTCGAGAATCGACCACGGCAGCAGTCGTCTGCCTCCGTTATGACTCCCAATCAAGGTGACCTTGTTATTTTTCCTGGGTTTGAACGACCGTATAAGGGAAAACGAGGGGTGTTGCGTGCATCCATTCGACATGGTGTGAGTCGAATTCATTCAGGAGAACGGTGGGCTCTAGGAGTTATATTTCATGATGCACAATAAACTATGATGATTTGTCTGTTCCGCCAATAAGAGCTTCAAATCGAGTTTTTCCGAAATCCTTCCACAACATCAAGAGTAACCAGACCATCACCACCGTAGAAATAATCTGGGCTACAATCCACACTCCGTCGCCCCCTTTCGCCCCAGCCATGACCATATAGGAATTGAAGAAGAACGTCAGGAAATCAGCAAGAAATTCTCGCAGATACATAACAAGGAGAAGTGTAGCGAGTCCTGTCATGAACAAGAGTCCAAGGTGAAGTATTTTCATCGTACAAGGAGTTGGGCTGTTGAAGATTTTTCGGTATTATAGAATTCTGCCCAGATAAGATGAGTACTTATGTGAGATTTCTTGAAACATGGTTAATAATTCATACTACCAATGCTAATCTTGTTAAAGCGAGTCTACGAAAAGCCCGTGAAGCAGGATGGAGTTCGTGTGCTTGTTGAACGTCTTTGGCCGCGGGGTATTTCGAAAGAGCGGGCTCAAGTTGATATATGGTTGAAAGACATCGCTCCATCAACGGACTTACGGAAATGGTTTAGTCACGATCCTCTCAAATGGAAAGAGTTTAAGATTAGGTATTTTGCTGAGTTGGGAACCCAAGAAGCCTTGCTCATGGAGATTATTGCGCGAATGAACAACGAGCAGGTAACCTTCGTGTATTCCTCAAAAGAAGAACGATTCAATAATGCAGTTGCCTTAAAGGAATATTTAGAACATGATAATTAAGGTTTGGTTGTAGAGTCCGTTTGAGGCCAATCCATGTGAATGTCTCAGATATGGGCTGACCAATCTGACCTTATTTTAATATAGCTTGAGGAGGATCTATGAAACGAGTACGTATTTGTCAAGCAAATGGTATGTTGGCCCTATTGCTAGTAT
>JBMYWX010000347.1:0-2850 GCA_049607825.1 Nitrospirales bacterium
CAAATTGTTTTTAGGTAAATCTATAATGATTAGACTTTTAAAAGATGTCACAAACTGACTTCTAGAAGATTTGTGGCTATAGTAAAAACTTGAAATCAATCAGGTAGGGTATCTAGATAGATAGATTCTTTGGAAAAATCATGTTTTAACCACTCACAAGTTCCATCTGATGAGCAGTATTCTATTTCAACATAAAGTTTTTTTACAGCTGTACCAAACTTTTTGCAATGCGACCCAAGAAGGTGTGGCATTTGAACGAGTCTTTCGATTTCTTCATCCTGACGGCACGGTAAGAAAAGTCTTAAGCCGAGCAATCCCTATTTCTTCTCAGGAAATTACCTATCAAGGATTTAACGTCGATATAACTGCACTTGAACAGATGCGAGCACAACTCAGCCGATCTGAGCGATTAGCGACATTAGGGCAAGTGGCCGCAGGCATAGCCCATGAAATTCGTAACCCCTTGGTAGGCATAGGGTCGACAACCTCGTTATTAATGGAGGATTTTTCGGATGATAATGCACATAAAGCAGACTTAGTTACAATTTTGAATGAAACAAGACGGCTTGATCGAATCGTGAATCAAATTGTTGAGTATGCTCGTCCGCGGGATCTCTTACCTGCAGAATGTTCTCTTCTCGACGTTGTACAAGAGAGTATCAACCTCTTACAAGAACCACTTGCCCATAAATCTATTGATTGGACTATAGCGTTTACCGATGACTTGCCCTCAATAAAAGCCGACCACGACCAACTCAAACAGGTTCTCCTCAATGTCATTCAAAATGCAATAGATGCCTTAGGCCCTGCAGGCCAATTACATGTGACCGGAACAGAGAAAATCCGAGACCACACACTAGGTGTCTTGCTTGAGATATGCGACAATGGAAAAGGAATCGATGCGCAACATTTATCAAGGGTGTTTGAACCATTCTTTACAACAGGAAAGCGACAAGGTACGGGCCTGGGGCTCGCTATTTGTCGAAATATCATCGAGGGGCATGGTGGGGAAATTCAGATGAGGAGTCAGCCAGAGGCTGAAACAGTTGTCTCCATTTGGCTTCCAATATTACATCAACAACAATTTTCTCGGGTATAACCAATGCGTACGACTATATATGTCACAGATGATGATCATGCCGTTCGGTCAGCCATAACCAGACGGTTAGAACGACGCAATCATCTCGTACAGGGCTTCGATTCTGGAGAAGCCCTTATTCCTGCGTTAGATCATGATACCCCGGACATTATCTTGCTTGACCTAAAAATGTCTGGCATGACCGGAATTGAGACACTTAAACAGGTGCGAGCAAAAGCACCAGAAGCATTAGTAGTTCTTCTCACCGCCTATGGTACGGTTGAGAACGCAGTAGAAGCGATGAAGATTGGCGCTTATGATTTCCTTATTAAAAGTGTAGACTTGTCAGGAATAGAACCTGTTGTAAATCGAGCGATTGAACTACTGACTCTCCGACGTCGGATGAACTTCCAAGCAGAAAATTCCAATGGACGTTTTGCCTTGAAACATCTCATTGCTGAAAGCCCTCGTATGGCAGAACTAGTCGCTCAGATTATGGAAATGACACATAACCAAAAGACAACCGTTCTACTGCAAGGAGAAACTGGTACGGGTAAAGAATTTATAGCGAGGGTGTTACACCACAATGGTCCACGAAATCAGGCACCATTCGTCGGTGTGAACTGTACAGCTATCCCTCAAGAGTTATTCGAGAGTGAGCTATTTGGATATGAACGTGGAGCATTTACAGGTGCGAACCAGCGAAAGCTTGGCCTGTGTGAACAAGCAGAGGGAGGCACTTTATTTCTTGATGAGATAGGAGATATGAACATTGCGATGCAGGCAAAACTTCTCCGTGTACTTCAAGAACGATCAGTTAAACGTCTAGGTGGGAGAGATGATATTGATGTCGATTTTAGACTAATCGCAGCTACAAATCATGATTTAAGACTACAGGTAGCTCAAGGAAATTTTCGACAAGACCTATATTTTCGACTGAATGTCGTATCCCTAGAATTGCCACCTCTTCGCCATCGAGCTGAAGACATTATTCCTTTAAGTTTTCGATCAATCGGCCATCATGCAAAAGAAATGGGAAAAGAAATTATAGATATTACCCAAGAAGCAAGAACATTATTAGAGCAATATGACTATCCAGGAAATATCAGAGAATTAGAAAATATCCTAGAACGAGCTGTCATTTTTTCAAAAGATAAAACTTTAGCCGCAGGAAATCTACCTAAAGAACTACATGAATCTTCAGATAGAGTCGCGACAACCCAGAAAACTTTGGACGAACAAGTTGTGAGAATAAATATGAAGATTGGAACACATTCACTAGCAGACATTGAATCTGCAATTATAGACGAAGTCATGCATCTATCAGAAACCAACAAAAGTCTAGCCGCAAAACATCTTGGTATCACACGATTTGCTCTAGACCGTCGACTAAAAAAATCTCAAGATAGCTAGAAACAGGCAACCCTAAGTAACTACTCAGTAGACATAAAAAAACCCGGCTGGAGGTGTAAGCTTCCCCGTCAAGCGGACAAGTCATAAAGAGAGTTTTCTGTTGGTTTGCGATACGAGCAAGGGGCAACGCCCTGTAACGCCTCGTGAGGCCGTTGCTCGTTATAGACCGTCATCCACTTCGCGGTAAGATCCCGCACTTCCTCCAAGCTTCGAAAGAGATACAGATTGAGGACTTCGGTCCGATAGGTGCGATTGAAGCGTTCAATAAAGGCATTCTGCGTCGGCCGACCCGGCTGAATATGGTAGCTGAGCACTCGGTTCGCCTTACCCCACTCATGAAGCTGCTGCGAGAGAAATTC
>JBMYWX010000348.1:0-2849 GCA_049607825.1 Nitrospirales bacterium
TCGTCGAGGTTCAGCATATTGATGGGTCTCGAGAAAGTTTTGTGTATGACGGACTAGGCCGTCGGCTTAAGAGAGAGAGTCATGGTGCAACTACAGAATTCGTCTGGGCTGGGGAGCAGCTTCTGGCGGAAGTATCGTCTCATGGGATCACGGAGTACCTATTCTCTGAGTTTACCCCAACCACTATGTGGAGAGGAAATAAAGTTTTTCACCTTGTCAACTCCCATCTTGGTGTTCCGCTTGAGGCAATTACCGACTGGGGGCTCGTGGCTTGGACCCAAAACTTGGATGACTGGGGTAATCAGGTAGACTCTCATGGTGCGTCAGATGGGCGTATTGCCTTCCGTTTCCCTGGACAGTATGCCGATGGTGAAAGCGGACTTTACTACAACCGATACCGGTACTATGATCCTCAGGCCGGTCAGTATCTCAGCCCAGATCCGATCGGACTTGCAGGCGGGGCCAATCTATACATTTATTGTCCCAACCCGGTGAATTGGGTCGATCCGTTTGGACTGTCATGTGGAGTTCCACCTGGTCAGCAAAGCGTATACGTTCTTCAAAAGGGACCACCCCCTACACCGCCCAGAGTCACTTACGTTGGCATCACAAGGCAATCTCCTCATGCCCGCCTCAGTCAGCATAAGCGGAACCCTCCGGGAGGTGTTACTCCAGACTCGATGCGAATCATTGCGACGGGACCTCCACAAGTACCCGATCGTACCTCTGCTAGACTTATAGAATCATCGATCCTAACTAATTCCCCTCAACCAGGGCAGCCTGGTGCTCTCACTAACGCACAAAGACCAGTGAATCCCGGCTATTACCATTCGAATGTTCCCTCAGCAGCCCCTGCTGGCACAACACATCATCCCCCCTCTACTACAAATGGACTGTTGAGTCCGACAAACGGCACTACTATCACCTAGTAATAGCAAGCAGAATTATTTTCTATGAAAGGTAACATGGCTGTTCCAAAAGATGTAATTTGCTCTGCAAAAAAATTGGTGATGAGCGGCAAGATCGACGAGGCACAAAATCTGCTCCTCGACGAAGGATATGTCAAGCGCTTGGAGTTGACGATTCAGAAAGCGTATCTTCAGTTGATACCTATTGGCTCTACCTTGCATGATATGCTGGAGGAGGTATACAAAGGCCTCGACGACTCTCATCAGAATATCCGCTTTAAAGCACTGACTCAGCTGACTCGAGAATTTGCCCAGGCATGTCCTCGCAATAATGTGCGTTGGATGAGGGATCCGCGAGCATCTGAGCCGATCATCAAAGCAGCATTAGACCCCAATCGTAAGATATTTGACCGCGCATTAATAGCCCTATCGACTCTTGTATGCAAGTATTTCCCGGATCAGCAGGCGCTTACAGTATTCCAACTGAGGCTTACTGACCCTAAACAGGAAACCAGGAATCGAGCTATAAGCGGAATTGCGTGTTTGCGTCGCGAGGAGGCACTCAGACACCTTGTGGACCTAATAGATTGTGGTACGGACCAGGACCGTGCGGAAGTGGTCCGTCAAATTTGGGGCCTTTTTGACGAAACCTTGGAGAGCATGAATCAGTATCCAATTGAGTGGAGTGAGGCTGGGTGTCGTTTCTGGAGAGACAAGATTGTTGCCGCACTGCACGACTCACATGTGTTGGTGCGAAAGCATGCCGCCAGAGCATTAAAAAGTCTAGGTGATCGCACGACACTTCCAGCGCTACATGCTGCACGGGATACTGAGTACGACGAAGATACAGCTTTCTATATCGACGACACGATTGTGGCATTGAAGGAAAGGCCCTAATCAGGGGGTTATTTGTTGGAAACAGGATGGAAATGCAGAATAATCCTTATTCTGTATTCTATTTAAGACCTTCTGAAAGAATTAAAACATAATTTAAGGAAACAAAGTAAATTGCCTTGCCATACCACGGAAAACTCAAATTCGGTTTTTCATTTATATTTAATGACTGTGTATATTAGTCATTCAAAATCAGATATTTTTTTCCTGTCCGGTTTAGCTGCAGGCGTTTTATAACAGAATCTGAGATTGACTATGCATTAGAAAAGTGTTGCACGTCTATTTAAAAAATCCGTCGCCATCAACTTATATAGGTGTCGAAGGGTTGAGTCACATCTTGGTAATAGGTGGTGAATGTGTCTGTGTATAAAATGGCTATTGATGCTACGACGCGAACTATTGACCGCCGGGCTTTTTATTATCGTAATCTGATTGTCGTAGTCGTGGCGATCAGTTTGTGTTCCATTGGTTGGTCGCTGATTACCTGGCAGTGGGTTCCGCTCTTGGGTTGCTTGCTTCTATTCCCTATCTGTGGATTGTATTTCTTTCTCGATGGCCAGTTGCTACAGAGGTGGCGTTCTCAACTCTTGGAACCTTGGTCTTTGAAGGAAGTAGATTTGCTTGCCTTTAAACCGGCTATTGAGGCTGTGCCAAGTCTGCCGTCCGGTTCTTTGCAGAGCATGCTTATGACATTGCCCTGGTCTGATGAATTGCTTGTTGAACATCAACTCTCTGCTTCGACTCGACAGGCTGTTGTTTTAGTCGTCAATCTCCTTCATTCTTGTCGAGCGGCTCTCATCGTCAGTAAAACGCTGGTTGTTTTTATAATTGTTGCTTCACTGATTTTGGTAGTGATCTTGTGGGAATGGGAACCGTTGTTAGGACTGGTCCTTGGAGTGGTCTTTGGATTATTCCGTTTTTTTTGGCAAAATCGGCAAGTTGAAATTGCTCGAGCTCAGCTTGGCTCCCTCTTTCTAGTTGCCGATTTCTCAGACAAGGCGTTCCGGAAAACTTTGACGAAACTATCCCGAACTCCCCTTTCGTTAG
>JBMYWX010000349.1:0-2843 GCA_049607825.1 Nitrospirales bacterium
AGTTTGAGTTCTAGAACAAGGGTACGTTCTTCTCCTGGTGTACCAGGCTCAAACTCCCGAGGAGCTTGGTTCGTTGATGTGGCAAATCGGGCATTGCCACGACCACCCTTTCCTCCCTTCGCAATAATGACACTTTGTTGATCACTGACTAAATCAGCAATGATGGTTTCGGTTTCTGCCTCTTTTACCACCGTCCCGACAGGGACCGGAATAATGACATCAGTTCCAGTGAGTCCAGCCCGGTTTGCACCTTTTCCATACTGTCCAGAAGGGGCTTCGTAATGCCGAAGATACCGAAAGTCGAGTAAGGTCGAAATACGTGTTGAGGCCTTGAAGATGATGTGGCCGCCGTTGCCGCCATCACCGCCATCTGGTCCCCCATGGGGAACATATTTTTCTCGGCGAAAACTACAGGCACCACTGCCTCCTGCACCACCCTTCACCAAGATGCGGGCTTGATCAATAAACATGAATGTCCTTGCTTCCCAGGGGTGTCGAGTACAGGATATGAGGCTGGAACAACGAAGTGTTGGACTTGAAAATCGAAGAGGGAAATCGTTCTCTGTCCTGCTTAGGAAGGTGGGTAGATGCTGACTTTTCGCCGATCTTTACTTCCCTCAAACTTAACCGTCCCCGAAACTTTTGCGAACAATGTGTAATCTTTCCCGAGTCCAACGTTGAGACCTGGATAAAACTTTGTCCCTCGTTGTCGGACAATAATGCTGCCTGCACAGATAGCTTCGCCACCGTAGGCCTTCACGCCTAAATATTGGGGATTACTATCACGTCCATTTCGTGAGGAGCCTCCTCCTTTTTTGTGTGCCATCTGTCGATTCTCCGTTACGGGTTAAGCTTTAGGAAGGGGTTACAATTTCAGCAATACGAATTTGTGTGAAACCCTGGCGATGTCCTTTGGTCCTTCGATAATTTTTTCGTCGCTTTTTCTTGAATACGCGAATTGTACGCGTTCGTCCATGTCGAACGATTTCGGCCTTCACTGCGGCACTGTCGATTGTTGGGTGCCCAAATATTGGGCCATTGTCACCATGAATGCATCGAACGTCTGGAAGCTCGATCACCGCTCCGACGTCCCCGGCCAGAGTTTCTACTTGAATCACCGTTCCAGGTATGGCTCGGTATTGCTTCCCACCTGTCTCAATAATAGCATACATACATATTCTCCCTTATTGTGTTTACATCTACCATGGACTCCAAAAAAGTGTCAACATTTTAGATGATTACCGCATGTACCGATACTCTCGTTGACAGTGAAACTACTCGCTGTTATATACCAGAATGTTGATGGATATGGTCTTTCTGAGGATGAATTTTTTCAAATGGTAACACCTAGCCAAAAAATATGGATGGACGGGACGTTTGTTGACTGGAACGATGCATCCGTCCATATCCTCACGCATTCTCTTCATTATGGCCTTGCAGCCTTTGAAGGAATTCGTTGTTATGAAGGGCAGCTGGGCTCGGCGATTTTTCGTTTACAGGAACATGTTGATCGTCTTTTTGAGTCAGCCCATATCACCATGATGCAAGCGCCTTTCACGAAAAAAGAAGTGCATGATGCTATTATTGAGACCGTGCGGATCAATGATCTAAAATCCTGTTACATCAGGCCGATTCTCTACATTGGTTATGGTGAAATGGGGGTTTATCCGGGAGAAAATCCCATTCGTCTGGCTATTGCCGCATGGCCTTGGGGTACATATCTTGGGAAGGATGCCCTCTCGAAAGGGATTCGTGCCAAAATATCTTCCTTCACTCGTCATCATGTAAATGTTTCCATGACCAGAGCTAAAGTCTCTGGGTACTATGTGAATTCCATTCTTGCAAAATGGGAAGCGAAGAAGTCTGGCTATGAAGAGTCAATTTTGCTTGACCCAGATGGATATGTAGCCGAAGGAACCGGTGAAAATGTATTTATTGTCAGTAAAGGTATCCTGAAGACGACTCCACTAACTTCCATCCTAGAGGGTATTACAAGAAGTTCAATGCTTCAATTAGCCAAGGATAAGAAAATTCCCGTCATTGAAGAACGTTTCACTCGAGATGCAATGTACGTGGCTGAAGAAATATTTCTCACAGGCACGGCAGCTGAAATTACTCCTGTTCGTGAACTTGATGATCGAACAATTAGTGATGGGAAGCCTGGCCCTATCACGAGCACCTTACAGCAATCGTTCTTTGACATTGTTGAAGGTAAAGATCCTGCCTATGCGAATTGGCTCACGCCAATTGCCTAATTTCTTCTGTTCTCTACTATTTTCCCCAAAAACAAGTCGTTTCTAACAAACCAATTCTTGGAGTTGGAGAGTTCTTGCCCTATTCAGCGCTTCATCTTCGTTGATTCTCCTTGGCATTAAACCGTCAATAGATTTTCATGGTCATGAGAATGATTGGTAGGTCTAGCCCCATTCATGCTTCTGTCTCGTACTCTCCTCAAAAATGGGTCAGGATGAGAGCTAAATATTGGATGCCAGGATAAGAATGATCAGGATTTTCCAAAAACTGCCGAGAATATAACTGCTTTCCCATATACTCGTTACAGGAACCAAGCCTGCGCGAGTTTGAAGGATGAGTGTGGGAGATAGGGAAATCAAGGGAGCGCAATGAAGCAAATAGCAATATTACATGGGAAGCCCTCACGGTTGAAAGGAAGTATGTTTCCTATTCGCCGTATTTCAAAAATTGCCAAGAAGCCGCCAAGTAGTCAGGTTATCGCTCCTCCAAGTCCTGAATGTGGGACGGCTGATAGCCCAGGGGCGTTTATTGCTCCCGGTGTTGAGTGCAAGGGAGTCATCGTCGGGGACGGGAAAATGCGGATAGATGGC
>JBMYWX010000350.1:0-2834 GCA_049607825.1 Nitrospirales bacterium
ATCGCGAATCTCAGGAATATGGCATCAGAATTATTTTATTCAACAAAGACTATGGAATTAGAGTTGGCTCAACTCGAGGACATGGTATTGCAGGAACTAGGTCCGACACAGGTAGAAAAGATCTTGAAGAGAAAGAAGAAACTTGAAGAGGCCCGACAACGAACGGCCCAGGAGTATGAGAAGTTTCTAGAAGATATTGGTGTGTATTCTCCAAACATGTCAAAACAGGATCGGATTATTCTGCGGATGGCACGATTATTCGGCGAAAGTGAAGTCGAAATGCCAAAAGCGTTTGTTCAAGAAGTCAAGAAATACATCAGCAAATGGCAATCTACCCCCACTTTGGGAAAAGCTATCGCTCGAGCAAATCGTAATCACTATGGCCATAAAGTTTCGCAAGCTATGCTGGCTGAGCATATGACTCCACAGTTTTTTTATTTAGGGCTCAAAGAGAGTGAATTTAACTTGAAGTCTGTTGGTCCTAAAACTCGATTTGGTATTGCGAAGGGACCTTGGCAGTTTATTCCCACTACGGCCGTGGAGTACGGATTGAAGACGGGTCCCTTGGTTGATATTGAGCGATATGACCCTCGTGATGATCGGCACAAATTTCAACTGGCCACGCGAGCTGCCGCTAAATACTTGCGATACTTATATACAACAGAGGCGCAAGCGTCAGGACTGCTTGTGATGGCTTCATACAATTGGGGCCCGACTCGTGTGAAGAACCTCATTCGAAAGCTTCCTCCTAACCCAAAAGATCGTAATTTTTGGCAATTGATCAAGCAGTTCAAAGTTCCAGAACAAACAAAGGACTATGTATTCTATATTTTTTCAGCTGCTGTGATCGGACAAGACCCCAAATTATTTGGATTCGAGTTTATGCCCCCACTTCCCGAAAGTTTTCCTTCTGCCTTAATCAAGAAAAGGAGTGTTAATTTAGAGCCATGAATGGACTTATTCGAGCTGATCGTTAGAGGTGAACTGTTTTTCCTAACGACTTGCCCGCACCTCATACTAACTCACTCCTCTAGACTGAGGACGAGGTGGTTCGATTCCATGTTTTTTCATTTTGTAATAAACGGTACCTCGACTCACCTTTAGCACCTCAGCGGCTTTTGTCGTATCCCAATGATGTTGAGTGAGAACATCGAGTAATGCTTGTTTGTTAATGGAGTCTAATGGGGTTTCTTCTTCTGTTGGCTTGGAGGTGGTCCAGTTTGTTGTATCTTTGAGGAGCACTGCATCATCGATCAGGTTTGATGATCGAGAACGAAGGATTGCACTATACAGTACGTTTTCGAGCTGACGCACATTTCCGGGCCATTGGGCTTTGCTTATGCGATCCATGGCCTCATCGGTTATGAGGGGTTCAGAGGGTAATCCTAATTCCGCTCCAATTTTTTTAATGAAGTGTTTCACTAGTAATGAAATGTCTTCTTGTCGCTCACGAAGGGGAGGAATGATAAGTTGGACGACCTGTAGTCGGTAATAGAGATCCGCTCGCATGTCTCCATTATTTATGGCCTTTTCGCGATCTCGATTCGTGGCTGTTATGACTCGAACATCCACGGGGACTTCCTTCGCACTCCCCAAGCGCATCACCGCTTTTTCTTGCAAAAATCGAAGAAGCTTGCCTTGGGCGTTCATACTCAGTTCTCCAATTTCATCGAGAAAGAGTGTTCCACCTTTCGCTTCCTCTATTTTCCCAGTTTTGGCTGTTTGGGCACCAGTAAATGCACCTTTTTCATAGCCAAATAACTCGCTTTCAATGAGGTCAAATGGAATAGCTGCGCAATTCACTGGCACGAAGGTTTTTTGGTTTCTCTGACTAATGTTGTGGAGAGCTCGAGCTACTAACTCTTTTCCTGTCCCATGTTCTCCACGTATTAATATCGTCGCAGGGCTATCTCCAACATCTTTTATGAGTTGGTAGAGTTGCTGCATACCCTGACTCTCTCCAACTAATCCAGTGAAATGACATGAATTGGAAGAGGGTTTTTGCCCCTGCGTTGCTTGTCCTGGCGACGATTGAGTGAGAGGCTTGATAGGGGCGGGAAGGGGAATCGTTTCATCCTCACGATAACTCAGACATGCAATCTGAAAGGGGAATATGTCTATTTGGCATCGGTGGGGAAGATGAATTGACTCTGAAATGCGCTGACTATCCACCAATATCCCATTGGTGCTTTTGTCATAGAGTGTAATTTGTTCATTCTCGACTTCAACTATTGCTTCTAATCTAGAGACATGAGGATTTGCTAGGACAAGGTCATTGTCATCTGAACGTCCAATTGTAATACGATTTTTGGCGAGAGTGGTTTTGTGTATGAGAGCTGAATCTAAATAGACCTTTAATTCAATCATGATCTCACCAATGAATGTTTCCCCATTGTTCCCCTTCTTTAGGGATGGTGATTGTTGTTTCTCGGATAATCGGACTGGGTTTAATGACCTTGCCTTTTTGATCGATCAACTTCGTGATCAATAATTTGGCATATGCCTTCTGTTTATTGATGGATTCAATTTCCGTTGTTACTCGTATAGTCGAATATGACTTAAACATCAACTGTAAATATTGAATTCTTTTCTCATCCATGGTTGTAATTTGTTGGAGTGTCGGAAGGTTTTGAGATTCATATGCTTCCTGGAAAATATTTAATAAGGCGGTCACTTGTAAGATTTCGGCTTTTTCTTGTTTTTCAGTCGCGAGCTGTTGTGCTTCTTTTTCCTTTTTTTTGGGTTTCTTGTTCTTGTTCTTATTCCTGTTCTTGTTGTTGTTGTTCTTGTTGTTGTTGTCGTGTTGTTCTTGCTGTGATCGTCTTTATTGTTGT
>JBMYWX010000351.1:0-2809 GCA_049607825.1 Nitrospirales bacterium
TTCGTAAGCGGTTTGGTATTGGTGATAGCACTGATCATACTCTCGAAGAAATCGGTCAGGATTTTGACGTGACGCGGGAACGAATCCGTCAAATTGAAGCCAAAGCGCTTAAGAAACTTCGGCATCCAAGTTGTAGCCATAAACTTCGGAGTTTAGTTGAGCACATTTAAAACCTGCCCAATTATCTTGTCCAAAAGAAAAAGCTCCGTCATGCGTGACGGGGCTTTTTCTTTTGGTGAAATATTTCTCATCACGGCACGAATGTGAATTTCTCCACTACCTTCTCTTCTAGACATTCTGTATAGATGGTACAATATAAGCGCATCCCATTTTATAGATAAATGATTCTGATTCCGACCCATCATTATCGATCTCAATCGTCGGAAGGTATGTGAAACGGGTATAACGACATATGCGAATTCTTGTTGTTGAAGATGAACCAAAAGTCGCGTCATTCATTCGACGAGCTTTGGAGGAAGAAAGTTATGCGGTGGATGTGTGTGCTGATGGTCAACAAGGACTCGATTGGGCACAGTCGATTGATTATGATTTAATTGTCCTTGATCTAATGCTTCCTGGTATTCCTGGCCTTGAGCTTCTCAAGCAAATTCGTAAGAGCGGGGTCAAAACCCCGGTCATGATTCTCACGGCTCGGTCCGAAGTGGATCAGCGTGTCAAAGGGTTGGATGCGGGCGCCGATGACTATTTGACCAAGCCATTTGCCATAGAAGAATTGCTCGCACGCGCCCGTGCTCTTCTTCGCCGAGCTGGAGGGGTTCCCAGCGGTATCTTAGAGGTTAGTGATTTAGTGTTAAATCCCGTCACGCGAGAAGTGATGCGAGGTGATCAGCGGATTGAGTTGACCACCAAGGAATATGCCTTATTAGAATATTTAATGCGGAATGCTGGACGTGTTCTGACTCGGCCGATGATTACGGAACATGTCTGGGACCTTGATTTTGATACGTTTACCAACGTGATTGATGTCTATATCAGCTATCTGCGCAATAAAATTGACCGGGGGCGGGAACAGAGTCTGATTCAAACGGTTCGTGGAAGCGGGTATGTCATGAGGTCTGATACATGAGCCAGGCCTCGATACGAGTGCGTCTGACACTTTGGTATGGTACTGCCCTAGCCCTTATTCTCATCTTATTTGCCGGGACGATCTATTTTGTCATGTCGCGCGGACTGCGGGATCAAGTCGATGCGTCTCTTGAGGAGGCAGCCTCTGCAGCCATTCGCACGTTAGGCGAGCATCGGTTCGGGCCATTTTTGATATTCGAGGATCTGTCTCAAAACTTCCCTGAATTGGCTCTCCTTGATAAGTTTTTTCAGATTTTTGGACCGGCAGGGCAGGTGACTATTCAGTCAGCCAATATCAAGAGTCGTGAAATTCCATTAAGCCAAACAGCGTTTCAAGCATCATTGAAGGGGCAATCCACGTTCGAATCTGTTCGGTTTGATGAAGGGGTTCCGTTCAGACTGTTATCCGTTCCGATCCGTCATACCGAACGGCTGGTGAGTATCTTGCGAGTAGGGACTTCACTGTATCCCACCGAACGGATGTTGAAACGATTACTGCTTGCCCTGGTCATCGCCTCACCCCTGGCGATTATTATTTCGCTACTTGGTGGATGGTTTTTGGCTGGACGCGCACTCATGCCCGTGAATGTTATTACGTGCGCTGCTCAACGAATCGCCGATGGCGATTTAACCCAACGAATTACCAGTCCCCGTTCAACTGATGAAATTGGGCGTCTGGCATCCGTCTTCAATGATATGATTGCTCGTCTCGAAGTCTCATTTCGTCAAATTCGACAATTTAGTGCCGATGCGTCTCATGAGCTTCGCACTCCTTTGACGATTACTAAGGGCGAAACCGAGCTGGCGTTACGCCGGCCTCGAGAAGCGGGAGATTACCGTCAAGTGCTTGAGAGCAATTTGGAAGAAATTGATCGCATGAGCCGAATTGTCGATGAGTTACTCTTTCTCTCGCGAGCTGATTTGGGAGAGATCAAAATGACGATGACGCCGATTTCATTAGACAGTTTAGTTCGAGAAGTTCAACTTCAGGCGACTATTCTTGGCCAAGATCAACAGATCGAAACCGTGTTAGAGGCCGTTGAGCCGATTGTTGTGGATGGTGATGAGCTTCGATTGCGGGAGTTGCTCTTAAATCTTGTCGATAATGCCATCAAATACTCTCATCCGAACTCACAAGTTGAACTCTCTTTGAGGCAGGTCGAAGCTCAGGCAGAACTCAAGGTGTGTGATCATGGCATTGGTGTGTCTTCACTTGAGCAACAACGAATCTTTGACCGCTTCTATCGGACCGATACTGCCCGCGCCCACGCTTCAAAGGGAACCGGGTTAGGTTTGGCGATTTGCCAATGGATTGTTGATGTACATCAGGGTACGATTCACATGCAGAGCTCTCCTGATACTGGATCATGTTTTACCGTCTTGCTTCCGCTTCGTGCGCCTGTTTCTTAACCCTCTCTCTTTCCTCAGACGTTTTTACATTAAAAAGTTTTAATGTGCGCTTAATCCTCCTTTCATTTCTGATGGGTATAAGGTATGGGATGTCTCATTCACACGAGAAGGAGGAACGTATGCAACAGGTCGTGAGCGGCTTTCAACACAAAGATGGTTTCTGTTGTTTGAAAAGCCGTTTTCCTGGTTCTTTTGATCATCATGTGCTGGGTCACTATGGCTCTAGGCAATTCTAAAATATTGCACAGGAATATTCACAGAGAGAGTGTGACAATGATGAAAGGAAAATCCTTATGAATGTCATAGCAGAACG
>JBMYWX010000352.1:0-2804 GCA_049607825.1 Nitrospirales bacterium
GTAAAGGTCGTGTGACTAAGTCAGGGCTTAATACATTCTCCTGTGCTTGAACAGGAGGGAAAACTTTTTCCTCCCCGATTTCAGATGCATTCCTTTCTAGAACTGGGAATTCCTTTTCCTCTTCGGCAGCAAGGACTGGGGACTCTCGATTAGGGTTTATATTTACCTGATCAATCTCCTCATTCGGCGACAACCTATTTTCCTGCACGTCTAAACCCAATGGAACGGCTTGAGCCAGTTCCGTGGATTCCGCATCATCCTGTGTGACCGGTTCGCTTCGCTCTCCTAATAAATCCAAAGAATCTGGGTGTTTTCGTTCGGCCAACTTAGCCTTATGAGTCTCCACTTCCTGTCTCGTCAACTGATCTGACTCAACCTGCCTCTCCAAGGAACCCAATGAGTCCAATTCCGCCAGTACCGCTTCCTGAACATGTTCTTCAAGCGGGGCTAACTCGACCTCCTTCTTCTCGTCAAAAAAAACGAGCGCATCAAGTTGTGTTGGCCCAGCTTGTAACACAACATCTTCCGCTTTCGTTGATCCGACTTTCTCCACCTGCACATTAGAGGATTTTGACTGTTCCAGATCTAGAACCACCACTTCCTCAATATTTTCATCTGTCCCCTTTGGCACATTTTCCTTGACTGGTTCGTCCAAAAGTTCTGACGAACCCTGAGGGATCAACGTCGACTTGAAAACGTCTTGTTGCAATATCTTCAATTGGTCTTCTTCGACCAGTTTATCCCTAAGAGGCTGTGACTCCAATTCATCCACCATGGCTCCCTGGCTATTATCCTCAAATTCCCTCGTCAATACATTGCTCTTTTCTTCTCCATCAAATGAGTCAACAGGATCGTGATCCTGCAGCGTGACTCCCTGAGCTTCTTCCAGTATAGTTGGCTTAAGATCCACCTCTTGTTCGTCAAGACTCGCGACAGACTCTTCCGTTTTCCGCACCTTCAATTTTCCGGCATTCATCTGCACGACTGCAGGAATAGTCTCTTCCAGATCAGCCAAGACCGCGTTCTGAGATTCATTCTTTTTCCCCTGGCTTAAAGCTTCCACATTCTGAGTTTCCGCGACAGATGGAACGTCCAAGACTGAAACTATGGGACCCGGCATATCACTCCCAACCACCTTCAATTGGCTTTCCTCATTTATTAAGTCAGATTCTTCAACTTCTGATCTCATGTTTAAAAGCTTTTCGTGTGCTGGAGTGACGACCTCGCCTGAAGACATGACCGCAGCTTCCGGACTTTTTACCATCACTTGGTTTTGCTCTGTACTCCCCAATAGAGAAATGGACTCCATGTCAGCCTTCTCTATAACTGAACCCTCAGAAAGTTCCACGTGAGGTCTTTCATGTTCGAAAAAAGTCAGGTCGTAAGGAACATGCACTGCAGCATTTTGTGGCATGTCAGGCTCCAGTAATACGCCTCTTTCTTCATCAATGTTCTCCATATTGTTCGATGCGTCTTTTGACTCTTGTTTCTCTCCTTGGCGATTTGATATTTCGAAATCCTGCGGATTATTGATCGACGACAAAAGTTCGACTTCCCCATCCTTCTTTTCTTCAAACCTGTCTAACAATTCGCTTGCTTCGGCTTGACTCTCCTGATCAGGGATGTTGTCGATAGACTTCCCTAATGGAGGAGCATTCAGATTGTCGTACGGATTACTCGGGAGTGGAAGTGGAGAAGCCACTACGTCAAGGGTTGGGACTGATTGAACAGGAGGAGAACCAAGTATTTCTACGGCAGAATGTCTGGAGACTTCAATGGTTCGCTTAGGAAGAGAGCAAGCACACAAGAACACAGCGCTGAGACAAACAAGTACACTATGACAAAGTGATCTATTCACGTGTAATTTTAGACCACTGCGCTGATGCGCTATTAAAGAGTTGTAATCTTTTACAAGTCCGAAACAATCAATTGACGACCACTCGACAGTCGCCAATTCGTATTCCTCTATTGGCATCCATCGTTTGTGCTAAATACAAGGCCTTCACCAGGAGTCGATCTCCGGCTGCTGGATCCCCGTAGATACGTTCCACCATCTTTGTATATCGATATCGTCTCCTCAAACCCAGAATTAATTCACGCATTTCATTCGATTGATGAGGAGTCTGCCAACCCATCTGCAGAAACGGAGAAGCTGGCTTATCTTTTTCGACAAGGAGCCTTCGCATGATTAGGCCTTTCTAAATAGGTTCATAGGTTAGGTTTCGCTTTCTACTCCCAATCTAAGAACGCAAGTCTCAAGCCACTGAAGATCTCATTGCTCCCTGAGATACACTGATTTCTTAATTTTGCAATAAACGCAAGAGGTTACAGATGAACTCCATTCAAAATACGCCTAGCCTCCTTTCGAGATTTGACCAATTCATGGTGATAAATTCTCATTGGAGAGAAACCATTCATGTCAAAGAACTGACGCTCAAGCGATGAAGACTTGACACATGATGCTAAATCCGTTGATTACTTGAGAAAACACCAGTCCCGAAAAATAGCTTGATGGCTAATCAGGATGGGCCTGATGGTAACGTTCAAGTGCTTGAAATATCATGGTTTTTTCATAGATATGGCAGAAGTTATGAAAATGGAATCATTCATCACGCTCCGCTGGGTCTTTAGTCTCTCCAGTCTCCATGGGCCATTCGGTTGATTGCCCTGCTAAAAAAATCCCATTAAAATCACGAGTTCGAGAAATTTACTATTCACGATTTCCACTAGAAATCATGTGGTCTTTCTTCAGTAACCCTTAATGGAGTCACTCTTATGTCCAAAGAACCAGATATCATTTACAC
>JBMYWX010000353.1:0-2776 GCA_049607825.1 Nitrospirales bacterium
TCGTTCCAACTCAACTCGAGCCATTGCTCGAATGCCTGGCGGAACTCTTTCTAATCGACGCTGCGTTTCGGGGCTCCATGATACGGTACCTTGATTTTTGGCTTCGCCTAGGAAATCAAACGTCACAAGTTTATTTCCGGTCGATTTGGCATATTGCTCAACATCATCTTGATAAAGTGGCGCAATATAAGGGGGTAAGCGATCGATTATATGTTGAGCTTCATCAGTCCATGAGATTTGATTCAAGAGGGAAGATACTTCTTTACGCTCGCCTTCGACACCGACCGATTTTCCACATGGAGTACAAGTGAAACTGGCAAAATAGGTCGTTGCCTGGACTTCATCCACGCCACACAATTCCAACCTATGGCCACAACTACAATTCATCCTATCCGTTATCGAAGTTATCCAATTTTTCCAGGATACAATATGTACAGCATCGTATACGTTGCACTCCCGGTGACGAACAACACGCAATAGATCACCATCGTAAATCGACCAAGAACTCGATGTCTTCTTGCCCCATTTGGCCACATCCGTTGAATTGATTTTTCAAGGACCATCACTATCGCAATTATTACAAGCAGACTCACCCATACAGCAAGCTTTCCCATCCCAAAACGATCGAGCGCGACCAACGCCAACAAATAGGATACGACCAGACCAGCTAGGACTCCGAGAATCCCCAGCATTTTCCGCCAGCTTGTTTGCAGCGCTTGCTCACGCAAGAGACGCCGAGCTCCCGATATAAATTGCGTGCGATATCCAAGGACGATCATATATACAGCCATGATCAATCCGATAATGACCAAAATGATGTGAATCGTGAGGATTGGAAGAAACACATGATCATAGAGCCATTGCGAGCCTCCGAACCCTTCTTTCCCCTCAAATGCCAACACACCAAGGTTTCGAAATAAGTAATAGCTTGTAAAGAAGGACAACATTGCGATCATTCCACCAAGCATCAAAAAATGATGTTTTGTCCCGTCCCCTCTCTTTGCTTGAAACCATCCAATCACAAAGAGCGTGGTAAAAACAGTGGCCATCAATTGACTGACATCCGCTCCCATGGTGGCAAATGTACCCGCAAAACCTGGTTCTCTCAGCCACTCTGCCATAGAATCCATGAACTACTCTCCTTCTTTACTTCTTCGTTCCTTGAATCACAGCACAAGGTTCAAGCTCTCTTACATCTTGAAACCCAGCATCTTTCATCCATGTCATGGCTGTTTGACTTGTAAAGCATTGCCCTTGCTCAGTATTAATCATGATATGCACAGCAAAGGCTGTGGTCCACGCGGGACTCGTTCCCGACTGATCCAAAAACCGGTCTTTGATAACAAGCTGCCCGCCATTTGACAAAGAGTTGTAAATCTTCGCCACAAGTTTCGCATTCGTCTCGCCGCTCTGATAATGAAGAATATCAGACATTAATGCAGCATCGTATGTCCCATCAAACGCATTATGGTGAAAATTTCCAGCCTGCGTTCGAATACGGTCGCTTAGACCAACCTGCTTGATAACTTTTTCAGTCATGACTAAGGTTTGAGGTAGATCAAATACCGTTGCCTTGAGCTGAGGGTATTCCTGACAGCAAGCAATGGCATTTGTCCCTGCTCCTCCACCGACATCGAGAAGAGTCATTGCACGATCTAGCTGCATGCGCTTCGCCAAATTGGGACCACTTTCTCTACCAATTCGATGGAGAACAGAAAGGACATTCGTCCCCATTTCAGGGTTCGTCTCAAACACGTGTTGAGAGACTGGAGACTGCCCCGTTCGAATGGTCTCTTCTAACTTCCCCCAATTTTCCCATTCCGCGTCATGCAACAGTAACAAATGGCCAACATATTCTTTCTGAGACTTCACAAGATAGCGCTGTGCTACCTCTGTATTACGAAAATAATCTTCTTTTTTGGTTAATACTCGCATTGCCACAAGAGCATTCAGCAAAAGATCCAAAGGCCGAACGGTCAGACAGAATTCCTCTGCAAGTTGAGAGGAAGAGTGAGGATTCTCATGTAACGCAGAAAAGAGGTCTAACTTCACCGCAGTGAGAAGAATTTTTGTCTCCCAGTAGTAACCCAACTGGAAGATTTCGGCGAGGGACAGTTCACGTGGCACACAGAGCCTCAACTAACACAAGTTTCTCCTGTTTAACCATAGTAAGAGGATATTAACGGCCACTAACAGACAAACGCAAGAGAGGAGTTTTAAGAGGTTTGACGATAGAAAAAACAAGGGGCAACTCGCTTGATTCACGAGTTGCCCCTTATCTCAGACTTTTCACAAACAGTCTATTTACTTGATATCAAAATTGGCTTCAACAGTTGCACCGTCTTTTACATCAACTTCAATTTCAATGGCCTTCTTCTTGGCATTTTTGGCAGCAATGGGATGCCAAACCAACACTTTATGCTTTCCTGCTGGAACATCCTTAATTTCAAAGGTTCCATCAGCGCCGCTGGTGGCATAATGAGGATTCGTCACAGGAAGATACCAGCCTTGCATAAACTCATGTTGGTCACATTGCAACCGCACCACGCTGCCTTTTTTGGCCATACGGAGCTTCATGGTTTTCTGTAAGGAACTACCTTTTTTAGCCAACCCAATATTAAACAAGGTTGATGATTTTGCACCCAGCACGTCAAAGCTGTGAGGGTTATGCAACACACCTTCTTTGGATTTTGGATCATCAGGATCAGCATCGTTATTCGTAACCTTGAATTGCCCCTTGCTCACAACCACTCCAGTATAGGGAGCGAACTCACAT
>JBMYWX010000354.1:0-2761 GCA_049607825.1 Nitrospirales bacterium
AGGGGCGGTCTCAGAGTGATGAGGTTGTGTAACTTCTGATACTCCGTTCCTTGCGATGAGTGTGAGGTATGGAAAGGTCAGAAGGCTAGCAAGTGACATGGGAGATACAAGATACGGTGAGGATGGAAATATGATGGTTAGCAACCAGGAAAAAATGGATGCTATGACTATTCCTATTGCAATACCTTGCCCTACCTGAAAGATGTTCGATGCAGGAAAACGTTTCAGGATGTGTTCAATGGCAACGACTCCTAATCCAAATAACCCCCAAATAAATCCCCATACCAGCCAGGCTGGTGCACTGTCAGTCTGGTGTTGCCAGCCAAAGATGGAACCAACCAGGAAGCACAGAAAAACAAAAAAGAGACGAAAGGTCGTCGCAGGTTTGGGGCAGTTGTGTGACAGCGGCTTATCGCTCTGAGGAGTAAGAGAGGGAAGCGTGATGTCTGGAAAATTCAAGGATGGAGAGGCAGATTGGGTTGGACTATTTTGACTATCGTTAAGGCATGATGCGTTCATGGATGAGATCCTTTCATTCGAGCTGGAGGATCCATAATTTACTCAGCTGAAGTATGAAGATGCATTCGTTCTCTAGCTATTCAATAGAATTATAAGGGCCCCAATTTGAAGGTCCACATTCGTTTGCAGCGTGGACATTGAACTTCGATTCCGGCCCCATCTGATGTTTGTTTAGCCAGGAGACGACGACAATGGCATCGGAATTCCTTGTTTGATTTGATTTTCTCCACCGGTTTTTCTTGTGTCGGTCGAGGAGATTCGGGCTGGTTCTTCTGATCAATATGATTGTTAGTAGTCATGGTCCTTGGTTGATTATGTTTTTGATTATCAAAATCAATTATGTCTCTGGCAATCAGAAATGAACATGTTCAAATGCCAGAAGAATATGTTCATTGGGCAGATTTTCTGAAAAAGGAATGACCTTGAACTTGATAGGAGAAGGGTCTAAATCGGCAGGGCAATATTGAGGTTGCAGAAACAGCGCCGAAAATAATTTTGACGGCGCTGTTTCAGCTGGGAGTCTACTCGCTTTCGATTTTAAATAGAACCAGATTTTCTAGAAAAGACAGAAGGTTATTCTTTCCTACAGGTGAAAGTGATAAAAATGTTTGCCTTGAGTCATCAGCTTCTCCGCTATGTTCCAGAATGGCATCAGAAAGTGTTGTAGCCCGCCCATCATGAAGATATGGTGCGGTGGATCCAACTCCCCAAAGTTCTTTGGTGAGCCAAGTGGAGGAGCCAGTTCCTGTTTCATCGATAGATTCTGCAAGGCCGGACCCTAGGTCATGGTGTTTCAGATCGCTATACAGGCGAACGATAGCTCGTCCACGGCGATCACGCTCGAATGTGCCGAGGCGAATCTCCTTACCATCTTGATCGTGAACGATATTATCTGGCTGATCTCTGGTCAGGTCAAATGTGACGGGAAAAGCCGGATTGACTAGTTCATCGAGGGGATTGAGGCCACTGGGGAATATTTCATCACGATGATGGGCCTGCAAACTTGGTTCACGAAAAATAGGGTCTTGTATCTTTAACCTTGGCGTGTGGCAGGAAGCACATCCAATTCGAGAGAAGAGTTGCTTTCCCCGTCGAATGCCTTTTCGTTCATAGGAAGATAGCGGTTCGATGAGCCCAAGGCGGGACAACTCGATTTTTGTGGTTGGTCGGGGCTGTGCTGCAATATAGATGACGAGTGCAGTTTGATCTCCAATGGTCATCTCATTTGTCACACCATCGAAATCGCCGTCTTCATCTCTTCCCACAAGTTCGACCGCTTGCATGCCTAACTCATTGTGTGACGCGCCGCGATTAAAATCTCGCAGCGTTGTATTGTTCCCTTTCCATTGAAACGGTCGAATAATGAGATCACTAGAAACACCCGTTACTTTTGATGAGTCAATGTTGACTTGACAGGGACTATTCTGGATTGGCCTTACTGTGAGTAGGCCGAATTGCACTCCCTTTGCACGCAGCATACGTGTTTGGGACTTACCTGTAGAACAGGCAAGACGAGTTGCACGTTTTTGGATCCTATGGAGACGTTTTGTCATTTCTTCAGCCAGCAGTTGGACCGCCCCTGCCCCAAAAAGATGAGGCGTATTTCGCTGGATCATTGTGCTCAAATTCGCAGAATGAAGAGGGTCCCGATGAACGTTTGAATTTGTCTGACCTGCTCCATCGTCAAATGGTAAGTTATGGCAGGCATTACAGGCCTGTGCGTTGGGGCCGGTCTCCCGTTTCGGTGTGTGATCGGCCCATTCTCCAAAGCCCGAAAGGTCTGCGCGAGGCACACGGGTGAAACGCTGCTGTTCACCGACATTGGCTCCGACGCCATCCAGGGCATTAAACTGCGTCTCAAACAACTCATCTCCAAGTTCAAAAGCCCGTTCAAAGGCTTGGTGATGTTCGCCTGAGACAACAAGTTCATAGAACTCTCGTTGATCGGCATGTTCGGCCTGAGGTAAATCACGTTGATTGCGGCTGTCGACTTCTGTCTCGGCGCCAAATACCAACATGTTTGGCATTAAGATACATATGATGAATGCGACAAGTTGTAGCAGAGACGAATACAGAAATATTTGACTATCTTGTTTATTGGGTACTTCAGTCATATGAAAGGTTCCTTATAAAAAGTGATGTGTCTTTAATCAGTCATGAACGAAATAAGAGTCTGTCTGCAACTCTCTTTCAAAATGGAGAGCTACAGATCGGGAGTATTCTTATGTTGCACTTAGCCCTT
>JBMYWX010000355.1:0-2760 GCA_049607825.1 Nitrospirales bacterium
TTTGATGTAGATAGTTTAGATAGTGAGTTATCAATGGGGACAGGAACACCGGTTCCAAACGGTCTTACCTTAGAAGATGGGAAGAAGGTGTTTAGCCGATGCTTTCAGGAGGATAAGGTTAAAGTTTTTGAGGTGACTGAGATAAATCCTTTATTGGATGTTAAGAATAAGATGGCCAAAAATATTGTGATTTGCGCAGACGGAACTGGAAACCTGGGGGGAGAAACACCAGACAGCAATGTCTATAAAATGTATAACGCCATTGATATCCATAGTAAGAAACAGCGGCAAGTTACCTTTTATGACAATGGGGTAGGGACGGCGTCCAATAAATATTGGCGAGCGGTATCTGGAGCTTTCGGGTTTGGGTTTAAGCGAAATGTGTGTGATCTGTACCGATTTCTTGCCAAGCATTATGACCAAGGCGACCAAGTGTTCATGTTTGGGTTCAGTCGAGGTGCAGCTGAGGTCCGAGCCTTCTCAGGCTTTATTGCCGCCGTTGGACTTATCGACGGGCGTACGCTGACTGAAGAGGCTTTACGACAGCGAGTAGAGGAAGCGTACGCAGTATACAAGTCTCAAAAACCCAATCTGAATTTTGGTGAGCATGGTGTGATTCCCATTACATGTATTGGTGTGTGGGATACGGTTTCAGCATTAGGCTTCCCTCAAGATTGGAGAATTACCGGCATTGGACTGTGGCTCCTCAATGCCATGTTTATGGTCCTGGATCGCCTCTTCGATGTGATTTTTCCTCATCGGTTTTATAATTATAAACTGACACCAAACGTAAAATTTGCCTACCAAGCACTCGCCATCGATGATGAGCGTCAATCCTTTACTCCTTTAGTCTGGGACGAACTAAACTGTGGGCAGGATACTCATGTCGAACAGGTGTGGTTTGTCGGTTCTCATTCCAATGTCGGGGGCGGGTATGGACGAGCGGGATTAGCCAATGTATCGCTGGAGTGGATGATCTCTCGAGTGCTTCAGCATAACCTCTTTTTAAAAAACGGGGTCTATGACATTGTGCGTCTGAATGCTAATGAGCATGGACGTTTGTACGATTCCCGAGATGGCGTGGCCGTCTACTATCGGTATGCTCCACGTGATATTCAGGCTCTTTGCCGGGATAAGGTCCGTGGTCCAATTCACGTTCATCGCAGCGTGATTGCTCGGATGGAGGAACAGACGGCGAACTACTCTCCAAGTAATCTTCCTGATCAATTTGATGTTGTCGGATCAGATTCTGTGGTGACGATTACAAGCTCAGGAACTGTAGAAGAAAAAAAGGCGATTAGAAAATGGGTATTGTGCAGAGAATGGCTGTATGGACTGTTTCTGGAGTTTACCCTTCTTGTGGTGGGTAGTGCCATTTGCTTATGGATCTTTGGTGTTGCGGCCAAAGACATGCCTGTACGGCAAGGCTTTCTCGGACTTCTTGATTCGATACTTGGGCACATTGCCGAAGTGTTACTCTATATCCTACCGATGATGTTCAAAGGCTTAATCACCGTCGCCGTGATTCAGAAACCCATTATTTTCGGTGTAGCCCTGGCCTTCTTAATCGCGTTATGGTGGGCGAAAGGCTATTTTCGGTATCATTGTGACTTGGCCTGCGAGATGGCCCGCGATACCCTGCTCAAAAGCTTACCCTCCAAATTGAAAAAAGATGACCTCTGAGGCTGTTGACAATCTGTTTTCGTGGCAGGTAGACATGAGAGATAAGAGTGTATCAGGTTCGAAAGAACATGGGGGATGACAGTCTACGTGCTTTTAGAATTTGCCAAGCATCGAGTCTTGTCCTTCGAAACCAATAATATGGAATGACAGGGATATTGGGGTAATCGCATGCCAATTAATGTACTGAAGAAGAAGGGGGCGAAAATGAGCCTCCAGGAAGCCAAAGATCGGGTAGAAAAGCTCACCAATTTGTCGCATAGTAGCAATCCACATGAGGCCGAACTCGCCTCTGCGCATTTGAAAATGTTCGATATCGAAAAGGCTCGTTATCCCAAACGGGAAGAGCAGCCTGCACAGGTCAATGCCAATGGCGAACCGCAACGTTCAGCCAATGCAATAGAAGTCCTTGATGATGTGCCCGAGAGACCCCATCATGATCTTGGCGTCGTTGAAGTTGAGCAACCTGAGGACCAAAAAAAAGTTGACTGGGAAGCCTTACATGCAGAGCTAAGAGAACGGGCACAACAAATTGGAGCCGATGTTTTAGTGGATATCAACTTAAAGGGTACGGTGAAGCAACGAATTCTTTGTGCCACAGCGCTTCGCTATCTCACGCCGGTTGAGCTTGATGAAATGAAGGAACTGACAAAATATGATGATGAAGAAAAGGCTTACTATGAGGAACAAAAAGAACGACGTGATGAATCCAATGCTGCTCCGATTGACTAGGATTGAACGCGTTGTTCGTGTCTGTGCGCTATAGGCTGTGAGTTCAATTGATCAACGCAACACTTTATTCTACCTATTAGAAATGGAGTGTGACGATGAAACACCGAACCCGCATCAATTTTAGTGCGGCACAACGAGCCGACATTTGAGATCGCTGGCAGTGTGGCGAATCCATGAGATCAATTGGCCGCCTCTTTGAACGAGAGTCCTCCTCGATTTATGCTCTTCTTCGACCCAGCGGTGGGATTCGCCCTCCCACGAGAACCCGCTCACGAGTCGCCTTGAGTCTGTCGGAACGCGAAGAGATTTCCCGTGGGATAGCTGGCCAGCAGTCCATGCGCTGTATTG
>JBMYWX010000356.1:0-2757 GCA_049607825.1 Nitrospirales bacterium
TCCCTTTAGGACATGAGAAAGGGTCAGGATTGCTCAGGTCACAACCTGTTGAAGCTTTAGCCTCAAAGCGAATGGCATGATAGGTTTTTGCATCCTTAAACTTGACCTGATTATAGGGCTTGTCTTGACTCGTGCTGCGTACTCCACGAATTTGCCCACCGGTTTTAATCAACTCAAAGTCTTTGCCTGTAATTGGGTCTTTGTAGACGGCCTGGAGGAAACGCTTTGGCTTTTTTGTGAGATCTTTTAAGGCCAACGGATATTGATTTGGGCGAGTGGACTTTTGGACTTGATAGTCTGTGGCATATCGTTCAATAGCTTTTTGGATTCGCGTGCCACGAAAGAGGAGCTCTGCTTCTCGGTCGCGTTTCATGGTAACTGACCATTCTTGCCCTATCGCCATGAGAGAAATTCCCATCATCACAATAAAAAACATGACCATCACATAGGTAAAGCCTCGTTGGTCGTTTGTTGGTTTTTTGAAAGACTTCATTGTCTATAATGATGTGTAGGGTTCACAGAAGTTAGAGTGAGTGAAATTCTTGTCGCATAAGTGGGAGTGCGGGAATGATTTCTTTATCGACCATTTATTTTCGCACTTGAAGAATTAAAGTGCAAATTAGAAAAGGGGAGTGTGTACGGGAAGTTTAGGATGTATTGTTGATATTGAGAGCAGAGTCCAAATGAAATGGTGAGAACGTAATTGCCTGGATATTTCATCAAGATCAAAGAACTAACTTGTCGACACGACTCGAATAGTCATGTGCGTAATCTTAGGTGACAACTCTAAGCCGAGAATGGGACGAGGCGGGAGAAACTTCAATATGAAGAAGCCTATTGGGTAAGATGTTGTATTTGAATCGTTGTGATAATTGCAGGCACAACGAACTAGAGAGAGACAAAAGGGCTCCGTTGGATTGCGTTGACACCCGTACTCTAATCTCAGTGCCCTGATGAGATTTCATGGAGACGAACTAACTTCGTGGATTCATTGAACTGGGTAAGCACAAGAAATCAATTCGTTGAGAAACTTGCCTGCCCGGATTGGTGATGATGAGATAGCGATTACCTTTCTTCAGTTCAGCATGATGCGTATTCGCTAATTGCTTGGTGTAAGAGTCGTATAACGCAGAGGTTTCCGCATCAGCGGTCTGTAAACATTCCTGGTGGCGAGGCGCTGCATTTCGAACTTCCCATGTTTGTTGGTCTAATGTTCTCGACGGATCGTTGTCGATTTTCATCCACAATACCCAACCGCATTCAGCCAAGCCGCTATCAGCTACGAAAAGTAAGATGACGGTAAAAAGATAGGCTTGAAAGGATTTCATAGAGAGTCGTGATTCACTATGAGAATAGGTGTCTGAGGAATAGGATTGTCAATTAGAAGAAGAGTGACGAGTATTGAGAAGATCTCTCCTGTATTTTCTTAAATAGTACCCATCCATCATTGGAACTATTGATCAGTGTGCACAGGGCAAAGTGAACTTTGCAAGACGGAGTATAAGATTGAAGACGTCATTTTGCCTTGAATGTCCAAGAGTCTTTGACCGAATTCTTGTGCACTTTTCTGATGCGACCAGAAAGAAATGACGAAGTATGTGTAGTTGAGAAATGCCCGAGGCGCAAGCGCCGTGGTTCTGCCAGGTGAGGATGGTGGACATTATCGTAACTCGAATGAATTACTATGGAAGTTCCTATCATGAGAAACGCAACTCGACTTCGGTTTCTGGGGTGGCTAACTTGGCCGCATGCCTTTTGATAGTCCGGCCATGCTTGTCCTAAAGTCGTCTCTATCCCTTTGTCACGGCTGTGTTTGGAAGCAGATCTTGTCGTATACAGTGGCGGGAATTATGGAAAGTTAAGGAAATCGCAAGTAATCTCTTCTTCTATACAAAAAATAGCCGTTCATAGCCCCTCTTTCGTGGTATGGGCGATTTTCTAATTGTGGGGTAGGGTAATGTTATGGTTACCCATTTATGTAATAGATGTTCCGAGATTCGTGACTACAACATTGCGGAAGCGTTGTGTGGTGATTGTCTGGTGCTTGTACGACGACAGTATGAGGAGATGTTGAAAGACGAGCCTAGCGTGCCCCCAACTTTAGAGTGCTTTCGCTATTATGGTTGGACCGTTATCTTTTGTATATTCGGAGGTGAGTCTTTGCCGGTAGGAACTAGAGTAATCTTGGCGGTTATCGGCTTGCCAGTCTTTTTCTTTGTGTTGAGTCTCCTCTAGCCTAGAGCTTCAATCCTTCATTTTTTCACAAGAGTTCATAGCATTGATGTTAATGGTGAAGTCAGGTAATGCGAGTGTGATCACAAATAGAAATTTATGGTGCCGAGGGGCAGAATCGAACTTTTGACACTAGAGCGAATCTAAATACGTTTCAGCTGAACCATACCGACTAACAGGGCGGTATCACACACTTCGAGATCTCAAAGTGCATAGAATCGGCTCTAGCCTTTTCATGTCCCACACAAGTTCAAATAAATCAACAGTTTACGAAATTTCATGCTAGAGATAACTCTTCTTATATTTCAATGCCTTCCAGTTCAGTCATCGTCAAATTGGCGAGTTGACTCTAAAGTAACAAATTAACTTTCTGCGGTGGCCATGCAATATGCATGATTGATGGATGTGAGACCTATGCAACCCTCCAAGACCTTATCCGGAAGTCCAGGAAGGAACACCAACGTTGTGAATGTGGGAGGTCAATAGTGATGGGCGAAACCTATCCTGATTTTGTGGGTGTCTCTG
>JBMYWX010000357.1:0-2722 GCA_049607825.1 Nitrospirales bacterium
ATCCATTCTTTCATTTGGGTAAAAGGATGCCATAGATATTGATGATCTAAAGTGGCAAGAGGAGCGTTGGTTGATTGGCGTTTCAATGCAAAAATTCTCAATTTTTCAGCGAGTATAGGGGGTAAATTCCTTTTTTGACAAGCTGGAGAATGCTTACTACAATCAAGCCATTGGAGATGAAAGACCAACCACAGCTATCTCGCATACGTAACTTCTGCATTATCGCTCATATCGATCACGGGAAATCTACCCTCGCTGATAGGTTTTTAGAAATCACGGGGGCTGTCACGAAACGAGAATTTCGTGAACAACACCTGGATGCGATGGATCTTGAGCGTGAACGTGGGATTACCATCAAAGCTCATGCCGTCACGACGACTTTTCAGGCTTGTGATGGCTCTGAGTACCTACTGAATCTTATCGATACCCCCGGACATGTCGATTTCACCTACGAAGTCTCTCGCAGTTTGGCGGCCTGTGAAGGTGCGTTGTTGCTTGTTGATGCGACCCAAGGGGTCGAAGCTCAAACGATTGCTAATGTGTATTTAGCTATTGCGAACGATCTCACCATCATTCCTGTTATCAATAAAGTTGACTTAGCGAGTGCTGATGTTGATGGGGTCAAGCAGCAAATTCAAGATACCCTTGGCCTCGATATTGAAGCGACACATTATATTAGTGCCAAAGATGGGCGGGGAGTACCGGAGGTCTTAGAAGCTGTCGTTGAGACCATCTCCGCGCCTGTTGGTCATGCCGATCGTGAGCTTAAGGCGCTGATTTTTGATTCTTGGTTTGATAGCTACCAGGGGGCAATTGTGTTGCTTCGTGTGCTGGATGGTGAAATTGTGCCCGGCATGAAAATACAAATGATGTCGAATAAGCGGATCTTTGAAGTTGATGAAGTGGGAGTGTTTACTCCGAAGCGAACCAAAACAAAGCGGCTGGGAACAGGCGAAGTTGGGTACCTCTGTGCAGGCATGAAAGATTTAGCTGATACTAAAATTGGGGATACGATTACGGACGCGAGCCGACCAGCGCAAGAACCTCTTCCTGGCTACCAAGACGTGAAGCCTGTGGTGTTTTGTGGTCTCTATACGATTGATAATTCCAAGTTTGAGGATTTACGTGATTCGTTAGAAAAACTCCAACTCAATGATGCATCCTTTGTGTACGAACCAGAAACCTCGCTCGCCTTAGGGTTTGGGTTTCGTTGTGGGTTTCTTGGCATGCTACACATGGAGATTATTCGAGAACGATTGGAGCGAGAATACAATTTAGACCTCATTAGTACGGCACCCACCGTGATTTATCGTGTCTATACGACAAAGGGGGAAGTGCTAGATATTGATAATCCTGCAAACCTTCCAGATCCTTCCATGATCGAAAGCATGGAAGAGCCATACATTAAAGCGACGATTATCACGCCTGAACGCTTTGTCGGGAATATTTTTCAACTCTGTCAAGATCGTCGTGGTATGCAAAAAGGGTTACAGTATTTAGATCCAACTCGTGTCATGTTGACATATGAGTTGCCATTAAATGAGATGGTGTTAGATTTCTATGATCGCTTAAAATCTCGGACCCAGGGGTATGCTTCACTTGATTATGAATTGACTGAATATCGGCAAGCCAAGCTGGTAAAGCTTGATCTCTTACTGAATGGGGAAAATGTCGATGCGCTTTCCGTTATTACGCATACAGATAAAGCCATACAACGGGGACGTGTGTTAGCTGAGAAAATGAAAGAACTCATCCCTCGTCAAATGTTTGAGGTGGCTATTCAGGCGGCCATTGGTAATCGGGTGATTGCGCGCGAGACCGTCGGAGCCTTGAAAAAGAATGTCACAGCTAAATGTTATGGCGGAGATATTTCACGTAAGCGAAAATTATGGGCGAAACAAAAGGAAGGCAAGAAACGGATGAAGCAGCTCGGTCGCGTGGAAATACCACAAGAAGCGTTTTTAGCCATCTTGAAAACTGATAGTGATTAAGTGATGCCGCGAGACGACGACTCTCAACAATCTCCGGAGACGGCCATGAATGAGGCTTCTTCTTCCTCGACAAACGACGAAGGCGAGGGCGAAGGTTCAAATAAGTCAATTATTCGTGAGTATGCCGAAGCGATCGTCATTGCCATCATTTTGGCATTTGTAATTCGTGTATTTGTCGTACAGGCCTTTAAAATTCCTTCTGGATCCATGATTCCAACCCTCTTGATTGGTGATCATATTCTTGTGAGTAAAATGGTCTACGGATTTCAATGGCCAACTGACTGTAAAATTCAAGTCAGTTTTCCGCCGGTAACCTGTTATTCATCAAAAATTATCTGGGAATTCGGGATGCCGCAACGTGGGGACGTGATTGTGTTTCGCTATCCTGAGGATGAAGAAAAGGATTTCATTAAACGTATTATTGGGTTGCCTGGTGACAAAATTTACGCGAAAAATAAGGTTGTGTATATTAATGGACAAGCATTGCAAGATGAAGCCTATACACAGCGTATTGATCCAGGCATTATTGATGGAAGGATTAATGCCCGTGATAACTTTGGTCCCATTACTGTTCCACCTGAATCGTATTTTGTGATGGGAGATAATCGTGATCAAAGTTTAGATGGTCGATTTTGGGGATATGTAAAATTTAATAAAAATTCTCTTCTATCATCCCCTGAGACCGCTGACACAAATAAGTCTGTAACCATAAAATGTGTCCCTCTAGCCCC
>JBMYWX010000358.1:0-2703 GCA_049607825.1 Nitrospirales bacterium
TTCAAGAGAACGATAGGGGGCACCACTAGCGAGTCCCTTTTCAAAGGCATCGACATCAAGTTCTAGTTTTTTCAGTAAAAGTCCTCGAATGGTTTTATCAAAGACTTCAATTTTTTTGTCATGAATGGAATGAAATAACTCTTGTTTCATTTCGGGTCCTTTGCCCATGGTCATCGCTTGCTCATACATTTCAAAGGCTGTTGGGAGTTTCCCTGGCATGACAGGAAAGCCGATCATTCGGGCTTCTAATTGCTCGCCAAATTCTTCTTTGAGTTGGGTGACGACGATTCGTTCAAACATATGGCAATGTGGGCAATAAAAATCTGCAAATTCAAAGAGAATGACCTTGCCTTTTTCATGCTTGGAAGGCTCATCGAGTAGTTCGTAATCTCCTTGAATGGTTTTGTCAGCTGCCCACAGAGAAGGTGAAAAGGCCAAGAGACAGATCAATGCATAGATGGACCAGGTTACAGTTATGCGAACAGCTTGCATGCTCATCCCTTTCTATAAATTTGCTATATTCATGCGCAGATATGCTCGAATTACGAGTCTGTATCAGGCTACCATGCTGAGGGCAGGGGTTCAACCTACGTATCCGGGAAAACATGTGAAACTTGAGTGGCGAGTGGGAATGGGTAATGAGGAACAGAAAATTCTTAATATATCTTACGAAGGAGGATCGGTCGATGAAGGTGATTAATGTCAATGATGTTCAGCAATTTTCTCAGGAGAAAATGAAAAAACATAATTTGTTTGAGTCATCTCGATTTTTTTGCGATGTCTATTGTTTCGAGCCTGGTCAGGAGCAGAAAGCTCATGCTCATGCCGATCAAGACAAAGTCTATCTGGTTTTGGACGGTGCTGGGACATTTCGAGTGGGGGATGAGAGTCAAGTCTTGTGTCAAGGGCAGGGGACAATGGCTCCTGCCAGTGAAGAGCATGGTGTGACCAACCACACGGACCAACGGCTGAGAGTTCTTGTCTTTATGGCTCCCAATCCATCGTAATACACTATGGCAATGATAGGAAAACCCTGACGGTAGAACTGGTCTGCCGTCAGGGCTGTAGGTTCTTACTGAGGGTTATGCGGATTGAAAATTGAGGGGTTTTCATCACCTGTGGCCGTAAGAATCCCAACTGCACCTTTTGCTACGCGAAAGATACTATGATCAACAAGGAGATAGGAGCCTGGAACATCTACTTTGAACTCGACGATTACAGCTCCCGCTGAGGGAACCATTGTGGTTTGGACATTATGATTCAATGTGCCACCAATGGCTCCATCGACATAGACCGTATCAAATATTTCTCCAATCACATGAAATGAAGAAGTGCCGTTGGGTCCAATGTTACCGAAATAGAGTCGGACGGTTTCGCCGGCTTTGACTTTGAGTTCGCCATCACCTGTTAATATACCGGCTTTTCCATTGAACACCACATGATCTGGGTGTTCGGCAAGTCCCTTTTCCATGGAAAGTTCGAACGTGCCTTTCTCTTTGCTCGGCATGGTGAAGAATTCACTTTCAACAATGGCAAATTCGTGGTCAACTTTGGGAAGGCCTTCTTCTGGCTCGACGAGGATCATCCCATACATCCCATTGGCAATATGTGCAGGAATATTGGGGACAGGAGAAGCGCAATGATACATATACAGGCCAGGGTTCAAGGCCTTAAAGGAAAAGACTCCTTCTTGCCCAGGGGAGGCTAAGTTGGCTCCAGCTCCGCCGCCAGGACCATTGACCGCATGCAAATCCATGTTGTGCGGGAACTGACTGCTTTTATGATTTTTCAGATGTAGCTCAACGGTGTCACCCACACGGACGCGCATCATCGGCCCTGGCACAGTCCCATTAAAACCCCAGAATTTATAAGGAACGCCATCAGCTAAGGTTCCGACGTATTCTTTAGCTTCAAGATTGACCACAACATGTGCTGGTTTGGAGCGATTCGTTGGAGCGGGTACGTTTGGTAATGTGCTGAGTTCAGCGGTGATGGAATTCTTTGCCTGTCCTAAAGTTGGCAGGAGAAGCAGAAGTCCTAGAACTATAGTTGTGAGAGGTCTGAGTGAATGGGTATGACGTACGGTAGACATCTATTCCTCCTATTAAAAAATAATATTTGATATTCGGTACGTCTCATCCTATCGTAGGTCCTTTTGGAATACTATGATCTAGATCAATATCTATCTATATAATTCACTGTGAGTAGGTCACCCTTATTTGTTATTTGACTTTCTTAAGTCTCAAATAATCTAGAGCGAGATGGAACTGATTGAATTAGACATTGGTGATGCCACCACACAAGTGGCATTGGCAACAATAGTCCAAAACGTTCAACAAGCCGGCGGTCGAGCTCTGTTTGTCGGTGGATGTGTCCGTGATGCCATTCTTGGAATTCCTTCGAAAGACTTCGATATTGAGGTCTATGGAATAGCAGCTGCGAGGTTGAAGCAGCTGTTAGCGAGTGATTTCAGAATGAGTTTAGTGGGAGAGGCTTTTGGAATTCTTAAGATTCAGGGGCTCCCAATCGATGTGGCCATTCCTCGTCGAGAGTCCAAATCAGGTCTCGGACACCAAGCATTTGATATTCTTTCCGATCCCACTATGACTCCAGAAGAAGCGGCTATTCGTCGAGATTTTACGATTAATGCGCTGGCATATGATTCCGTGACTAAGGAATTGATTGACCCGTTTAATGGTTTTC
>JBMYWX010000359.1:0-2697 GCA_049607825.1 Nitrospirales bacterium
AGATTTCTGCTTTTGTGTCTGAGCGATTGGGGTTGGACGATCGATGATATTCAGCAATGACTGTGGCTCGATCTTGTTTTCGAACGTAATTGATGAAGTATCGACCATTTTTTTGGTAATTCGGATGAAATGCTAGTCCCAATAAACCCTGTTCTCCTCCGGTTGCCAGCATCGTGGAAATGTCTAGAAACGGTTTTGACAGGATGCGCCCTTTCTCCAAAATTCTGATTTTTCCCTTTTGTTCCACAATATACAAGCGCCCATTCTTATTTTCTGCGTGGGTCAAGAAGATTGGCTTATGGAGATTGTTTGTTGAAATGGCTGACAATTCAAATTGGATAGTCGGCTTGATTGGAACTGTAGAACTTCCAAGAACAGGGCTACCCAAGAATAAAAAGAGGATTACGCTGGTACACCCCTGTAGCAACATGTGATATAGAACGGTCATACTCATCGTGAATCGTATTCCAGGATTGCGAAGAGAAAGATGGACTTGTTATAAAAAAGAGTTCGTTTTATCTCTTAGACCATAGGGTGGGTGCAAAATGATTCTCAAGTATGAAAATGATATCTTAGATGAGGAACATGCTGGTGGTCATTTCTATCATGTTTGTCAAGGAATGGTCCAGGAAAAGGAGCTGCCGATACCTTCAGCTGAGGAGCCGTATGAATGTCCCATATGTGGCATTGACCTCGAGCAAGAAGATTTTCTGTTAGCCCAGCAACGTGGTTGGTCTTAAAGGGGTCGTTCGTTGCCCGTTGGTTGAATGTTGCTAGAAAATGTCGTCAAAAGATGTCGTTTTTCTAGTGCCCCCTGATTGAATGTGAGGAGGACAACATGCAAGGAAGTGTTGGTCGAAAAACAGTGAAGGTGATGCGCGGGCACATGATGTTGTGCTCAGTATGTTTTGACTCAGTTCAAGATGAGAAACTTGTTGATGAGAAAAACTACGTGGAAGACCATGAAGCACTCTTTGATGTCATTTGCCCAGGGTGTGAAGACATTAATCCGCTGGTAGATGATATGCTCGGGAGCTCTGAATAGCCTATCCTAACTAGTTCTCTCAATTTCAGTTTTCTCTTATTCGTATCGTGTATCATTAGTTTGCGTCGTCTGCTTCATGTGAAGCCAAAAAATAATTGAAGTGTAAGGTTTTTCTTTCTTGTCAGCTCTTACCTACCTTCCCCCAAATCAGCAACGAATCATATCTCTCAAGTTTCTCTAGTAACTGACCGAAAAGAACTATAGGCGTAAAAGATTGGACCAACCTTTTACTGAGGAGGTGCCCTATGAGAGGCTCCCTTCCTTTTTCAACAAGGTCTGTTGTGTTCGTGGGAATGATTTCCCTGTGTTCTGTAGTCCCGCTCGTTTCTCTTGCCTGTTTAGATGTTCCTAATCCAGAAGAATTTCAAGTCGATCTTCCTGCAGAGAGTAAGCTTCTACCCAATGGGATGATGGTTGTGGTCTATCGTGACATCAAGGGCGAGCACCGAACCCATGTTACGATCCATCGGGTTCTCAGGGTTATGCCAGGAAGGCATCCAACATTACCGGAGTTACGCGACCCACAAGTCAGGGTGATGGAGACTGATGGAACAATTGGTCCAATGACATATCTCCTAAAGGCCTATGCTCTTTATTACGGGGAAGGTATTGACTCTCTAGGGTTTCCCCAAAAGTCATGGATTGATCCACAAGAAGATGGCCTGAATGGAAATGAGCATCTTGCGTACATGTCTGGATAATAAACGGCTCTTCGGAGAGGGATCCTCACTCTTTTGTCTGCAATACTCAATCACTTTGTGAAAAGAAAAAGGGGAATGGTTTTGGCGACCATTCCCCTCATGAGATGATAGATGCTCTCATTCATTGGCGCATGAGAAAATAGCTTCTCTTCGGTGATAAAAAACTCTTCCTTTCAATACTCAATGGGCATTATCGTCTTTGTATCTGGCTACCCTAGCCTAAAAGATTGCGCTCATTATATAAGTTCACACAATCCTCAAAGTGCGATAATTGTATTCTCATCTCTCTTCAGGAACTAGTGTAATCTCCTCCTTGTTCATAATGCCGGCGTATGGTCGTATTCATGGTCCAACGGTTTTGCAAGCCTCTGGTTCACGGGGAAGTTCCAGCGGCCCATGTCCACTGTTGATTTGGACGGCCATGGCAGGTCCATTGGTGGATGGTGCCTGAACTGCTGGAGGTGCCCAAGGAGACATCAATGCATTTGCCACTATGCACAGCCACCAGAGTGGATGGAGAATTGGTGACTCGGAACCGTTGATTACTCCCATTATGACAAGCATTTTGTTGCACGCGTGCACCGTTTGAAGTTGACGCCCCAGCAATTTCGAGACACTGGTCACTATGTTGGGCGATGAGCTGGAAGGTATTGGATCCCACGGGTGTGAGCTGGAATTGTTGGTTCTCGCCGCTATCACAAGTATTTTGAATGGCAACCCCGCCGTGGCTTTGCGAGCTGTCAGAAATTTCTAAGCACTTGGAACTGTGAGCGACCGTAAAGGATGTCGTCTGTCCTGAGGGTGGCGCGGGTGGTTCTGGCGGTAGAGAAGTTCCAGTGGCCCATGTCCATTGTTGATTTGGACGGCCATGGCAGGTCCATTGGTGGACGGTGCCCGAACTGCTGGAGGTGCCCAAGGAGACATCAATGCATTTGCCACTATGCACAGCCA
>JBMYWX010000360.1:0-2684 GCA_049607825.1 Nitrospirales bacterium
CATTCATGTCTCACTCGTTTCTCCCGTTTTCTATTCCATGCTAGAGTAATCGACTAAAAAAGTCGTCTACTGATTTCGTGTTTACTGCCTCATCATACATTCTCCTACTATAGTGACCTAATCACCTTTATGGCATTTCCTTCCTCCCTTCGACGGATCATCATCCTCACTCTCTTGTTTTCTCACCAGAGCCTGACTGAAGCAGCAGAAGAACGTCCCGTGACGCAGCTTGACACCATCGTTGTCAGTGCCTCTGCACTTCACACGCCACTCGCTTCCACTCCTGCCAATGTGACTGTGATTACTCAAACAGAAATAGAAGCGCAACAGGCCCAACGACTCAGCGAAATTCTTCAACAGATCGCGGGCCTACACGTTGATGAGATGGGGGGGCGAGGAGGAATCAATTCTCTGTACATTCGCGGAGGTGATCCAAATTTCACATTAATCATGATTGACGGCGTCCCAATCAATGATCCCACCAATCAACGTGGTGGGTCTGTAGACCTCTCAACCCTCACCCCAGAACGAATCAAACAAATTGAGATTATTCGTGGACCGCTTTCAGCACGGTACGGATCTGAAGCTGTGTCAGGTGTGATTAATATCATCACTCAAGCAGGGGAAAAAGAAGCTCATCAATCCCTTCAACTTGCAGGTGGACGATTTGGGTATACTCGGGAAGTTCTCCAAGCCCATGGACCAATTGGTCCAGCCACCTATGCGCTATCATTCGCCCACACGCGAAATGATGCGCAGGTCAAGCATGATCGTTTTGCTTTAAAATCGATTGGATGGCATGTGGACTGGCGAAATGACCTGCCAATCAACGTACGCATGACTGGACAATTTACCCACTCCTCGTCCCGAGCTTTTCCTGAAGGCAGCGGGGGTCCGCGACTAGCTTTTTTGCAGGAGACTGAAAAGAGAAAGTCTTATGAACTCGTGACGGGACTTCATGCTGATTATGACCTCACAGATTATTGGCAACAAACATTCTCAATGAATCTCTTTCGACGAACCTTCGATAACAAAAACCCTGGAGTCTTCTCAACTCCTTCCATGTTCCGCATTCCGCCAAACAGGTCTGATTCAACCTATACGCGCATTCAACCACGTTGGGAACAGACCATTGTGCTGGCTCCAAATTGGTCAATTGCCGGAGGAATACAACTCACGACTGAAATTGGCAAACGAAACGGTATCCAAAAACTCACCGCGCTTGGGGCTCCGACTGATCAGAATATAGACTTTCACAATACACGATCAACAGGCGCATTTTTCACTGAACTATCGGCTACGATATTTTCAGATATTCACCTCACTGGAGGGATTCGTGTGGATATGCCTGAAGGCTTCGGAACCGAAATGAGCCCGAGAATTGCTTTGAGTTACCAGGTCACTGAACTCACACGTATTCGTGCGGGATATGGAGAAGGCTATAAACTTCCAGGCATGGCGAGTCTTGGTGACCCAATTATTGGCAATTCGCAACTGAAACCCGAAAGTAGCCGCGGATGGGATATCGGGATAAAGCAAAGTTTTGCTCAAAATGTCCTAGAAGCTGAAATAACCTATTTTCACAACCGGTTTTCCCAACTAATCGATTTGGATCCTTCCCTTGCACAAATGAATATCTTTCGTCTTGTCAATCTTCAAACTGTGACAACCCAAGGACTTGAGCTGTCAGCCCAGATCACCCCATTCACGGGATATACTGCAAAAGGATTTATGACCTATCTTGACACGAATATCCACGGCTCATTGGATCGACTTCGTAATCGCCCAAAGTGGAGCGGTGGTATCATTTTCAGAGCTCAACCCTCTTCTGGATGGACGATTCGAACCCAAGTTCGGGCCATTGGCACACGTGTTGATCTCCAAATTCCCACTCAAGAAAATGAGGTCAATGGATACGTCAAAACCGACCTTGCAATAACCTATCACCCAACGCCTACCTGGCGCTTCTTTGGCGCAATAGAAAATCTCTCAAATGCACGATACGAGGAATTCCTTGGGTTTCCAGCTCCACGCCTGATCTTCCGCTTAGGATTAAAATATACCCGCTAATAGATATCTCCTACACGATCAATCCATCAATTTGTCATTTACCCCTTAAGCCTCACCGGTTTTCTCCGAAACAATATAGGAGCAATGCCTTCTGTCTTTTTCAACTTGAGGAGAGTGTGTTGATAAATAACAGCCAGACTACAGAAACAGTGCAAGAATATGGTCAAGACCAAGATTGCGCTTTTGATGAAGATCTCCCACTTTTTCACCACCTGCGCTCATCTTTAAATCTCCCAGCCCTTCCTCCTATTGCCTCGCAGATATTGAAAATGTGCAAAGACGATGATGCCGATGTTGATCAGCTGGCTAAGTTAGTGAGTCAAGATCCAGCCATCGTCGCTCGGCTCATGCAAACGGCTAATTCCAGCTTTTATGGAGGGTCACGACATAAAGTCACCAACATTCTCCAAGCGGTAACATTGCTTGGCATGACAGCCGTAGGCTCACTGGCTTTTTCCTTTTGTTTCTACCGTTTGTTTCGCGACTTAAATGATCCAGGGCAGGTCGGGATGGATCATGTAAAGTATTGGCGGCGATCAATTATGGCTAGCATTGCTGGCCGCACCATAGGAGAGTGGTGTAAAGTCCCAGACCCCGAACTCGTTTTTGTCTCT
>JBMYWX010000361.1:0-2676 GCA_049607825.1 Nitrospirales bacterium
CTCTCTCATTCGAGGTAAATTCCCATGTTGCAAGTACCGCAATCCGCCATGAATAATCTTGTGACTATTGCTCGATGTCGCATGACCGAAATCACCTTTTTCTAAAAGAATGACTTTCAAGCCACGGAGTGCAGCATCTCGAGCGACACACACGCCATAAATCCCGCCCCCAATCACCAGCAAGTCATATTCCGTATTCTCGACGTCTTCTAAGGCTCGATTCATATTTTTTCCGTAAACCTCAGGCTAAGAGTGTTCTCCCACGCTTGAAGTCAGAGGGATAGAAAGTCATCTTGTCCGCCAGAATTATCGCATACCATACAGTACGAATTGCCTTTTCAAGAACTTAAAATGTTGCCATACACATCATCGTGTCCCGGAGGAATGCAAGAAAGATGGTAAAGACAAGATAGCGATAGTGACTCGGCAATTTCCCAATCAAGAGACATTTCATGAAATTATAAGACAAACAAAACCGATAAGGATCCAGATTTGGCGGTTATATCTGTGTTTTGATCGTTTCGTTCAGTTTTGAGTTTTTCCAAAGTCCTTCCCGTAAGTAAAGAACTCCGCCTGGTAAAACTGCCAAAACCAACAAAAACCGCAATACTAACGCCAGAGTAAGAATGCTCGTTGGATTAGCTCCTGTCAACGAAAAAAAATAGACAAACGCCCCTTCTTGAACTCCAAGACCTGCAATGGATATGGGTATCATACTAATAAGCAAAATAATCGGAATAAATAAGACATAATACGCGAGATCTACAGATATTCCTAACCCTATGCCGATCAACCAAGCGCCAAAAATGCGAAAAATTTGTATGCAAATAGAGAGGAAAAAAGCCAAAATCAATCGAGCTTTGATTTTTTGGTAATAGAGAAAAGAATGATGTAGCCGAAGTATTAACGCAGTAAATTTGGTCCGTGGGTTCAGTCGTTCTCCAAGCCAAGGGATGACAAAATAACATGCGATGAGACTTCCAATGAACAGAAACAAAACACCCCAAACGACTCGACCAATCGCGAGTTCGTGTACTTCGTCTAATTGAATATTTAAAGACAAAAGACCTATCAAAGCCGATCCAAACAATGATAGAAGCCCTAGGAGTCTTTCCATAAATATCGAAGAAAACGAATCAATCGCCTCAGTCCCTGACTTCATGAGCCCATAACCCTTTAACAATTCGCTGCCAACACTCGAGGGCATGACAAGCCCAACAAATGAACTTTTGAAGTAAATGCCTGCAACCTGGCGAAAACTTACACTCGAAGACGCATCATTAATCAGAAGATACCATCGATAGGCATTCACTAATCGATTGAGGAAAACCACCAACCCCGCACACAGCAGATAGCCGATACTGATGTCATCCAGGCCAGGAACAGCTCCCCAGTCAATCGCTCGAATAAGAACAATCGTGACAACAAGACTTACAATAAGACGAAACCAAAAGGCATAGTTCATTGTTTACTGTCCAACTTTCAAACAAGGCCATCATGCATGCATGACATCGATACATCATCTTAAAAATATGAGCTAGCCAAACACTGTAATATCAAAAAGCTCAATAAAAATTTCGTGACTGTCACAAGTCACGGCAACGAAACCTGCGACACAACCATCGCCACAGTGATATATGGGGTATGTGAAATACTCACAGCAAAGGGAATGGGAACAAACGTTCCCTGTTGAAAATGTTGAAAAATGGGGGGACCTTCATCGCGAGAAAGTAACTCAAAGTGGTTCATTTCTTCGTGAAGGTATAATGGTTGGCATTTTTTGAGCGCTTCTTTAGCACACCAGCGAGCGGCAAAATGCATACGCGGATGTTCTTGTAATAGGCAATACGCAATTTCAACGGATGAGAAGGAGTTTGTATAAAAGGCGTCCTTCCAATAGTCGTCGACTTCTGGGAAGCTATCGACCATCTCAATATCTATTCCACAACTAAGAACAGGTGCCGATCCGATGCGGTTCTCCGCCGATATCACAGAGGGCTTCGCAGTTGCTACTGGCCTGACGTTTAATGATGCACTATCGGCCTCAGCCCCGTTGCTAGAAACCCCGAGAACAGCCTCTTGTAATTCCCCATAGGTTTGGGCTGAATAGACCCCGCGACATTTCACTCCAAGACGATGTCGAATGGCCGCGTCAAGCTTAGCCCGGGCTAAAGAACCTTGCATACGTCTGGTAGACAAAAGAAAGTCTGCATTGACGGCATGAAGATCGGCTTCAAACAGTTCCGCAACGACTTGTTTTAGTTCATGTTCCATACGAATAGCTACCAACCCCGTATGCAGACACTACACAAATACCCATGCTGACCATTTGGCTTCACCATCGGCACCATAAAGTGATCCCAATGGTCAAATTTATCCCACTCTTGAATGTTCCCAAGCGGAGTGAGACAACGCGCACAGCTGAGTTTCTCCACATCTTCTGCCCCTTGATCTTTCGAAATCGGTCCGGCCAGTGCAGCCTCGTACGCTTGAAGGTGGTCACCGAGTTCGCGCAAAAACTTGGCCGCTTGACGTCCCTCGGATACTTGATGATCAAACGCTAAAATCAGATTAAACACACCTTCCCGACTTCCAGGCGGGAAAAACTCTCCACCAACACCCAAGATCGCCGATTGTCCCTGATTGAGAAGTGGGTGAAACGCAAAGACGCCTTCA
>JBMYWX010000362.1:0-2654 GCA_049607825.1 Nitrospirales bacterium
CCAAGGCCTCATGCACCAGACCTGCAATCCGTTGTGCAGCTAAATGTGGAACCTTCATGGGATCGACTCGCGATAACTGGCCTTCGACCGACTGAGGAGCTGGAAGACGAAATTGCGAACGAATCTCAGTTGGAGCCGCAATAGTCTTTGATGAACTCGGAAGATACCGTTGCGGAGTCGAAAGAGTTTGAAATGGTAGAACTGCAAGTTTGTGGATAGCAGAAGGTTGAAATGACGGCGACGCGGTCACGGTCACTTTTTGAGGAACACAGGCTACGAACATAAACAGGCAACTTATGATGATGATCTGACAGAAGTTAGAGCCTGTATTCTTAACACTGTTATCGCACACACCTAACAACCACATTATTGCCAATTCCCAAAATTACGGAACAGTTGCAATCCGAGCTTTTGACTCTTTTCTGGATGAAATTGTGACGCAAAAATATTGTCTTTCTGCACACTCGAAACAAAGGGTACACCATATTTGGTCGTTGTACAGGTTATTGTTGAATCGTCAGGTACAACATAATACGAATGAACAAAATAGACATGACTCGCTTGATGAATATCCTGAAGGAGAGGCGACTCTTGTTGAATCGAAATGGTATTCCAACCCATATGTGGAACCTTTAAGCCCGCCGTCACGGATGTAGTGGAAGAAAATTGTTTCACCGTTCCTGGAAGGATACCTAATCCTTGATGATTGCCAAACTCTTCACTTTCTGTGAAGAGTAACTGCAAGCCCAAACAAATTCCCAGAAAGGGTTTTCCTGAAGCCACAGCTCGTCGAATTGGCACATCTAATTCATACCGAATAAGATTTTCCATACAGTCCCCAAACGCTCCTACGCCAGGCAGAACAACATGACTCGCATCAGCAATTTTTGAAGACTCACGCGTCACGATCGCCGTGTGACCGACTGCTTCACATGCCTTTTGGACGCTACGAAGATTTCCCATTCCGTAATCAACAATGGCAATCATATGAGCTGTGTCTCGTAATACATCAACAAGAATATCCTCAGCAATTTATAAACTCCCCTTTGTTGATAAAACTCCAACGACTCGTTCATCTCGGCTTACCGCCTGCGCCAAAGCTTTAGCGAGGGCTTTGAAAATAGCTTCCATCTTGTGGTGAGGATTTCTCCCATACATCAAGTTGACGTGAAGATTGAAGGCCCCTTGACTCACAAAGGCTTGAAAGAAATCTTCAAAAAGCCCAAGGTCAAGTGATTTGATTATGGAAGAAGGTAAATCAACGTTATAGACTAAAAACGGTCGTCCACTGAGATCAACCGTGACCTGAGCCAACGTCTCATCTAAGGGAACACTTGCCCAGCCATATCGCACGATTCCGGCTTTCTCCCCCAGGGCCTCCTTTAAGAGAGCCCCCAAGACAATCCCTATATCTTCAATTGTATGATGATCATCAATGTCCGTATCTCCTTTGGCCTTCACAGTCAGGTCAAAAAACCCATGCTTGGCTAGGAGGGTCAACATGTGATCAAGAAATGGAATGGTAGTCTGGATATCACTCTGACCAGTTCCATCAAGGTTCCATGTCGCCTGAATGGACGTTTCTGCAGTCACACGTTCAACCGAGGCACTTCGAGATTTGTTCGGATGGTTCATAGCCAACGGCTCTCCATAGATTTTCCATGTGCATCTAACCCTTCCATCTGGGACAGACACATCACTTGGTCTTTGACACCGGCGAGTTCATTCTGAGAATACTGAATGATGTTACTTTTTTTCACGTAATCATCTAAAGACAAACTTGAAAAAAACCGTGCGCTCCCTCCAGTTGGGAGAACATGATTCGGTCCTGCGACATAGTCAGCGACTGCCGGAGGTGTATAGCGTCCAAGAAATATGGCGCCAGCATGCCGAATATACGGTAGATATTCCACTGCGCGATCTAAATGAACAGCCAAATGTTCAGGGGCAATTTGATTCGACAATGCAAAGGCTTTTTCCACATTCGAAACAATAAATGCAAGAGCATATTTCTCAATCGATTTCGCTGTTATTTTTTGACGCCCCAATCGAGTCAATTGCTGACCAAGCACGGTCACAACCTTTTGTGCAAGCTTCTTGGAAGTCGTGACAAGATAGACTCGCGCTTCCTCATCATGCTCAGCTTCGCATAACAAGTCAGCGGCCACATGTGCAGGATTACTTGCAGCATCAGCAATGACTAATAATTCACTCGGTCCTGCAACCATATCTATATCGACTCGCCCATAGACTAATCGCTTCGCTGTCGCCACATAAAGATTTCCAGGCCCAACAATTTTATCAACCGGCAATATCGTTGAAGTCCCAAACGCCATTGCGCCAATTGCCTGCGCACCACCAATTCGATAAATTTCATCAACTCCTGCAATTTCAGCTGCCACAAGCAAGTACGGATGAATTTCACCAGTCGATGTCGGCGTACACATCACAATACGATGCACCCCCGCGACTTTCGCAGGAATTGCATTCATCATGACTGAAGATGGATAAAGAGCTTTTCCTCCAGGAACATAGACACCAATGGCATCTAAGGGCGTAATGAGCTGCCCAAGGCGGACCCCTCTTTTGTCAAATGTCCATGTCGATGTTCGCTGTCGCTCATGAAACTGTCGAATCCGATCGGCGGCAAATCG
>JBMYWX010000363.1:0-2641 GCA_049607825.1 Nitrospirales bacterium
TACCGGAGACCAAACGATGTGTATTCGGCGAATGACTTTTCAAGAGTTAGGAGGGTTTTCAGATATACCATTAATGGAGGATATTGAGTTTAGTTACCGATTAAAGCAGTTGGGACGTGTTAAGGCATGCAAATCAAAAGTCACCACTTCTTTTCGTCGCTGGGAGCAACAAGGTCCTCTTCGCACAATCATCCAAATGTGGGTATTCAGATTCCTCTACTGGCTTGGTATAAGTCCAGAAAGACTGCATCAATTATATGGCACTGTCAGGTAAGCATCCCCCCAAAAAAAAACCGAAACGCCACAAAGGTGGACACTCTAAACCCCTTCAGCCTGCTGAGGCAGCACTCATTATCTTTACCAAATCTCCTGTGCCTGGGTTAGTCAAAACCCGTCTGTGTCCTCCATTGGCCCCTGATGAAGCCGCGACCTTACATGGGAGCTTGGTTTTGGATACCTTGGAACGTACGAGGAACCTCCAAGGCTTTGATCGCTTTCTTGCCTGCGCCCCATCTAAGCAACATCCTTTTTTTCAAACGGTTGGTGCTCGTCAACAGATTGAGCTATGGGAACAAATCTCAGACGCAGACTTGGGTAAAAGAATGGATTGCGCGTTTGGGGCAGCGTTTGAGCGAAAATACACCTACGCTGTGCTGATCGGAAGCGATCTTCCCTCTATTGATGGTGAGACGATTCAACAAGCCGTTCGAGCGCTTGCAGAACATGACGTGGTGATAGGACCATCGGTAGATGGGGGCTATTATTTGATTGGGTTGAAACAACCTACACCTGAATTATTTTCGAACATTCCATGGTCGACAGATCAGGTCTCATCACTTACACAGCAAATAGCGAATCATCTTGAGCTTTCCATGAAGTTCTTACCGGAACAGCGAGATCTGGATACCATCGAGGACTTACAGGTCTTTATACAAGAGTCTCAAGGGTCAAAGACCTCAGTCATCTCTTCACGAACGGCCCAGGTCCTGAAGACCCTTGCCACCCGTTTGGTCAATCGGGAATAACGTCCCACTTTTTAGTCGTCAGTCTTCACTGTAGATGTTGAGCCTGAAGCTATGAATTTCTCTATTCCTGAGAATGCCGGTGGCGAACAGTGACTGCCTGGCCTGACAAGAATCTTCTGATAATAGGAGTTCTAACAAATGACTAATCGAGTTGCATTAATTACGGGAGGAGCTCGTGGGATTGGACACGGAATTGCCATAGCCCTCGGAGCGATGAAATGGTCTGTCGCAATTTGCTATCGGTCTAGCAAACAAGATGCTCAACAAACGAAACAGACGATCGAAGATTCCGGTGGACGTGCCTTGGCCATTTGCTCTGACGTATCTGACCCTAACGCAGTCCAAGGTCTCGTCAAGCAAGTGGAGAACACCTGGGGACGAATAGATGTTCTGATCAACGGGGCAGGACCCTATCACCGGGTGAACTTATTTCAGGAGACTCCAGATGGCTGGTCTGAGATGTTACATAACAATTTAGACCCCGTGTTTTATCTTGCGCAAGCTGTGGCACCTGGTATGCGAACTCGAAAGTACGGGCGCATTATTTCTTTTGGAATGGCCAATGCCGATAAAATGGAAGCTCAACCCAATGTTACCGCGCATTATATTGCCAAGGCTGGCGTGTTGATCTTAACGAGAACCTTAGCAAAGATGCTGGCACCTGATGGCATCACTGTCAACGCGATTTCTCCTGGGTTTATTGACTCAGGTAGCGCTCCACCAGGGGAACTCGACGGAATGGCTAAGAAAATTCCTGCTGGCTACATTGGTGAAATATCAGACACGACTTCAGCCGTTTTGTATCTCTTATCCGATGACGCACGATATGTGACAGGAGCCAATTTACAGATTAGTGGTGGGTGGGGGATGTAGCGAGTGGTGTACGCAAACTAAGTTATATGGGTGTAGGGCTAGATGAGGAATTCAAGTCCGGAAGTGTAGAACGACATTCGTTCCAATCAAGGCCGAATACCTCAGCAAAATGATAGGCCAGCTGCTCTCTTACCTTGGGAATATTCACGTGTTGGCCAAGTAACGTTGCCATTGAGGTTACCTGACATTCCTCAATCCCACAGGGCGTAATGAAGTCAAAAGGTTTCAGGTCGACATTAACGTTTAACGATAGTCCGTGCATCGTTACTCCTCGCCTAATGCACACTCCTATTGCGGCTATTTTCTGATCAGTGTTTCCCCCTTCTTCAATCCAGATTCCAGGGAGTTTTTTTCTAAGACAGCCTTGAATGCCCCATTCAGATAAGACACGAATAATCACCTCCTGCAACATACCGACATAAGATTTTGGGCCAGGGCAATAATCTCGTAACCGTACAATCGGATAGCCAACGACCTGACCAGGCCCATGATAGGTCACAGACCCACCCCGTTCAATTTCGTAAACAGCAATTTCATATTCTTGTTTAGGATCATAGTTTCTTTTCAAATGTTCTTCTTTAGTCGTTCGCCCCATCGTAAACACCGGCTCATGTTCAACTAGCAACAGCGTGTCTGGACAAAGGTTCTCGACTCTTTTTCGATGCATAGCCTGTTGGAAGTCCCATGCCTCTTGAAAAGAAATATACGCTAGATTTAATAAATAGCCAGGCCGTCTCATTGTT
>JBMYWX010000364.1:0-2616 GCA_049607825.1 Nitrospirales bacterium
CTAGACATCTCGTGCAATTTGGGCAGCAATGTATTTGGCCTCAATTCCGATTTCTCTTAACATCCCTGTTGGTGAGACATTGAAGCCACAGAGGAATAATCCTGGAAGCCCAGTTTCCTCTCCGACTCTGAGTCCGTTCATGATACCAGCGCCCCTAGGCAGAATTGACATGGATCCAGGGTGAAACCCCGTTACCTGCAGAATTGCCTGATAGTCCTTTTTCACTCCATCCAAAAATGTGATCGTACGGCCCGTAATCTCTCGAATGTCTCTTGTAACCTGAATATGTCCGCTACGAATTTTCTGAATGGTCCCGATGTCCAAGATCGGTATTTTCTGAGTCATCGCAATTTGTATAAATGGACCATATCCAGCCTTTCTTAATCCTAATCTCTGATAAGAGGGATAATACATTTTCAATAATGCCAACTGAGAGCATCCGCCACTGCTGGCGGCAGCTTTGATAACATTAGTGCAACCGCGAGAATGGGAATCCCCAGAACATCGCGTGGAATTATATTGACAAGACTCCTGACAGAAATCGTCGGACGAGCCCCTCGCTCGAGAAGATCAAGCGCAATCTCCCCTCCAGAATTACCGAAACCCACGATCAGCACATCTTGATTAGAAAAAGGGTCGGCGTTTCGATAGGCACGACTATGCAGCACGACGCCAGGAAAGTCCTCCAACCCTGGCCAATGTGGAATGATTGGCTCTCCGTAGTAACCAGTAGCCACAACCACCGCTCCGCTCGTGATCCTTCCAGCGTTACTAGAAGTGATCCAGCATCCGTCCTCATTCTTAATGCTCTCGACCGTCACATTGAGAAGTGGAGCTAACCGGTTCAAAGCTACATACTCGTCTAAATAGTTCACAACCTGTTCGCGGCTTGGATATTTGGGAATGTAACGAGGCATGGGAAAGTATGGGAGACTCGAGAGTGATCGATTCGTATGTAGATGCAACCGATCATAGTGATTTCGCCAGAGAGGAACCGTCGATCCAGCCTTCTCCAGAATTCCTTAGGAATGCCACGATACTGAAGGCAGCTGGCCATCGCCAGGCCAGCCGGTCAGGCACCTACAACAACCACGGCTGTCTCAGATGGCAAATTATTAGCACTCATAATATATGAAATATACGGCAACAGTTTCGCCAAATAAGTCTGAACCCTCTTCTGACCTTATTCATTCCTCATCATAACAATTTAATTGTCGCATCTAACGAATAGGTGGAAAATCTTCGCAGCTTCGCCTTAAATGTCAAGTAGAGATATTGAAAGAAGTTGTTTTACACTCTATTCCTAGCTACGATAAATTAGTCATTGATAATGTAAATGGAGATCGAATGCACGTATATCATTCATTTTTAAGCGGAGGGATACGATGAAAAGAATCTTTGCCATCGTGGCTATTGGAATTATGCTGCTTGGACTCAGCGGATGTAGTTACCTATTCTATCCCCGCGCAGATGAATATGCCGCTAAAGCTAAAGGAACCACGAGCGTCGATACGCTTTTGAATCTCACCAACATGATGGATGCAAGTGCAGATGCGGCTAAAGGCGGAAAGGGGAATGATCAAGCTTTTGATAATCTGCACAATCAGCTTCATGCCTTTGATGAAACATTATGTTGTGTAGACGAAACCAAGAGACAAACAGCAACATACGACTTGGCCGTGACGCACAACAAAGAACTGTGGACCATCTTTAAGCGGATATGGAAGTTCAAAGATGACCAACCTCAGCGTGACGAACATCTGACCTTGTTGAAGACAGAAATTCAAGAAATACGTGAGACCCTTGAAGCATTAAAATAATAAGTCAAGAACGATGGGAATATACAGGGGTAGGCAAAAACCACGGCGTCTCCAAAAGATAGAATCAGCCAAGTCCGTTGAAGAAGTCGTTAAAGAACTGCGGAAAAATAAAACTGATTCGAGCAACTATCGCCAACAGTCGTTGAAACTACACGGACTGATCTGTGCGAAATGTGCAAGAGAGTTCGACGACACGAATAAACATTTGCTGACTGTACATCATAAGGATGGGAATCACCATAATAATCCTTCAAACGGATCGAATTGGGAAAACCTGTGTGTCTACTGCCATGACGATGAACATAGTCGAGGGCTACTAGGCGATTATTTACATAGGTCATAGTTGAGGAAATCATGTTCTGAGATAACAGCGTGAACGAAAGATCTTTCTATTCATTTCATCTATAAGGAGAAACTTATGCGTTATGCATTTTGTGTCGTTGCACTGGTATCAATAATCGGTTGGAGCAATCAAGCCCTTGCGGCAGGGAAACACCTTGACCTGAATGATGGCTCAGCGTTGACGATTACGGCCCCTCAAAATGGGGATACGGTGGGGTCTTCATTTGAACTGAAGTACTCACTTCGAAAGGGAATGAGCGCTGACCATGCTCATGTATTTTTGGATGGGACATATCAGAAAGGCTTTAAAGGACAGTTTCAAAATGTTGCACCTGGACCACATACTATCACCGTGAGAGTCGCGAATCATGAACACGACATGTTGAACATTTCGGACTCCGTGAATGTTGTCGTCAAGTAATATCAGAATGGGGACAAGTCCAGTGCCTGGATA
>JBMYWX010000365.1:0-2591 GCA_049607825.1 Nitrospirales bacterium
TGTACATTGGATTTGATGGTGTTCAAGTCCCATAGACTCGGATGCCCTAAATTCTTCTTCTATTTCATCTTACTTGAATGCCCATATTTTTCGCTATGCTATTTTGATGTATCTAGATATTTATAACAGCTATTATAAGTCCAATCAGGTGAAGTCTGATAGGGATCGATTAAATTTTTTTAATATTGGGAGACAATATAATCTTCTAAGATATAGAGCTATTGCTCTCGTCAGCGCTCCCCGAGGTCATATCTTGTTCATGTTTTTGAGCTGAGAATGGTCTTCTATCAGGATTGGAATTCTGTATATTCATATTTGTGTAGGGATATTCCTAATAATGCGGATTTACTAAAGCCTGTAATTTCTGTGTACATTGCCTTTTTTCTTCATTCTTTTTGATACTATGAGGTGCCTGTGAGCCGTCGTTTTACTCGATTTCTTCTTGGCGGTTTCCTTCTGATCATCATCTTTCTTGCCGTCCTACTTGTTCTCCCTCTTTTTCTTAATCCTACATATTTAAAAGACATGGCATTTGCTCATATTCAGAGGACATTTGGTCCACATATTCGTGTTGGTGAAACTTCCTTATCCTTGCTGCCGTATCCCCATGTGGAAGTTTCGGAGGTGACTGTCAAAGAACGACCTGATACACATGCTTTTTTTCGGGCAAAATTTATCAGTCTTGACCTCAAGCTTCTTCCTTTACTCCAGCAAAAATTTTCAGTAAAGGAACTCTTGATTGAGCAGCCTGAAATAGAAATAAAACGAGATCGCCAAGGAGAGTGGTTAATATTACAAGGAAATCCACAAGAGGCAGAAGACTCGTTTCTAGCCAGTCTCTTATTCATGGAAAAAGTAGTAGTCATTGACGGTCGTATCACATTCATTGATGAATCACCAAAGGACGAGGCGCGAGGCGTGGTTTTGGAGGATGTGAATCTTTCCATTGAGTCGGCCTCCTCTCCCGTGCAATCCGCAAACATCGAGGCCTCCGGGAAAATTCGACGTGGACAAGGTGTCTCTGAGTTATCTTGGAATGGATGGGTCGACTTTGGTTCATCTTCAGTGACACCAACCGATGGAAAGGGTGCTGATAATTTTCAAGACTTTCAGATTGATGGTCAATTATTTATTCAAGATTTGGAAATACGCCAGGTCTCAGAGTTTTTTGCATATGATTCTGAGATGACAGCTGATTTGGGTTTAGTAAGGCTTGAAAGTCATGTAACTTTAAAGCCGGGTCAGGTGGGGTATGAAGTCATTTTGTCTGACCTGACGGTGGACAACGATCATGGATCTTTCTCTGGAAATGCTAATATTACAGGTTTATTAGCTGATGATCTGACGGTTTTTGTCAGCATGAGATCTACGCCTATCTCGTTAGAGATCGTTCAGCATGCTATACCGAAAAGCCTTTTTCCAAGTAGTTTAGTTGCTCGATCAGATGAAGCCAAATTAGATGGCACAATTCAAGTGATACAAGCTTCCGTGACCAGTTCTTCGCGTACTGATGTCGGGATATCGGTCTTGGGAAGTTTTCAATTGGATCAGAGTTCGGTGAAAATTCATGACAAGGCTCCAGAATTAGAGATTGAGCATGGGGTTATGGTTGTGGAGCCTGATCGTGTACGGTTTACCGATTTTTCTGGAACCTATGATGCCATTCCCATTCAATCCGCCAATGGTTTAATTCTATTCAATGATTCTGGCCCATGGCTTGACCTAGAGGTTCTAGCAAAGGTTCAGCCCAGGCAAGTACTCAAGGTTTTCACAACCTTTTCTGGTGCCAAGATACCCAACACATATTTTTCTCGATTACACCTTTTAGAAGGAGCCGGTAATCTCCGCTTACATCTTGCTGGTTTGCTTGAGGGAGGAGCCGGTGTGTCGCTGACAGCAGGGGAGTATGATGTACAGGGAGTCACATATCAGATTCCTGATTTTGAGCGCCAAATGTTGATTCACAAAGGAACGGTAGAATTTACTCAGGATGAATTGAAATTTAATGAAATCAATGTGGGGTTGGGTGATAGTCAATTGAGAGTGAATGGTGCCATTAAGGTTGGAAAGCGGGCACTAATTGAAGCCTTATCAATTCAGGCAGTTCTCAAAGATGCCTTACTGAAGCAAATTGTTTTCAAATCTTTTCATTTCCCATCTGATTTTCTGCGAGGCGTAGTGAATCTTCAGGCGCGAGTTTCGGGTTTTTGGGATTCACCTACAATAACGGGTGACCTGAATCTACTTGATTCAGCGCTTCACGTATCAGGTGTCATTCAGAAGCAGCCAGGGGTTGCCGCATCGTTGAATTACTCGATTCGCGTAAAAACTAATGGAGATGTGGCGCTAGATCAGGTTGAACTGGCTATTCTTCCTCTTAAAGTATCGGGACGAGGACTCATACGATTTCAGCCAACTTTTGAAATTCTTGCACGTGTCAATACAGGCCCGATCTATTTGGGCTTATTACCCAATGGGGTTGTTGTTGGGGGACAAGTTTTGGCGTCAGGTATTTTGGAGGTTTCCATGGACATACGTGGTCGAGGTCTTGATGTGCAACAATGGAGACCAAGAGGTTGGATCGCGCTGAC
>JBMYWX010000366.1:0-2582 GCA_049607825.1 Nitrospirales bacterium
CCATTGCAGGCCTTCAGGTTCGCATTGCCGGAGGACCCAATCGAACCGGTGATGGAGATGGTCCGGTTGTTGTGCTACTTCATGGGTTTGGGGCGTCTGGCACTGACTTGGTTCCTCTATGGCGGGTACTCGATGTCCCCGATGAGACAAGATTTGTCTTTCCTGCGGCGCCTCTTATGTTGGATGCGGGGTTTGGAGATTCTAGGGCCTGGTGGATGCTCGATATGGAACGCCTGGCACAAGAACGGGCTCAGGGAAACTGGACGGAACTCGTGAAGGAAGTGCCCAATGGACTCTCTGATGCCCGTCAAAAAGTTGTTGCACTGTTGGATATTGTGAAAAAAGAATTTCAGGTAGATTCAGAACAATTGCTGTTAGGCGGATTTTCTCAGGGAGCAATGCTTGCATGTGATACCGTATTGCGAAGTGAACAGTCATTGGCGGGTTTGGTGATGTTATCCGGTTCCTTGATTGCCCAACATGAATGGTCTTCACTGATACCGAATCGCAAGGGGTTACCGGTATTCCAGAGCCATGGCACAGATGACCCAATTCTTTCACCACTTGTGGCCCAACAACTTCGGGATATGCTGGTCGCAGAAGGTGTACCGGTCGAATGGCATGAATTCCGCGGTGGCCATGAGATTCCCATGAACATTCTGGAAAGGCTTGGAGGATTTATCAGGGAAGTGTTGTATAAAGATGGGGACTAAGTACTCTGTCCGTCAGAATAATTCAGCTTAAAGTTGGCTGGATTTGCGGAAGGAATGAAAGGTTGGCTATATTAGAGTACAGCCAACTGCACGATGTTACAGGAGAGCCTCTATGATTAGTAATGAAGATCTGACAATGTATATTCAACAATCGATGAGTGATGCCAAAGTTTCCATCCAAGATCGAACCGGGACCATGGATCATTTCAATGTGAATGTGGTGTCCGATATGTTCAAAGGGAAAAACTTATTGGATCGTCACCGCATGATTTATCAAGCCTTAGATGTTCCCATGAAAGATGGCCGAATTCACGCAGTCGAACTCCAAGCAAAAACCACCGACGAAGTATAAGGAGCAAATACTATGTCCAATCCAATCGAAGAAGAAGTGCAACGTGAAATTAAAGACAATAAAATCCTCATTTATGGTAAAGGGACGAAGACCGCGCCACAATGTGGGTTTACCGTGGAGACCATGGAATTTTTTAACAAATTTGGTCATCCCTATGAACTCATCAATGTGCTGACCAATCCAGAGAAGCGGGAGTTTCTCAATAAAATGACCAATTGGCCGACCTTGCCAAAAGTGTTTATTAATGGAACATTTTATGGAGACACGGATGTCTTAGGTCCGATGGAGCAGAAAGGCGAATTAGAGCCACTGTTAACCGAAGCATTTAAAGCCGAGTAGTCGAGTTCTTTGATTGGTTCGGTATTCTCATTCCACAAAGATAAATTTAACAAGCCCGCCTCATAATGGCGGGCTTGTTGTTTCTGGCCAAGTTTCAGAACTCTGAGGTTTGAGTCACGACAACAATCATTCCTGTAGTTTCCTTCTCTTTCAAATTATTTCCCTTATTTTCTTCTCAACACTTCTCCTTGAGTCGTCTTTTGTCGAGTCATGTTGCAATGCAGATGTGTGTTGTGCGATGGCGTCAAGGCGATGAGGCAATAACCCGATACACCTCGCGAGACATTAAAGGGACAAGGCTCAGACTCCCAAGAAAGAGTGTGAGCATAACCTGTATTGCGAGGTGCACGGTGTATTGGAGAATCAACACATATAAGACCTGTAGCGTTGCCTACATCTTGATCGGGTTGGTATTGAGCGTTGGGTGTTCAACGGGAAAGAATCCAAACAATCATCATGATCAAACCGTTGACTCACTTGCACAGGAAGGACTTTTCACGAAAGCGGCACTTCTCAACAGTCTTCACGATTCTAGCTATACATCATCTGCCATGAAGAATGTGGCCATTGCCTCTGCCTCAAGCCCAGAGGCTGAACCTGAAGAAGAAATAAATCAAGAAGTGGAAAATGTGCTACACGTAGAACCGACGCAAGACGCACAACCCTCGCCATTGCTCGTGCATTTGCCACCGGAGAGCTCAACGGAAACCGCCCTCGATGAGAAATGGCACATGAAGCTTGGCTGGTCATTACTGATTGATGGAAATTATGCCGGCGCGGCGGCGGCCTACCGAGAAGCGATTCGGCACGATCGTGACTCTGCAGAAGCCTATTTGGGTCTCGGGAGTTCACTGAAGATGCAAAACCATATTCCAGCTGCCATTGAGGCCTATCAACATGTCCTACGTTTACAACCTGACTATACCGCAGCCTTAGTGCACCTGGGTTCTATCTATGCGGATGGAGATCCCGAACATCAAAATATCGAGCAGGCCAAACAACTGTATGCTCGTGCCTTGCAACAAGGAGATCCCTTTGCGAAGATGGCGCTGAAAGAACTTAAATCTCGGCAATGATCAACTGACTCGTTAGTTGTCTAGTCATTCATTCTACCTGACGTAACAAAGCCCCAACCGTCGTAGGACGGTTGGGGCTTTGATTTTTAAATTCTAGATATT
>JBMYWX010000367.1:0-2544 GCA_049607825.1 Nitrospirales bacterium
TTCATACAACCCACCAAATATCGTGGAGAGATTTTTTCTTGAACTAATGCCTGTAAGGCATTCGCTTCTTCCGAAAAGAGTGACGAAAAAAAGAGAAAGGCCAGGTCAGGAGATTTCTGTCCTAACGACCGAACCGTCGATTCGTGCAACGCTGCCACGGCTTTCTCGACATTGGATTCTTGAGAAACGGCAACATGATACTGCATGGGATTCACTCGGAAAACGGGTTAACGGAAAAGGATCTCTCCACTGGATGCAGAAAGACGATTTTTATAGACTGCTGGGCTTTTCACACAAATGCAACAGGAAGACTAGCAAGCACGAATCCTGCCTGTCCATGAATGTCGAAAAGAACGATATCACTATGGAACATGTTGAGAGTCTGCAAGCTTGGGGGGTGCCATCAAGTCACGTTCTAACATTCGATACGGCGTGAGCTCCAGACCCATTTTGGCATACACGGCTCGCGCGACGGCATTATCCTGTTCAACATATAACCTTACACCACACACATCACGACGTGCTTGAACTTGCTCATACACATAGTGATACAACGCACGAAACACGCCTCGCTGCCGCCAGTCTTGATGGACATAGACACTTTGTATCCACCAAAAATTCGCATTTCGCCAATCACTCCATTCATAGGTAATCAATAGTTGGCCAGCCACGACAGGATGTGACGGCTCTGCCTGCACTTCGGCCATCACATAACATCCGCGTGAGGGTTGTTCAAATATGGCCTGGACCCCAGCTTGAAGCACGGATTGATCGAGGCTTCGTCCTTCAGTTTCCAATGCCATCGCGGCATTAAATTCTACGAGAAGGTCCAAGTCAGACGGGAGAGCACCTCGAATCAAGATGTTCTCGTGTTGGGGGGCATTCATCTGCACAAGATCATAACCAATAGATTGAATTAGGCCGAGTGCGTAGGCGGATTAAGCCATCCGGGAGACGGACGATAGAGTCCAGCTGAAAACTCTAACTTCATCGCCTCTTCAGGACGTAATTCTATAAGTTGGATTTTATGCTCTGGAATAAAGGCTAAATAGCCTGTAAATGGATGAATGGCCGTCGGCACAAAGACCATGACAAGCGCATCGTCATGAGACACTTGCAACCACCGTGGAGCGTAGCCCATGATGAACCCGATCCCCCAGAGTCCTTCTCGCGGAAAGGGAAACACGGCCACTTTGCTTTGACCAAAACGTTCTTTAAAATTCAGGACATCGGCCATACTTTTTAATGTGTGATAGATACTTCGTACGAATGGTACTTTGGCAACAGATTCTTCAATGTGCGTATGGATACGATGACCAACAAAATGGGTCATGCCAATTCCCACAAGCAACACTAGAATCGCAAATGACGCAATCCCAGACCCCGGAACCTTGACATTGAGCGCAGCCTGAAACACATCGACAGTCATATGATCAAGCGCATCAAACAACGTGTATAAGATTAATAACGTTCCCCAGGCTGGAATAATGATGAATAAGCCCGTCCAAAAGTAGCGCTGGAGTTGTGAAGAAAACGTTTGCAACATGGTTTGCTCTCTCGTGGCCTATTCACTGTAGCAGATTAGCCTGATTCATTCACCCACGCATACGGCGACCTTGAGGAAATTACAGGAAATAGATTCCATAATTTTGATCTCTTGTGTCTTTGCAAAGAGGGTGATACATTTTGTTGGACCCTTCACTGTGACAGAACTCGACAAAGGAGTACGCCATGGCCGAACAACAGGATAACGCCAATAAAGGAACCATTGATCCTGGACTCCTAGCTATTCTCTGTTGTCCAGAAACAAAATTGACCGTGACACTAGCCGACAATGACCTTATACAACGGGTAAATACTGGAATTGGAAGCGGGACAGTTCTTAATAAGGCTGGACAACAAGTAAAGGAGGAAATCGATGGCGGTCTCATTCGTGAAGATCAGAAAGTTCTCTACCCGATTCGAGACCAAATTCCTATTATGCTGATTGAAGAAGGGATTGTCTTAGATAGCGACTAGCGAGAATGAGGCCCGCCTCGAAGCCTATGATTTGTGATTCAAGTCAACGATAGGAAAACCGTTAATCAAAATGCTCTTCTGTTGATTCGCCTTTCACGATCCACCAGATCGACCTCACCACTTGCACCATAACATAAATGGCCAAGCTGATAAGGAGGCCATACATTCCAGAAGTTTGCGGCTGCCAATTTTCAGCATCATGTATCACTAACCCTAAAGTGACATGTGCACCAAGACCAAGGCATAACGCAAAAATAATCCACTCTCGCACGGCCTTTTTATTTTTTGCGTCATCCATGCTGAAAATTATTTCTCATTTATCCTGCCTCTAGACATACTGAGCGGACAAGAAATGGAACCTCCAATCCCGCATATGCTGATTTTCAGACAGGACTCTTACTTAACTCAATTCCAGTCGCGGCAATCAGACTTGTAAGGTAGTCGCTCACAAAAATGAGCGCTTCCTCACGTCCATCGGCTCTTCGTCCCTTTTCACGTCGTTGAATAGAGAGTTCATGTTCAAGA
>JBMYWX010000368.1:0-2533 GCA_049607825.1 Nitrospirales bacterium
AGAGTAACGAAGCCTTGGAGGTTTTTCTTAAAAATAAAAGGGCGGTATCCGAAACTAGAAAAGAAAAACTGGAAAAAATACAAAAAATCATAGGAATTACAAAACTCAGAGAAATTTCCAATAAAGGTATTATCAAAATGTGTGCGCGGTTATCTGGTTTGCTACATCTAAAAATGTTTTGAGGTTCGAAGGACTGCTAAATCGATGATCACCTGTTTTTAGCAGGAGTTCAATGGGATACTGTGGATCTTGGGAAAGAAGATATTCCGTCATTTGCCAACTGCCCAATGGAGGAATGACAGAGTCTTGGAGGCCATGCATAATGGTTGTCTGCACTGACTGGAGTGCATCGAATCGTTGAGCCCATAATGTTTCACTTTCTTCAACCCACTTCCAAGACAAGGGGAAATTACGGTGTGCTGCGTCGTCAGCCCACGGCATCCAGCCGATCTGTTGCCATTGTTCTCGTCGAGTATGTGAAATATCATTAGCATGCTTTCCCATCATGTTGAAAGCCGGAGCTAGAAGGAGCAGTCGTCGTATGTGAGTCAGTTCCTGACCGAGAATCCAAGCCAGCCATCCGCCTAAGGAGGAGCCAATAATGGTCAGAGGAGGACCTTCGGCAATCAGGTTTGAGACACGCCTGGCATCATCAAGCCAGTCTGAGAGCGAGTATTCGTTAAACATGCCTTCCGAGTCTCCGTTTCCTCGAAAGTCAAAACAGCAATACCCCCAGTTATGTTGACGACATAAGTCGGCTAGAGCACGACTTTTATTGCCCCATCGTTTTGACAGAAATCCGGTGATGAACAAAATTTGTCGATCTGTGCCTGGGATAAGGTCCCCAACAATGAGTTTGGAGTCTTTTCCCTGTAGTGCAAATCTGCTTGATTCAGACATCATGATCACATGTATTGAGGAATGCTGTTGCTAATTATCAACGACTGAATAACGAGCCAATGTCAGATGGAAGCAGAGATTTATTCTAGTGAGGCTTGCGAGAGACATCACAAGATCACTGTTTGATAATTATCATTAATGAGGCTTTAGGCCACATGTACCATATTTATTCAATAGATTGCAGTACTGGAGACGGGCTAGAGGGTCCCTCAATTTCTATGCCTCCACCTTATGTTGTAACTCTGGATTTTCACAGCTGACGGCTGTCTTTATGACTTTCACATTTAGTCTTTTGCCTCTGAAGCCTTTTGCTGTTTTGGTGCATAGAATAGAGCTTATGGGCTTGCAAGCCGAGGTTGAGCCATGTTCTTGTGGTGATTCTATGTTGGCGGGATGCATTGGTGTGAATAATATTTTGGCCAATTTAGTAGACCGAGAGTGTGCTTAAACTACGAAATAGACCTTACATGTGGTATTGTGTATCAAAGATCTCGTTCTTTTACAGGCGGATTGACAAAAAGACAGTATTTGAACGTAAAGAGAGTTTTCCCTGGACTAAAAGGGTCTTCATGTGTTGACTTTGGTACAAATAATGATATTGATATATGGCAAGCCTTTATATTAATAATATTCATATTCATTGATGCTATTATGCAATTCTCCCAAAAAAATAGACGATGCATTGGTGCATTCCGTCTCTATCTGACCCGTCAGGTTCACATTACTACCTACTAGCCAGTCTTCTGCCTGCGGCTCCTCGTGTAGAAATTTATGGAGCATGGATTCGTTTGTCTGAACCATGATGATAGTATTATGAGAAATTTGAAGAATCCTCTATCATGAAGGTTGCGATATTGGGGGGGGGGATCTCTGGCTTAAGTATAGGATGGTTGCTCAAGCAATCTGGGTGGTCGCCAACTATATTTGAACATCAATCGGTTCCCGGGGGATTAGCTCGTTCCTTTCAATGGCATGGGTTTCATTGCGACATTGCTGCTCATCGCTTGTATACTACTAATCAGGATACCCTTCAGAAGCTCTCTTCTCTGGTTCCTCTTACTCGGAATATCCGGCAAAGCAAGATTTATATTGCTGGGAAGTGGATTACTGATCCTGTAAATCCTTTGGAGTTAGCGATAAAATTTTTCCCTTATCCAGGGATATCATTTGTGTGGGATTATCTCACTCGTGACTCAAAGGCTTGTGGCGCTGCCAGTTCATTTGATGCCTTTACACTTGGGAAGTATGGCCAGTCGTTAACGGAATTCTTCTTTCGACCCTACACCGAAAAGTTGTTCGGTATTTCTGCAGACGAAATCTCCACCGCATGGGCCATTCAAAAAATACGTGTTTCTGGCATACTTGATATGATCAAGCGAAATAGTAAGACTTACTTTAACCATTTTTATTATCCCAAAGACGGAGGTTATGGCGCTTTTTGTCAACGATTATATCAAGACATTCGAGAGGACGTGAATCTGTCAAGCTCAGTCAGGGCCCTTCATGTTGACCAGAACAAGGTTCTATCTTTAACCTATGGAACAGAAGTCAGAGAGCAGACAGAAGAATTTGATCTAATCATTTCGACCCTTCCGATCACCATTTTAGCTCGACTCTTGGGGATCTCAATACA
>JBMYWX010000369.1:0-2521 GCA_049607825.1 Nitrospirales bacterium
TACAGATTCAAAATGTGGTTTCCACTTATAATGTTTGGCTAAAAGTTTGGTTAAAGTGGTTTTACCAGCACCAATATTTCCTGCAATTGCTACGTGCATATTTTAAAATTCTATAAGGTGAAAAGCTGATGTTTGCAGGAATTTCAAGCTCGCTGTCTGGTTTAACGGCTGCTCAAACCAAAATCAATACTGCTGCAAACAATATTGCGAATGCCAATACTCCAGAATTCAAAAAATCTCGAACGATATCAGAAGACGTATCATCAGGCGGGGTTCAAGTTTCCCTTGATCGATTAAATGGTCAAGATCCTGTCGCTCTTCAAGAATCTACTGAAGGACTAGATGAAGTAGAATTCTCTAATGTGAACCTTGAAGAAGAGTTAATTTCCGTATTGAGTGCTCAACGATCTTACGAGAGCAATCTTAACGCCATTGCTCTTCAAGACGAAGCCTTAGGAAGTCTTTTGGATATTCTAGAGTAATGTCTTTCTTGCTTGACGATAATCTTAAATCACAACTTCAAAATGATTATTTTACTTTTTTACAGACTCATGAAAACTTGGTATTCAGGTTTGAGCAAGCCGTTGTAGTTTTCTGCATTACCGCATTTGTCTCTCCTTGATTTTCTTCCATCACCCATTCTTTTCTTCGTATTTACACCATTATTTCTGAAAATTTCTTGTATTCAACAGATCTTTCCCAATTGATAGGTAAAATAGCTTACTATTTAAGGCGATTCTGCGTTGTCAAAAGTTACTGAACTGGGGCTTTGAACGTAATGAAAGAATTAGTGTAGAATCTAGAGTTCTCAAGGGTATATGGCTTGTACGCGAAACGAATGGGACGATCATGAGAATCCCAACGTTCGAGGATTGTCTTTAAAATAATAATCTAACAAATCACTATTTTGTGCTAGGGGAGACTACCATTATGAAGAGACTCATGAGGTGCCGCGGTCTGAACATGTTCACGCTCTCTCTGGCTAATGCCGATCGTATGCGATTCATGAGACATGGGATCTTAGGCTTGGGCCTAGTCTTGGGTATGTGGGCACCTTCAGTGCTCTATGCTGCTGTCCCTGGTGCTTTTGTTGAAGGATTTTCAGAAATTGTCCAAAAGGCAGGTCCCACCGTAGTCAATGTTGCCGTGACAAGTTCTGGTGGAAGTGCTTCTTCTGGTCGACCCTTACCTCCTGGACCGTTTGGTGGTCCTCCAGGGGGAGGCCCTCCCGGTCGTCCTCAGCCAGGTCCTCCTGGCCCTCCTGGCATGAGTGCGGGTTCTGGAATTATTATCGATACCAAGGGTTTTATTATTACTAATAACCACGTAGTAGAAGAAGCTTCAAAAATCACTGTCACGCTACATGATGGACGTGAGTTCCCAGCCACGACGGTTGGAACCGATCCAAAGACGGATCTAGCAGTCATCAAAATTAAAGGTGAAGATGCTGGGCTAACAGCGATGCCATGGGGTAACTATGAAAGTCTTCGAGTTGGTGATGTTGTTCTCGCCTTAGGGAGTCCCTTTGGCCTGAAGTCTTCAGTCTCCTTAGGGATAATCAGTGCCTTGGGACGAGGTAGCGTTGGTATTACGGAATATGAAGATTTCATTCAAACTGATGCTGCCATTAACCCCGGCAACTCCGGTGGTGCTCTGGTCAATATGAAGGGGGAGTTAGTTGGAATTAATACAGCTATTTTCTCTCGAACTGGTGGATCAGAAGGTGTTGGATTTTCTATTGCAGTTAGTATTGCCAAGGACATCGCGGAAAGCTTGATGAAATCGGGAAAAGTCGTCCGTGGCTGGATGGGAGTGGCCATTCAAGAGATGACCCCTGCACTGGCTCAGTCCTTTCAACTTCCTGAAAACCATCAGGGTGGCGTGCTGATCAGTGAAGTACATGAGAATGGTCCTTCAGCAAAAGCTGGTCTTCAACGTGGGGATGTGATTCTTAAATATGACGGAGCACCCATTCGAGATGTGAATCACTTGCGAAATGTGGTCGCTCGAACCAAAGTGGGGAAGTCCAAAAAAATCATTGTTTTACGTGATGGAAAAGAAACCACATTAAATATTGAATTAGGGGAACGACCAACGGATCAAATGTTAGCCAAAGGTGGCTCTGAAGGGCCCACACCTTCCATGAAAGCTCCTGACAACGTTTTGGCGGGACTGAGTGTCGAATCTCTAACTGATGCAAAGAGAAGTGAGCTGAAACTTTCTGAAGGAAGTAAGGGGGTGCTTGTCAGTAAAGTCGCCGCAGGAAGTGAAGCTGAAGCTGCGGGTATTCAAGCAGGGGACTTGATCCAGGAAGTGAGTCGGGAAGTGATCACGACCGTCGATGATTACCAACAAATTGTATCGAAGATTGCCAAAGAAGAACTTGTTGTCTTGTTATTGAGTCGACGAGGAAACAATCTCTTTATTGCTGTGAATCCAAAGTAATATCACTGACATGAGTAATAAACGATCCGAGATGTCTGAGTGGCTTGAAGAGAAAGTCTTCAAGCCACTCGAGGAT
>JBMYWX010000370.1:0-2502 GCA_049607825.1 Nitrospirales bacterium
ACAGGGGGGGATGTTCTGGGAGATATCCTATTCGTCGTTTTACGTCCAATGGTGATTCATGGCAGTCAAAGTCTGCAACACGGACAGAGCCGTTTGTGGCGGGCATATAGCCCGTCAATATGCGCATGGTCGTCGTTTTGCCAGCTCCATTCGGGCCAAGAAATCCCACAATTTCCCCTTTGGCAACGGAAAAGGAAATATCTTGAACGGCGGTGAGCGGGCCATACCGTTTTGTGACGTGCTGAACTTCAATCATAATCGATAACCACGGGCCTTGATGTGTGAATTCTTGGTAAGCGCTAATGCTGCTCGTGTCTGTCACTGGAAGGATGAACGATGGAGATCATACCGGCCTATTCAAAATACCGTCAAGTTTTCCCACTTTGAGAACCCTGTTGCCCATAAACGAGGTACGCATCGGCATCTCAGTATGATAAAGTAAAAAAGAGCGTGTCAAGCTATTGATGATGACAAGGGAGGAGTTTTCACCTTCATTTGTGTCATGAGTACAGTGGCCATTATTGGTGGTTGGCTAGGATAGGGAGATCGCGTCATGGTTCATTGCGTTGGAAAGCGGTCGGGTATGCATTCAATCGCGAGCTTCGGCTTGTTGATTTTGAGCATTCTGGTGTTCCTGGAAGGATGCAGTTCGCGTCAGCACACCCGAGTTAATAGTCAATCGCCAATAAATGAAATGACTACGAGTCAATTGGAAGAAAGCCCTATCGAGGCTCCTCCTATTTTACCAGTTGCCAAATCCGACCCTGAACGGTCTCAGTCACGTGAACCGGATGAGCCAGTGAATGTCAATGATATGTATGCCTCATCTGGGGAAGGTGCCCGTGAGCCTATAGCCGATCTCTCTCGCCCGGCACCGATTTCCGATCTCGCTAAACCTGATGATCTTGAGGGTATTCCGTATACGTTATCGGATGTCTTTTTTGATTATGACCAATACACGCTTCGGCCCAATGATTTAAGTGAATTGCAAACCAATGCCAAAATCCTCTTGGGCCGTTATCCTAAGAAAAAGGTCATTATTCAAGGTCATTGCGATGAGCGTGGAACCGAAGAGTATAATTTGGCGCTTGGCGTGCGGCGGGCGCAAGCGGTGAAAGACTATTTAGTCGATCTGGGTGTTCCTCCTGAAAGTATGGAAGTGTTGAGTTATGGCAAAGCCAAACCATTTTGCTCTCAACATTCGTTGAATTGTTGGAAACATAATCGTCGAAGTCACTTTGTGTTTCAACCGTAGTTCTAATGTTTGAGGCACAGTATTACGTTTGCCTAGGCGACCTGAAATTAACCCTTCAGTGAGAAGGCAGCGTTCAATCTGGGTTGCCGACTCAGCTCTAGTGCCGGGGTGCAACAATCGTCGCCTAGGCGACCTTGAGTCAATTAGGAGAAGTAAAAAGGGGCTTGCTGAATAGCAAGCCCCTTTTTGGTGATGTCTATGGTTGTAAAACTTACAGACGTTGCAGGGCGGCCACTCGAGCTTCGATGGGCGGGTGAGTGGCAAACATTTGCATCATGCTCCTGGTTTGCCCTGAGATCTTCATCGTGGCAAGTGCGTCTTCAGTACTATACTGATATTCAACGCCTTTGACCCAACGGTCAATGGATTGCAGGGCTGAAATCATATGTTCTTTGCCGACTGTGTTGGCGGCAAATCGATCGGCGACAAATTCTCGTCGTCGTGACCACCAGCTGATCGGAATCATAGCCAGGAACGATAAGACAATCTGTAAGAAAATATAGACGCCGAACCCGAGCATGGGGTTCCGTTCCGCGACTTGTCGATACACCCACCGGCTAATAAAGTAGACGAAGGTGTTCATGAGGCCGGCTAAGATCGTGGTGGTAAACATATCGCCGTTATAGACATGTCCCATTTCGTGGGCAAGTACAGCCCGGACTTCATTTTCATTGAGATTCCTGAGCAAGCCGGTTGAGACGGCCACCATGGAATTATTCTTCGATGGTCCGGTTGCAAAGGCGTTGGGGTCTTCTCCTTCGTAGACGTACACCTCAGGCATTTTGACATCCAAGCGTGTGGATATTTTTTGAACAGTTTCAAAAACCAGCATTTCCGCTTGTGTACGCGGTTGGGTGATTTGCTGACAGTTCATCATGCTTTTGGCCATTTGCTTGGAGAATGCCAAGCTGATAAAGGCGCCGCCAAAACCAAAGACAAAGGCCCACAGCAAATCTTGCTGTCCAATCGATCCACGTATATCAATTCCGAACGACGGCAGGATGAACTCGGATAGAACCGTGAATGTAATGGACAATGTGATAAAAATGAGGATGTTGGCGAGGAGCAACAACCCTATACCTTTCAAATTTTTCATCGAATCTCCCCCTTTTATATAAATACTTGCTGATGAGCCTTGATATGTGTTGATAGTGAATCTTATCGAACGTTACTCAGATGTGGTCCCGTAATGTCTACTATCTATTTGAAAGATAGTACTTTTTTCTGACGAGTCAAGAGGAGCCTTG
>JBMYWX010000371.1:0-2481 GCA_049607825.1 Nitrospirales bacterium
AAATCCAAAGACGCCTATTTTGTGAAATGTGGACGAGACACCACAACCGCATTGGATCAAGCCACAGGGAGGGTCAATATTGTCGTTGGCTTTGCCCCACTCAAACCTGCAGAATTCGTAGTTCTCAGAATCCAACAACGAACCCAAGCAAACTAAAAAATACAAGTATAAGTATCCTTGGGAGTCAATTCAGTGCGGACATATTACAGTGGCATGCAGTTAAGTTGAGTTGTCTAACATAAAGGAATCATGGCACACGTAATTTATGTAGGTGCAGCAGCTCAGGCCTTACTTGATCTTCCAGAAAGTGGGCCGGGCTTTCAGTTCGTGTCAGCAGATTATCAAGGTACTCGACAACCATTCCTTATCCTAAATGCGGAACGAGCGATTGCTCTGTCTGAATTAGGCGACTTTTCTAATGGAAATATAGATGTGATGGTGGGTCTCTGGATTGCAAAAGCTTTTACTGATCCCTATCCGTTAATTACATCATGGGGTCTTGAATCGATTGAATTAGCTACAGCTCGAATTAGTAGCCAGCTACCAACGCTAGAATCAATGTTACCCAAAAATCTGCCGCTACATCCGAGCACGCTGGTGAAAAAAACGAATTTGCAAAGACCACGTAAATTTCATCGATATTCCCCCTTTAATCCAGATAAGCGTATAAATCCCAGTTCCGGTGATTTTCTACCGGGAACCTACGGGTGCCCTGACTCAGAAGTCCCATTTGTCCCTACTGGGTTTGCGGCTGTTGGTCGATTTGCTCTTCCTGGTGGCTTGTCAGCTTCGAATCACTATGAAATTGAGGCGGTAGCCGGTACTGATGTGTGGTTCGGTACCGTGGCTCCTGCTTATGGACAGGCAGGTGGTGGAGTTGAAGCCTACTTTCCAAACGGTGCAACAAATTCTCAATTTGCAGCAAGCGGCCCAATAGTTATTCCTGATGAATAGCTAAGATTGAGTTCCAAGATATATTCACAAAGTTTATTTCTTGCTTTTCTCTCTGTTATGCGAAGGAATTTATTGAAGATCATGCGACATTTGAGGTGGGTTTGCTATTCTCTTCCATGGGGTGGCACTCTAGTCGGTTTCTCCAGCGGAGATGTTTTGGGCATGTTTCTTCCACAGTATCTCTAGTTTGCAAATTCTAAGAGAGAAGTTTTTGCGAGTACGCGTTTGATTCTTGATTATTTCAATACCGACTTGTCTCGAGTGCTTATAGCTTCCCACATTTTCAGGGTTTCTATACTATCCTGCTGCGGTCTTTCTATTGCACAGCTTATCTCATATAACGACTAAAGAACGTTACCATTCCTTGACATCGAGGGAATGAAGACAACAAAATATCCTATAATCCTATGGGGTTATGACATGTTCTCTGTTTGTTTCCCTGTTACGTAAATGAAACGTCTTCTTCCATCATTAAGCCTCAAGGGGAAGACCATTCTGGCCATGGTGCTGGTTGGTCTTCTTCCGCTGATCCTTTCTCTTCTCCTAACCTATTTTGAAGAACAACGTGCGTTACGAGAAGCAGCGGGTATTAATTTTAAGGGGATTGCCGTTGAGGTGGCTCGAAAAGTTGAAACGCAAATTACCCGTGGGATTAATGAGGCTCAGCAACTGGCGACCATTCCCTTTCTTCGCAGTGCCGTGACGGACTCCAACCGGAGTTATGAAAATAAAAATTCTGATGAGGTGTTGGCACTGATTCAGCAGTGGCAAGATCGCTGGCGGCAACGTGCTCACCAAGATGAGTTTCCCTTGTTTATCAATCAATATGCCACCAATTATTTAAGTGAGTGGCATGCGATACGTAAGGCTGACTACCTAGCAATTTTGGTCACGGATAATCGAGGGGCGTTAGTCTTAAGCTCCTTTCCTCAGGTGAAGTTTTTTCACGGAGAGAGTGATTGGTGGAATGCAGTGTTTCGTCGTGAGCAGGGACAGGTGTTTGTGAGTGATTTATTTTTTGACCCCTCATTTGGCACGCATGTACTGAATGTTGCCGTTCCCATTTATGATAGTCAGCGACAGCGAGCGGTCGGGGCTGTGAGTATTCTGCTTCGGCGGGACTCGTTGTTTCGATCAATTTCTGAGGTTACGGCCGGAGATACCGGGCATGCCATGCTGGTGGCGTCAGATGGCATGCCGCTTTTATGTCCTGTACTCTCGTTAGAGGAACATCGCGCGACATCTCAACTCGTCAATGCTATAGCGACGAAGAAGCCTGGGTGGTTGATGGCCGACCCTGATTCCCATGGAACGAAAAATTCAATCGTGGGCTTTGCTCCACTTCACCTGGGTATGGCATTGGCCCCTGAAAGTTTTGGTGGTCATCAGTGGCATATGCTCGTTCGTCAAGATCCTGCTGAGACGTATGCTCCGCTAGATCAGCTCCTGACTAAAGTCGCGCTCTATGGGTTAGCGGTTCTCGTAATTCTGTGTATTACTGGCGTGTTGGTGGCTGGTCGGATTCTT
>JBMYWX010000372.1:0-2467 GCA_049607825.1 Nitrospirales bacterium
TCTTTCCAGTTATTACCCATCGTGAGAATGTTGCGGGTGACTCGGTCCCAAAGGTTTTCTGGAATCACTCGTTTCATTATTTCCATAAGTTTAGGCGTAACAAGTGTCTCCATATTCTTTATGGCATAATACGGCCCCCATTTCTGGTTCGGTAGGAACCGTTTTAACCCATTAGTGTTGGGTTTTTGGGTATAGCCAAGTCGTTCTAATACTTGCGGGAGCAGGTGTTGACCACTAAAGTTTGGACCCATGCCCGTATTAGAAACAATCATAATTGTTGCATCAGGATAGGTTGTGAGGAGATCACCAATTCCTTGATCAACTTCTTGATAAATGTTTAGAATCGCTTTTCCACAAGCCCGTTCTAATTCAGGATCATAATCGGGATGTCTCTTATCGATAAGGTGCCAAAAGTAATGGCCGATCCAATGCGGCTCAGCATAACCAAGTACATAACAGTCCCACGCTTCTTTGGAGAGAATCCATTTCGCGAGTTGAGTACGCCTCCGTGTCCCTTCCAGTAGTTTTGCTGTAAATTCTTTCCATCCCTTTATGGATTTTGGTTTCTCCTGATACCAAAACTCTAGAGGGTGATGCCCAACTTGAGAAAAAATATCATCAAGAAGATGTCTCGGCCACGAATGTTGTTTGGCATTTAAGCCCTCAGCTCCCCAGCCAACAAGCATGACCCCGTTGAGATCTTCAGTCGCATGTGTATCTGGAATATCTAGAATGGCAACACGTTTTCCATTCTGACTCAGTTGATTCCAGAAGGGAGCTGTCGCAGTCTCGTCTGCGTATTTCTTTCGAATGGTATAGGTTCCTGGCTGAAGTTGTCGGTGATAGAAGCCCATACCATGCTTGGCTGGGTTCGTTCCCGTGATGAGAGAAGGCCAGGTGGCCCCACTTGAAATTTCTGTTGTAGATTGTAGGTGTCGCCAACTTCCTTGTTTCATGAGGCGCTGCAAAGTTGGGAGTTGTCCTTCATGTGCCCATTGTTCTATGAGTGTGGGTTCAGCAGCTTCAAGGCCAATAACAATGACTTGATTTTGGATGGACATTGAATGGTTCTCCAATATTACTTGACGGTCTTTTTCTGTTTAGTCGTCCATTGTTGTGGGTCTAGAGCGCGCCAAGCTCCTCTTGCATGTGCAGCAATAATATTCATATTTCCTTGATACACTAATTTTGTGATAAGGGCCAGGAGTCGAAATGGAAAATATAACCCAATGGTGATCAATTGCAGCACATTCGCATGTTGTTTGATGAGGTAAAGATAATTCCGAGCTTTGGTCTGTTCATATTGAGGTACGGGTTTGCGACCAAGCTTGGTGCCTTTATGATGAATGATGGCGGTTGGAACATACAGTGACTGATATCCTAATTGTTTTGCCCGTAGACATAAGTCAACCTCTTCCCATCCATATGGGTTGAACGCTTCATTGAATCCATTGAGTTGGTCAAAGAGTGTGGCGTTGATGAAAAGCCCAAAGCATCCACAGGCATCGACGTATCGTTGTGTTTCATATTGTCCAAGATCTTCTTCTCCTGCCCCAATGTCCTCAATGACTCCAGTATAGAAATTGGCCTGAATTCCAACCGAATTGATAATGGTAGAAGGAAAACGCGTGTAGCCTTTTCCACATGCAATGCCAACAGTTTGGTCAGATTGAACCGCATTCACAAATTGCGAAATTCCATCTGAAGCGATGGTGGCATCATCGTCAAGAAAGAATAAATAGTCGGTTGCACTCTGTTCTTTTTGGTGTTGCCAAGCTGCATTTCTTCCGCCTGCAGCACCAACATTTGAGGACATTCGGATTTTAGTAAGTCTCGGGTAGGCCTCGGTGATAGCTTCCCATGAACCATCCGTCGAAGCATTGTCTATTACGAGAATCTCAACGTCTTGGTACTCTGTGGCCAGGGCACTGTCGATGGCCTCTAAAACATCGACTCGTTTATTGAAATTCAAAATGATAATGGCAACCGAAGGTAAAGTGTTCATGAGAGTTAATCTTGACTTTCAATAGGAATCAATATCTCTTTGGCTTCAAGTACGGCTCCAACGAGGCCTAGAAAAATGGTTCTTGCGAAGAGAAGAAACGAAAATGCAATGGCGACGGCTGGAGCAATGCCAAAGTAGGCGAGGAGAAAAATCAACCCTCCTTCTCGCACTCCAATTCCGGAAATAGAGATAGGAAGTAAGAGCAGCAGTCCAAGGCCTGCCCGAATCCAACCCAAGCTTTCGAAACTCATGTCGAGGTCGATTGCTCGTGCAATGAGATAAAAAAAGGCAATGCCAAGAATTTGCCAAGAAAATGAAAGGAAAATAATTGCACTATGTTCTCTTCGTGACAATTGTTGAAATTCCATTGCAGCTTCGTGCAGCTTTGATAGGCCTCGTCCCAAGATGCTGGGAATCAATTGATACCAGGGATAGAGTGAGAGGTCATGAAAGGCTGTCGCT
>JBMYWX010000373.1:0-2429 GCA_049607825.1 Nitrospirales bacterium
CTCGAACAATATCAGCTTCGGTAATAATTCCTGAAAAACTCTCTCCTTCTTTAACCAGTAGTGATCCAATGAGCTGGTCATGCATATGACTGGCGGCCTCTTGAATGGTTGTGGTCCTGCTCACCACACTTAATTCACGTGTCATAATTTGTCCAATGGTTGCCATTTAATTCACTGTTAAAAAATGAAAGAACTCTTCTCTTATGGCCTAAGCATCAATTATAGAACGACTATGATAATCGGTGCAATGAATCATGTTTGAGTTCAGAGGACCAAGCTGCTCAAAAGGTTTCGATCTCTTCGAAAAAAGTATATTTAAACGGTCACGACAATTTTCCCTTTTTGTTGGTTGGTGACCATATACCGGTGGGCTTCGACAATATCTTCTAAGGGGAAGGTTCGATCAATGATAGGTCTGAGGGAGCCAGTCTCTAAGCCTTTGTAGATATAGTCTTTTCCTTGCTTAAGCATTTTAGGGTTTTTGACGATTTCAAAAAGGGTATACCCTCGTATGGTCAACCCTTTGGCGAGGGCCGGGAACAAGGGAAATGGAGTTGGGTGTGGGGCCAGTGCTCCATATTCAAAAATGATTCCGCCAGGTGCCGTGACAGCAGCGAGTTCTTCCAGGAGTGGCCCAGCGACTGGATCGAAAGCCATCTGGACTCCTTTTCCCCCAGTCAGTGACATTCCTCTTTCTACAAGATTTTCTTCATCGGTCACAATGACGTGATCCGCACCGGCTTCAAGGAGAAACGGTTTTTTATCTGCGCCACGAGTTGTGGCTATCGCGATACTTCCGGCAGCCTTGACGATCTGGATGGCCGCTAACCCCACGCTGCTGCTCGCGGCGGTAATCAAGACGGAGTCATGTTGTTGAAGATTGCCATATTGGATGAGCGCACCGTAAGCCGTCATATATTGCATCCAAATGGAGGCACCTTCACTGGCAGTTAAGGTATTTGGATATTGAGCAATCGCGTAGGCGGGAACAATGGCGCTCTCACCATACACGCCATATTGACCCATAGAAAAAGACGGAATGGTGCTCACGCGGTCGCCAACTTGAAAGCCAGTGATATCAGGTCCGATAGCATCGATAATTCCCGCAGCTTCGTATCCTAACCGTGAGGGTAGTTGAGGTGTCTCAAGGTATTGTCCTTTTCGAAACATGACCTCGGCGCGGTTGAGCCCTATAGCCTCAACCTTTAGGCGGACTTCTCCATCACTTGGTTCGCCTAAAGGCAACTCTTCAAGTTTCAGAACCTCAGGTCCACCAGTTTCATGAAAGCGTACAATTTTCGGCATCAAGAATCTCCCGCGTTAATGAATAGAGAACATTAAGTGTTGGATCGATCTGTCACCATTTTTACGATGTGATCGATATTGTCTCCGGCTTCTCTCACGGTTTGCAAAAATTCAACTGGTCCCATGTTGATCTTTTTCAGGAATCTTCGATCGCCGCCACAACTATACATAAGATCTTCTGGCAATTCTCCTCGAAGTTTCGCTCTGGCCTTTTCGATGATACGCGGAAACCACTCCAAGTCAGCAAGGGATGCACTTCGAGATGGGAACTCATGTTCACGTATGATCTTCTTAGATAATTTTCCCTGTTGTTCTTTGGATAAATAGTCTTGTCGAATTTTGGTGAGGGCAAGGACCGTTTCAGGGTCGGGTGTTCCGTCTTCGCACCAATCTTCCACAAAGTCGAAAATTTCTTGAGGGGTAGCCCCGATCGAAGAAAGAAATGTTTCTTCATCTTTTGAGAACATCTCCTTTGCATTGTGAATACCGTTCTCATAAACAGTGACCTTACTGTTAAAGAGAGCGCGAAATTGTTCGATCCAATCTTGGGGTTCGTTGCTCATGGTTGTATTTTCCTTTGTGGCCCACGTTTTGGGTTTACTTGCTGTCTCGTTTGTCGATGTTGTCCTATTAGTAGATTGTACGGTTGTTACCATTTCATTGTCTCCTTTTTCAGTATGAAATTCTGGATTATCTTATGAAGGCTTACACTGCTACAGACAACTGTCTTTTTAATTCTGTGTTTTCAGTTTCCAATGTAGTTAAGCGGTCTCTGAGTGATTGCACAATGGAATCGACATCGTCTTGGGAATACCTCACGGGAATATGTTGTCGACAATTTGCATCCCAAGCCTCCACATGAAATCGAATAATTCGTTCAGGCGTTCCTTTGTACGCGGCATCAGTCAGTTGGGTGAGTAAGTCGGGATCATCCTCAATCACTTCGGCTGTTCCCCAAATTTTGATCCTGGTTTGACTGGCATAATCCATGAGAAAGATAAATGCTTGCTTGTTTTCAGCTAAATTTCCTAATGAAATATATTGCCGGTTGCCGACGAAATCAGCAAAAGCCAGAGTTCGATCATCCAAGACTTTGAGAAAGCCCTTTGATCCTCCTCGATGTT
>JBMYWX010000374.1:0-2416 GCA_049607825.1 Nitrospirales bacterium
CATTTGAGAAGATGATGTTTTGCTGCGAGCGAAATATCCGCCTACGATGCCAGCACACAATGCTCCAGTCACCCACCACCAATTGGGACTCATTCACAGACTCCTTGCGAAACATATAAGAGAAGATGTAAAGCGGAAAGTGTGAGCTGTGCTTTATGTTGATTTTTTTTCATGTCTCGTCTCTATTCCTTCTTGGCTATCCTCTTCCTGTGTTCTTCGACCTCTTGATTTCAGCTAGTCACATTTTTTTGTATTCTTGACTAAGCTTTCGCATCCAATAGCTGTGATTTTCTCACTGACCCCATCATTCATTCCTGTAATCACTAATCGGCTATCCTGTGCCGCAGCAACCATCAATTGAATGCCTGATGAGTCCACACGCTCAATATCTGACAGATCAAGTTCAATAGACCCTTCATGTTTACATAAATCTTGTAGCGCTTCTTTAAACAATGCCGCTTCAAAAATGGTTAGCTCACCCTCTGGATGTAAGACAGGAAGACCTGATCGTTCTTGAATTTTCATTCGTCGCTCTCCTGAATTGAAGTTGCAATCAACATGGTTCTTATTTATTTGACAGACTATATTGACAGTCTCCGCCTAAATGATATTGTCTTCGTCCAGGACCATGGTTCAACAGAATTCTTTTGAAAGAATTGAAGGTAAGACTCAACATTGGGGCAGACTGATTTACCACTCCATAACAATGATTGTTTCGCGAACATCTCTCTCAGCACATTCCTGATAAGTTATGTCTCGTCCTTATTCCATTGCTTCCGATTCACCTTGTATATCGGTATACACTTCATAGACTTAAGCAGTTTATTCACAGTTTTTTCTCATAGACGACGTCAGTTTCTTGTCCCGAACTCACCTTGCTTACCTCTGCAACTTCCATCTTTCCACTCGTTTTACATTCTTAGAACGAAGGGGAACTATAAAATGGAACATGGCCCCAATATTTCGATGGTTTTCTGCCCAAATATACCCACCGTGTGCTTGAATAATTTCTTGACAAATCGCTAAACCTAGCCCTGTCCCCCCAGCCCCTGTTTGCGTCGCACGGCTTTGCACAAATTTCCCAAAGATGGACTCAAGTTCGTCTTCTGGAATTCCTGGCCCTGCATCACGCACAGTCACCATCAAGCCTGGCACCATTTCATCGTCTGACTGACGACGGCCTCGTCTCATGGATACGCAGCGAAATGCAAGACTTATCCGATTCCCCTCTGGGGTAAATTTGATGGCATTGGACACAAGATTCCACAAAACTTGCGTCATACGATCAGCATCGCAGAGGATCGTCGTATCATCAGTCCAATGATCAATGCTTAATTTGAGCCCTTTTTCTTGGATCAGCGCCTCTGTTTGTCGTTTGATCGTCAGAATGAGTTCTTTTATATCCACATCTTGATATTCCAAAGTCATATAACCCGCATCGAATTTTGAAAGATCCATAAGATTATTGACTAAACCTAACAGTCGAGCCCCACTCTCTTTTATCTGTTTTAGATAGGCGAGAACCTTTTCAGGCGATACCTGGTCATATCGTTCAATACCTAGTGAAGCGAAACTCAAAATGGCATGCATGGGCGTACGCAATTCATGCGACATATTCGCTAAGAATGCGGACTTTGTGTGATTCGCTTCTTCTGCCTTTTCCTTGGCATGTTGAAGATCAGCCGTTCGAAGTTGAATCCTCTCTTCTAAATGCGCTAAATGATGTTCAAAAACTAGCTCACCTTGTATTCGCTCGGTAATATCTTGAACACTCATCACCACGCTTCCCGACCCTTCCTCCTCATTGTCAGCACTTCCACACACCTCACTCATCCGACGTATTTTCAGTTCAACAGGAAATTCGGATCCGTCCTTACGCAATCCCAATAATTCATAAGGTTGGTCATGTGACGTTGTAGAACACCAGACATCAAGCCATAAATCCTGGCTACTAGAGTCCTTTCCTTTACTTTGGGTAAAAAGATCATGAATCATGGCCCCATGAAGCTCTTGATGGGAAAATCGAAATAGTTGCTCAGCACTTCTATTCATCAATTCAATATAACCATCTGCCGACACCAACATCATGGCTACTGGCGACGTTTCCACAATGGCATATGAGTGATCAGCCAACCGCTGTGCGACCAACAGCGCCTCTCGTTCCTGCGCTCGAACCTTCTGAACTTGTTGTCGACTCCAAAAGAGCACTCCCATCAACGGAAGCAAGATCGCTAGGCCAACTCCTAAGAATTTCTTCTGGACCTCCCACACGGGGGCCACGACCTCATGAATGTCTTGACGCAATAAGATTCCCCATTGCATGTCTAACATTTCAGGCAAGGGACTCAATTGAGCATATCCTGTTATCATCTCGCTGTGTCGCTGAGGGAGCGTTTCGACAACAAACCCTGCCCCT
>JBMYWX010000375.1:0-2410 GCA_049607825.1 Nitrospirales bacterium
AATATTGTTCCGATCAAGAGCATCCGGGTTGACCGCAAATCGAATTTTCTTATCAGCTTCAAAAAATTGAATCATCCCACCAGACTCAAGGAAATCGTCTGTCTCTCCAACGAGTAACGTCTGACTCTGCTCGAAGACACGCTGAACATCTTTCTTCGAGAGGTCTACTGTTCGATCCACAAACACGACATGACAGGCATGAACGTCTTGAGCAGAAACAGATGATTGAACGGTAAACCGTCGTGCATTGACAGACTTTCCATCGAATGTTTTTTTCAACAATCCCTCAAACGAATTCTTCCCATAGGTACAGATGTGAATCCGAGAATTGTTTTGAGAAAAAGCCTCTTCAGGCCACTCAGTAAATTGAACAAAATGATAGAGAAAGGCAGCTTTGACTTTATATTCAGTTCGAGGACCGGCGAGAGCCTGGCCAGGAAATACCCCGACATTCAATAACCACAGTGCCAGAAGCATACATACAGCCCTGAATAATAGCGAATGTGTGTTCAACTCGACATATCCAAACGATGGTAAGTGTGACCCCGTAAAAGACTTCTTAGAATCCCCATGTTACCTTCCCATACATACTGCGTTGCACTTCATTAGCTTGCGTGATGAGAAAGCTAGAAGCCATTTCCGGATGATGTGTATCCAAAAGATTTTGTCCGACAAGTGAAATTTCTACATCTTTCCAGGGCTTCCATCCAACTCTCAGATCAAGTTCCCAATAGCTTGGAATTGATCGACTCGGAAGTGCATCGACATATCGCACCCATGAATCCAGTTCGACATCATAGGGTAAACTGATAAGCGATCGAATTGAGGCTTGATGATGTGGGTCGCCTTGTTCATCTGTGTCAGGTAATCCAAGAGCCCCCGCTTCGGTCTCAACATCTATATTCAAATAGGTATAAGCCCCTCGAATCTGCCAGGACTTCACCACTTGCAGATTGGCTGCGACCTCCACTCCATGCGTACGGGCTTCTTTGTTATTCGTAAATTGGAAGGTAGGTATCGGTGAAACGGCCGTACGTCTCGTTCCGATTTGATTGTCATACAGGTTGTAAAACGCGGTAATATCAAACGTCGCTTCAGGGATGGGAGCCAATCGATAGCCAGCTTCAAACGCAACCAAACTTTCCGGACCAAGACGTTGATTCCCTGTAATCCGGACAGGCACGGTCAAAGTTGGTGGATTAGGCGGGAGGACCAGTGCACCACTATCTGCAGCTCGAGATGGGACTCTCACGGCACGTGAGCCCGCAACCCACCACGCATGCTCCGAGACCGGCTGCCACAGAACCCGACCATTGGGCTGCACCTCCCATCCAGTGAAATCATTGTGTGAAAGCTTACTCCCTAGAGTGATTTTGATCGTATCTTCTAATAGGCTAACTTCATCTTGGATAAACCCGTTAAACAACTGAAAGGTTTCCGTTTGTGGAGTCGGGGCAATCGCAAAACTCGTGCGATAGTCATCCATCCAATAGCGATACCCTAATCCCCACACAATATCTTGATTAAATGGCAGTGCAAAACGATGCTGAACATCCAAATCTAACATATCGATCGTAATATTAATCGCCGTTTCTTCCCTCTGAAAATGGTCATAAAAAAACTTAAACTCCATGTCCGAGTCTTGTGAGATTTCATGACCCCATCGGAATAGGACATGTCCTCCTGTCATCCGAATATCTTCATCAACGGTCCGAGAAAAAGAGGGAGCCACAAGTGTCGGTAAGGTGACACGTTGTCCAGCATCCCCATCATACAGGGCCCCCTCTGTCATGAACGTATTCTGCGTATCCATATCCCAATCCGTTCGAAATCCTCCTCGAAGCATACGCCAATCATCATGGGCCCCCACTTGATTAAAATACGTGTCTCGATTAAACCCTTTCGCAAATATCCGATAATGCAGATCCTGACCAAACGTTCCACCATACCTCACTCCGCCAATGGCTTCTTCAGTTCCACCTAAGGTAGAAACGAGTCCGCCCTGAGTGTCTTTGGCATGTTTCGTGATAATATTAATGACACCATTGACGGCGTTGACACCCCACAGGGTTCCACCAGGTCCGCGAATAACTTCAATCCGCTCAATATCTTCAAGTATGGTATCGGCAGCTTCCCAAATCGTTCCTGCAAAAAAGGAGTTATAGAGATTGCGCCCATCAATTAACACCAGCATTTTATTGCTAAAGCGGCTATTAAACCCTCTGGCTGAAACAGCCCATTTATTGCTATCAAGTCGTGCAACTTGGACACCCGGAACCATACGTAGCGCATCGGGAATGCTCGTCACTCCAGACCGTCGAATATCATCCTGAGTGATCACAAAAATCGCCGCCGCCGCTCCAGAAAGTTTCTGTTTTTTCTTTGATACTGAGGTCACCTCAACATTCAT
>JBMYWX010000376.1:0-2408 GCA_049607825.1 Nitrospirales bacterium
CAGCAAGCCAGTTGGATGACCAACTCGCTACCCATTTCAGGAAACCTCCAGGATACAGATGACTTCATACCTTTTACATATTCCTTGTCTTAAGACAGATTGCCCTTCATAAAAATAAAAATCCAAATTCAACTACACCTGCAACCCCGGCTGCCTGGCATACAGGATCGTGCCGTAAACCACAGTTTTAGTTAATGTTATATTATTGGGCTTCATTAAGGTTAAGGTTTGTGCATTTCCGCTCTCCATCACAAGTGCGAATTCGCACTCGAATATACCATGCTTTACATTCATACCTGTTATTAATTATTAAATTTTAATGTATTCAGTAGCTTATGTACATATCTCCATGAATATCTCAATAAAACCGTTTGGAACATCATTTGCTTAATTAAAACTTGAAAGTAATGAGATGTTTTTTAAGAGACGAAGTTAACTAGCGAGAGGCACATTCAAGTGGAGCCATTATTTGACCTAGCAGTTATCGGAATCGTCGCGGTACTCGTGATGTTTAACATCTACGGCTAATGCCTTTTGTTTATCTGCCTGTAGACAGATAAACATTCTGCAGAGTACAGACTTCTAACCCACCCGTTCAGTTCTCATCATTTTCTCAAAAATTTCTTACATCTTCTGCTGACATTTATTGTCGGTTCACTAAATTATTGGTATAACTCAATAGGTTACCATTACGGGGAAGCCAAGAACTTCTGTTGAATGGGAACTTTACCGTTACAGAATAAGGCAATCAAATGTAGGGTTATTCGTGCCAAGTGGACCCAGACGAATAGCAGTACATGCCAGTCATGTGTTCAGCATTTATTATCGCGAACCTGACTGGCTTTTTTGTACCTTCAATAGGGCATTGCTCAAAAACCTAACTCGAGGTCCTTCCAGTTTCTCGCTCTTTGATCGTATGTACTAAGACAACTCTTTTCGTCACATTCATTAATCAGAGCACTCCTCCAGATGGAATGATAACTTCAGAAACTAAATCAACACCTAGAGGAAAGTTCTCAGAATTTCAAAGGAACTGGAAAGCTGACCTTGTTTCCGGCTTTCTCGTCTTCCTCATTGCACTGCCATTGTGCTTGGGAATTTCGCTCGCATGCGGCTATCCCGCAATTTCTGGCATCTTTACCGCTATTATTGGTGGCATGCTGGCCACGTTCTTTAGTAATTCTGAACTCACCATAAAGGGACCTGCAGCAGGACTCATTGTCGTCGCGATTGGATGTGTCACTGAATTTGGATTTACAGGAGGAAAAGATCCGGCCCTTGACTATCAAGCTTATAGACTTGCCCTGGGTGTCGGGGTCGTCGCCGGCATTCTACAAATCCTATTTGGGGTCTTTCGTACTGGGATTTTAGGTGAATTTTTTCCTGCCTCTGCAGTTCATGGACTGCTTGCGGCCATCGGAATCATCATTATGGCCAAGCAGTTCCCCATAGCTCTGGGAGACAGCCCACATGGGAAACCATTAGAGCTCATTGCCAAAATCCCTCAATTTGTGATGGAGATGAATCCTCTGGTCGGTAGCATCGGAATCTTGAGCCTCATCATTATGTTTGGGTACCTCTTTATTAAGAACCCTAAACTGAAGATCATCCCAGCACCAATGATGGTACTCCTTGTCACTGTCCCACTCACAATATTTTTCAATATTGGCCAGGAAGGCACCTATACATTCGCAGGACAAGACTATCCGCTCGGGAAAAACTTTCTTGTAGCTGTCCCAGAAAATATGTTTCATGCCATTACGTTTCCAGACTTCTCTGGACTCATGACCGCGGTAGGGTGGGAATACGTTCTCATGTTTTCACTCATTGGGAGCATTGAATCGTTGCTCAGCGCCAAGGCCATCGATGGGGTTGACCCATGGAAGCGTAAGACGAATCATGATCAGGATATGTTAGCCGTAGGCGTAGGCAATACCTTAGCTGCGTTCATAGGCGGATTACCCATGATATCTGAAATTGTTCGAAGCAAAGCTAATATTGATAACGGAGCACGAACTCGATTTTCCAATGCGTTTCATGGGTCATTCCTCTTACTCTTTGTTGCACTCGTACCTGGATTGATTAACCAAATTCCGCTCGCTGCACTCGGGGCTATGCTGGTCTTTACGGGCTTTCGTCTCGCCTCACCCCAAGAATTTATTCATATGTACCAGATAGGTCGAGAACAATTTATAATCTTTGTCTCAACTGTCATTGGTGTGCTGGCAACAGACTTACTGATGGGCATCGCCATTGGCATCTTCGTAAATATCATCCTCCATCTTAAAAATGGGGCACCTGCCAAATCGTTGTTCAAACCGCAAGTGAGCATTGAACGACACGAGCCAACAGGTGTGACAGTCAAAGTCAAAGACTGTGCAATCTTTAGTACATGGATTGGGATAAAG
>JBMYWX010000377.1:0-2333 GCA_049607825.1 Nitrospirales bacterium
CTTGGTGATTTATAATAATAAAAGCCACGCACTCTGGGCTTCTAATACAGGTGGGAAACACAACTTATTAACATTATAAACTGACTGTAATGTGGTTATAGATGGCAAGAAGCCAAAGTGGGCGACCAATACAGGATGCTAATGCGTAGACTGGGGCGAGTTTTCGAATCCCAGCACGCTGCTGACTTTGTACGCTTCAGTTGTTGCGGTTCATTTTGTTTCGCAGTTGAGAATATTTGTGGTCAAGTTGGTTGTTGCAAAATGACCGATGCTGACTATCTAGCCATCTGAGTGGACGCTCTGCTGAATTAGCGGGCCGCCGTGTCGGCAAACCGCACAAGACACCCGAAGGCCCATACTACGTCCAAGTCTGACATGCTGTTTCTCAAAGAGCGCGACCGTTGTTGGAGCCTTTCCCAACAACCGATTCCGCCCTTCGAGTCGCGCCAGATTAGGGGCATGTCTGTTTTTATATAGTACTTTTCGCAGAGAGATGAGTAGATACCCACGGGCTTACGCCGCGTGGCACTTAAAATGCAAATTTGAGTTGCGAGTCTGAACCAATTCCATTGGGCTCATGTCGCACGACCCAGGTGAAATAGAACATTATGAAGCCGAGGCATCGATAACACATCTTATTCCAATGCAAGATTATCTCAAACGTGGGCAAGGGAGATCACAAGTATGAAGAGAAGTGATATACTCGTTTTTTTTTGGCAACTCTAATCCTTGGAGGATGCTCAGGATATATGTCTAAAAATATTAGATTTATCAAAAAAATCGATTTCGAAGAGGTCAATTGGTATGCATTGCGAGCCAAAGCAGCTTACACAAATGAAAAGGATATTAAGCAGGCCTTTCCGCAAACGGTGAGAGTAGCCACTGTACCCGATACTGATGTCAGTTATTTCCTCGAGATTTTCCCAGAAAGCCGACTCCAGGTCCTCACGGTACGAGGGACAGCCAATCTCAAAAATGCTCTGGAAGATAGCGAGTACGCTCAATCGAAGAACGGGAAATTGGGCATTTATGTCCATCATGGTTTCGATGTCGACACAACAAAGATATATAACGACATGGCTCCTTATCTCAAAAAAGAGTATGCGGTGAAAATCACAGGACATTCTCTCGGGGCTGCCATTTCAACCCTGCTCATGATGTATTTGCATAAGGATGGATACCAGGTAGAAAAATCCATAAATTTCGGACAGCCGAAGGTGACCAACAAAGCAGGTGTCAAGGCGTACAACTTTCTTCCCCTTACGCGAGTCGTTGATGAAAACGATGTGGTGCCACTGCTCCCTCCCATCACATTACTCGATTCCATTCACGGCATTTATGAACATTTGGGAGCAGAGGTGATTTTACTCAAAAATACAGATTATGTGTATCTTGAAACACATGACGCCGCTAGGAAATCGGTTGGGAATTTCTGGAAGGATCTAGGCCAGGAAAGCATCAAGGAACATTTCATGGATACCTACCTTAAAAATATCAAAGACAAATTGGAGGACTCGACTCAAATTCCATACGGAGACAGAGAGCAGTACATCCCCTAAATGCGTAAGCCGCTCCAAAATGTAGACATTCTGAAATATGTGGAAGATCCTCCGGCTTGACTTGAATTCAAGTAGTAAGTGCAATGTTCTGCTCCAGCAGCGGGACGAAGCGTTTGTGAAAAAGTTGATTGGGAGTTTGATAGCCTCGTGTTTTCCTCGGACGGTTATTGAGGTTCTCCACCCCGTATTCTAAACTGAAGTGCACCACTCTATCCTTATGGAACAGGAGGTGGTGTATGGAAAAACAGTACCGGCATTTGGATCACAAGGAACGGACGCTGATTTATTGGTGGCGCAACGAGCAGCTGACGCTCAGAGAAATTGGTCGCCGCTTGCGACGCAGTCACACGAGCATCAGTCGCGAACTGAAACGGAATGCCTGGCGAGGCAAACCCTATTTTTCGCGAGGGGCACAACAACTTGCTGCTTGTCGACTCCGGCATCGTGCGACACGCGACCGCTTAAACTCCCCGCTTGTCCGGGCGTATGTGCACCAGAAAGTACCCCTCGGCTGGACGCCAGAATTGATTGCAAGGCGGCTCAAACGCCAAGGCCAGCTGCCCTCGGTGTGCCACGAGGCCATTTACCAATACATTTATACGAGGGCGCTGGAATTACGGGCCTTTCTGCCTCGTCACCATCACAAGCGCAAGCCGAAGCGGCCGTATCGGAAGACCGGCGAGCGCATCAAGCATTGAACAGGCTTGGAGAAGCGGCCGAAGGCGGCTACGACACGCCGAGCGTGCGGCCACTGGGAAGCCGATATGCTCGTGG
>JBMYWX010000378.1:0-2318 GCA_049607825.1 Nitrospirales bacterium
GTTTACATCATGGCCGGTTAGTCCGAATAGAAAGAATCCCATTTTTTTAAGAATGCTCTTGGAATGATTCTATCACATCCTAGAGTGAGAGCCATAAGAACGAGACGTTTATTGCTTTATAGCAGGGTCTCTTAAAAAGGATGGGGACAGCAACTCGGCAAAAACAAAAACCCCTGTTATGGTAGGGAGGCTATCACTACCACAGACTGGGCTAAGTGACCAGGTGGCGTAGCGTCTGCCATGGAAGACCTCCTTCTTTGGTAAGGCTTGTGGAGGGACCTGCTCGAGGTTAAACCGTTTATGGTTCGTTTCCAAGCAGTAAAAGCATTATTAATGTTACGCCTATCCTGAGCGCCTGTCAACAAGATACATTACTCCTTGAGGGTGCAGATTGAGATGATCAAAGAGGTGATCATCGATAACCTGACTTATGATACAAACGTTGTGAAATACATGATTTCGAAGATTCCAGTATCACATAATCTTTGCAGCTTCTAGAGTATGAGAGGAGCCGGGAAAGGTATGGCAAATTTTTTAAAGAAAGTCATCATTATTACGGGAGCCTCAGAAGGCATTGGACGTGCATTGGCTCTGGAGTTAGCACCACAGAAACCTATCCTGATTCTGGCCGCAAGAAATGAGCCCCGTCTTAAAGACACGGTCTCTGAATGTGAACGCGCAGGCGCGATCACGTGTGCGGTTTCAACAGATATCACAGTGGAAGAAGAATGCCAACGACTGATCCAATATGCGGTGGAAAGATTTGGGGGCATAGATATACTCGTCAATAATGCAGGGATGTCGATGTGGACGCGGTTCGAAGAGGTATCGGACTTGTCGATTTTTGAACAGCTGATGAAGGTGAATTATATAGGTAGTGTGTATTGTACGAAGTACGCACTTCCGTACCTGAAAAATTCCAAAGGACGAGTGGTTGCGATCTCGAGCGTTGCAGGGTTGACTGGAGTCCCAACACGAACGGGGTACGCGGCAAGTAAACATGCCATGATTGGATTTTTTGAATCACTACGAATTGAATTAGCCGAGTCTGGTGTCACGGTCACGATTATTGCACCAGACTATGTGCAATCAAAAATACATGAGCGATCATTTGGAGCAGACGGGAAAGCTATTGGGAAAAATCCAAGCAATCAAGAATCATTTATTACAGCCGAAGCCTGTGCGGGCATGATCGTAAAAGCCCTGGGCAAACGACAGCGATTGTTGCTGACGTCTTGGCGTGGATACTTCGGACGATTTATACGGACAATTGCTCCACATGTCATCGATAGAATTGCGAAGCAGGCTGTAGAGAATGAAGAGTCGAAGAAGGGCTAGAAAGATAACGTATGAAATATTTCAGGAGTGAGTTAAGCTCACTCCTGTCTCGAATTGACTCGCATTATGTTGGGTAGCTGTTTTGTTTGTAATATTCAGAGGCTATTCGAATTTGACAGCTGTCGGGTTTCTAGTCAAGGCTAGGAAGGGGTAGGTGGGTTTTGTGGAAGTTCTTGCTGAATGACTGAAAAATCTTTTTGCGTCACAAATTGGCCATTGGCAAAGAGGCGAAATTCATAACGTCCGGGTCCAGGGAATACGAGAGTTGATATATTCAGCCCGAAGTCATGGGTTTCAAGACGACTTTTGATGTCAATCTGTGAAATGGCGCCCTTTCCTACCGTCTGATTCTTATCCAAATAGACCAATTCGATTTCAAACTGATACGAACCTTCCGCATCGTTCAGGCAAAAGTACACGCCCATCTGAGGATGTTGGCAAGGAAATGTTTTGGCCCACAGATGGGTAAAGGCGCCGATGATGCTTTTTTTGCCTGTCAGACTGTCAATGATGATTGTGTCACAGACCAGGAAGGCCTGAACGCTTGGTTTGACTAATTCAGACATATAGGTGTTTCCCCTTCATTCTTTTTTCGAGAGTTCTTCTTCTGGTGACTTACCATACAATGTCTGACATGCCTGTGCCAATTATGGGAAAGTGTATCTCGTCGTTCGTGCCTGCGCGCTATAGCGCTACGGCGCGCAAGCGTGAATCGTATCTCGTGAAAAACAAAGACTGTTTTAAGGAGATACAAACGATTTCATATTAGAAATCGCTTAGCCTCATTGGATGATTTTGATGGATCACTTCCGATTTCGAGATGAGGCCATCGGGTAAGATCTGTCTCATGAAAAGAGAAATCGTCTCTTAGACGAGATTCGAGCAACGAACGACGAGATACGTTTTAGGTGAATGTCATTTTGATACAGGTATACATCAGTATCACTTCTATGGCATGGGCGGTGATGACGGTGTAGAGG
>JBMYWX010000379.1:0-2317 GCA_049607825.1 Nitrospirales bacterium
CGTGAACGACATCGCCTCAACAACGTATCTCAAATTCGGGGGTTGTAGACAGTCGAACCGTGCCCAACTATTACCGACACAGGTCAAATTATGAAAGGGGAGGTAAAAAAAGGAGAAAGGAAAGTTTGATATAATTAAAAGTAAAGTATAAACATCGCCATAAAAATAAGCTAGAGCTTAGTCCAGAGACAATGCCATTTGAATCGCATGATCAAGCTCCCCTATGACTAAGGGTTTCAAAAGAAAGGCAAAAACTCCCATGGCTTTGGCCTTTTCCGAGGTCATGACATGGCTAAAACCCGTAATCAGAATAATGGGTAATTGAGGTTGGAACGCCAGTAAATGAGTGGCCAAATCTTCACCAGTCAGGCCAGGCATGGTTTGATCAGTGATGACAATATCAAAATAGTTGGGATTCTCCTGAACTAAGGCCAAAGCATCCCGTCCACTCATACAGGCCACCACGTCATACCCCAATTGCTGCAGCAGCTCTTCACCCATTCGAACCAATGGGGCCTCATCATCAACGAAGAGAATTCGTCCGCTTTTTCGAGGAACAGATAAATTGGATGGTAAGATCGGAAGATATGAGTCAATATGAATGGGTAGGTAGATGGCAAATACCGTACCTTGAGAACTCGTTTTTTCTATTTCAATGATTCCCTTATGATTGGCGATAATCCCATGCACCATCGCTAAGCCCATTCCCGTACCTTCGCCTAAGATTTTTGTAGTGAAAAATGGATCAAAAATTCGCTCTTGTATTTGAGGATGCATACCAGGCCCAGTGTCAGTGACCGTTAGATAAAGATTCAATCCAGGTTTTAGTGGAGGATTCTGACTCGCCCATTCAGACGATACCTCGACTTCTTTCAGGTTAATCTCTAACAGCCCCCCCGTTTCTCGCATCGCATACTCGGCATTGGTACATAAATTAATCAGGACTTGATGCAGTTCAGTCTGATCGCCGAACACACATGCTGTTTCAGTTTCGATATTCGCCCGTAGATGTATGGTCGAAGGTATCGTGGCCTGCAAAAGATTCAGCGCTTCATTCACCACTGTACTCATCGCAATCGATTGTTTTTCCGGTTCGGTTTGACGACTAAACATCAAAATTTGTTTGACCAGATCTCTGGCACGACATCCCGCAACCAGTACCTCATTCAATTTCTGCCGTAATGGACTGTTAGGAGGAATTTGTGCCTGAACGATCTCAGTAAACCCAATCATGGCCATGAGAATATTATTAAAGTCATGCGCAATCCCCCCCGCCAATGTCCCAATCGCCTCCATTTTATGCGTTTGGCGAAGTCGTCGTTCAGTACGAAGAAGTGCCCCTTCGGCTTGTTTTCGATCAGTAATGTCAATCAATGCAGTCCGAAATCGCCGGACATTATTCTTGGCATCGTCAATTAAGATACTTTCCACGCGGGCATGGACCACTCGGCCACTACTGTTCAGGCAATCAACTTCCGCGGAGGCCGAGGTCACATCCCCAAAAATGGAGCGTAAATGTGCAGAAAAAGCCATACGCGTTGGATGAGTCAAGTAGGGAAGTAGAGGTTTACCAAGAAGATAATCACGACTGTACCCCAAAATTTCCGCCCCTTTAAAATTGACCTGTGTCACAACACCATGATGGTCAAGAATAAAGTAGCCTATGGGTGCGGCTTCAAAGAGGTCAACAAATTGCCGACGTGATTCTTCAAGTTCATCTTGGGCTTGACGAAGCTGTTCATTTTGCGTCAGAAGTTCCTCTTGATGAAGCGTCAAATTCTCCATGGCGGCATGGAGTTCAGACTCCACTTTCTGGCGCTGTAGTTCATGATCGCGAAGCACAGCAATTTCATGCTGGAGACGCACCAACTCAATCTCTGGATTCTCATCAAGTTTTTTGACCCGCAATCGACTCATCGTCCTTCAACCATTCTCATGTATTGGCCAGGTATTGTGCCAGAGAAACTCAAACCTTTCACTATGCATGCGGCTTTTGTGTTACGGCTCTTTCGGTGGTAACGTCACAATTGTAAATCAGAACCCTTCTAACATTTTCACGGCCTCGGTTAATCCATCAACTTCCATGGGTTTCATAATGTAGGCATTGGCTTGGAGATCATACGATTTGAACATATCAACCTCTTTCTTTGAAGAAATTGATATGACCACCGGTATGTGTGCAGATCAGGATCCCACTTGATCTCCTAAAGCACTTCGTGCGAGTCCCTTTGGGATGGTTCAGGTCTAAGAGAATTAGGACAATGAGGGGAGAATTAAGTATAGGGATCCTCTCGACGGAGTAAACCCCTCGTAGGTA
>JBMYWX010000380.1:0-2310 GCA_049607825.1 Nitrospirales bacterium
GACTATTCTCGGCAACCCCAATGAGGATTGATGCTGAACTTGAAGAAATCAGCGCCAAGGTGTATACCAACTCGACTCTATGATTTCTGATAAATTCAACATATCTAACGGAAATTCCGATTAGTCTTCTTGACAAAAGAAGACAAAAAATTACCTGGATTATAAGAACAAGGATGACAGCAACGTGTGATGAGATTTCAACATTCAACATTCAACTCAAACAAATGTTCTATGTATAATTGTCAGCCGCTTCCCTATGGATACGCCCTAAGGATGCCGACTCAACTGAGAGTCCTTCTCATCACTTTTTTTGTAACCTATACCTTAACGAGTATCTCAGGGTTCGTTTGGGCTCAAAACATTGACACTATGGGTATTGGCATTCGTGGTGGCATGAATTTTCAGGACGCTGGCTTACCGCCCGGTGAAAAGGAAGATTTTGAACAATTCGACGTGTTTGGATTTATCGGCTTGCCGGTAGGCTGGGAAAGTCCGTCAGGCTGGGACACACATTGGCGGCTCAACGGCTCAGCCGGTGCATTGCGTGGGGCAGGTGATTTAGGCTTTATCTTTGAGATCACTCCCGGACTCGCGTTCACAAAGAAAACATGGAATATGACATTTGATATTGGAGCCGGCGGAGCCCTGATCAGTGATTGGGAGTTTGGCCGTCAAGATATTGGAGGACCGTTCCAATTCATTGCACATGGAGGCGTCAGTTATCACCTTCCTGGAAATCTGGCAATCGGATACCGGTTTCACCACATGTCTGATGCCACGATCTACGGCCCAAGCCGGGGGGTAGATTTTCACATGATTGAATTCAGCTACCACTTCGGAAAGAGTTAAGTCACGAATCACGTGTTCCAATAAAAAAGGAACACCCATGAAGATGTTGCTCTCTCCAACCATTCACTCTTCTCTCCATCGCTGGAACTGTGTTAGCTTGGCTGCTTCTGCTAAGATTCTCCGGTCAGTCATCTAAAAAATTCGGCTGTACAAACCTCAGCGTTCTCCTCAATTAGATATTCTCAAGCGATCCGTCTAAAGACAGGGGTCCGGAAACCTTTAATCCGATGCTTAGGAAGGCGACCAAGACAACGTTCCTGAACAATTAAGTCAAATACCATCGACAAAGAGGCAAAGGTCTCCCCCATCAGAATTCTCAAGATAAACATGCATGGCTACCGATAAAATCGGCATCTTATCTACACGAGACAAGCAGGAGCCTCCTTGATCCTATCCCGATTCATTGGCAACACGGTTCTCATTTTTTTTCAGATAGCGATGCTATCTGGTTGTGCTGTCGGACCAGCTCCCTATCTGCCTCACGACTGGATTTCGCAATCGCATGAACTGATTGCCGGACACAATCAGACCATTCGTGCTCGCCTACAAGTATTCATCACCTATAGCGGATTGGAAACGAGTCATTCTGCCTTACGATTAGTGACTACGAATGGTCCCGTCATTTTCTGGGACCCTGGCGGTGATTATGGGCGGTTTGATGACGACTGGAATGCTGAACATGGCCTTTTTCCGGAAGGCACGCATCGGGACAATGACCTTGTTCTCTCTAACCCTCCGACGATCGAGACATTTGCCCAGTGGCGGTGGACGCTGCATGATACTAGCCTAGAAGTCTTTGAGTGGGATTTAGCTGACATTCAGGCCCAGCGATTACGTCAAGTCCTCCTGTATGGTACCGATGACTCTCATCCAGCAGGAAGGTTTTCTACCTGGACCTACCCCATGTTCTGCACGATGGCCACCAGCGACTTCTTAAAACGCTTTGCTTCTCCCATAATTCAATTATCACAACAGTATTTCTTTCCTGATACACTCGCCCAAGCACTTTACACACAATCACCCTCACGCGTTCATGTATACATACGAGATGGAAGAAAGACCGTCTATTCTTCTCCAAAACCGACAGCGGCACGTCAATAATTCTGACATGTTTTAGTGAATCCAAATAAGTTCTAGGGAGGTGCCCGGGGCACGATCGTTCATTGAGCCAATGGCTCCGTCTAATCACCCTTTCCTTACAATACATGTGCAACATGAAGTGAGATTACAGGTGCCCAAGTGGATGCATTTCTCCTCACGAGTGTAGTACGCTATTTCAATACCGACACAAGAGTCATCAGAACACAAGAACCTTAAGTAGGTATGACGATGAGTGGCTCAGAAGGCGAATGCAAGTTACAGCAAGAATACCAAAGCCAAGAACGGGCGGCTCGATTTTATCATCGGCAAATGCACGATCATTTGACGGAAGACATGCAAGCGTTCATTCAAAGGCAGGAA
>JBMYWX010000381.1:0-2292 GCA_049607825.1 Nitrospirales bacterium
TAAAGACATATACGATGATACAGAATTTTCTCATCATGGTGATCTTTTGAGCTTCTTTTCGATCATGTCTTAATTACATTTTCTAATGCACTATTCACACTATATTACGTTCTCTTTTAGTTCATGTAGGACTAACCTTTCTGTCACTTAGTTATTCTCTTGTTTAATGGTGGCTATTCTTAAACCAATCTCAGAGTCCTCTTGCGTCTCGATTTGGCACTGTCCAGGATTCACACCTGTCAACATTTGTTTATCTTTAACAGGCAATGATCGGAGGTAACCTTGTGAGTCGCTGAAGGTTACGATGTTGTTTTCAATGTTAGTGATTCTGACTGTTCTCAACGTGGAGCATCGAGGATTTTTCTTACACATTACTCCCACAACATGCGGAGGAGTGCTACAATTACAGTAAGGCAGCGAATTTGAGGGACTATTTGCAAATAACGCTGTGCTACCTGATGTTAGTGGAATACCAGTCGCTCTGGTTGCTTGTAGTGTAGAACACTGTGGATTTTTCTCGCACATTACACCAACAAAATAGTCTGGGGTATTACAATTACATTTAGGCAAATCTAGACTTCGAGCTAGTACTGGCGTTCTTACATTTACGCAGCCAGACAGAAGTGATGCGACAGAGACGACGAGGAGAAAGGCGAACATTTTCGAGTAATTCATGATATTTCCCCCTATGCAACAATGAAGTAGGTGAGTTAGTAGAATCCTAATTATTCAGCAATTGTAGTGCCGGGCTGTTTGTGGTCCATATATATAAATCCAACCAGCCATTTTTTAATGCCTTTAAACTTTTTTCATTAAATAGAGCACCTCAAGCTGTATCTGTTTAGATACGATTTGTATCTAATTAGATAATTATTCTTTTGGCAGCCGATGCCCTCTCACCATCTTTTAAGACACAAAATCCGTCTATCTCAAATTTGTGGTGCGGTCTACTTGTTTATTCAAAGCGCATTGGCCTTTGAGTACAATCTTGATATCGTTTGACGCTTCAAAAAATGCTATGGTAACGTCGTGAAATGGTCTAGTGGCTTCTGATTATTTAACTGATTTTTCAAGGACTTCTCTTATGGCAGCAGAACAAAATCTTAAATCGATTTTAGATAAACTTGACTACACCGACGATGCGCGGGTGGTTGAGCAGATTGCAGCCCAAACACAGGTGGTGAAGGCGCGATTGGCTGGAATTCGCAATAAAGTGGTGGTGATGAGCGGGAAGGGTGGGGTTGGCAAGAGCATGACAACTGTCAATCTGGCGCTGGCTTTGGCTCGAGCAGGTCAGAAGGTTGGACTCGTCGATGTTGATTTGAATGGACCGTGCGTTCCACAGATGTTGGGGATTCGCGGGGCCACGGTGACCTATGGGCCTGAGGGGGCGTTTCCTCCAGTTGGGCCACTTGGGATTAAAGTGGCGTCGATGGATTTCTTGGTGAATACGAATGCGCCGGTTCGATGGAAAGGGCCGATGGATTTGAGCCCTGTGTGGTTGGGCATGACAGAAATGAATGTCATTCGCGAGTTTCTTTCCGATATTGTGTGGGGAGAGCTTGATTACTTGTTAGCGGATCTTCCGCCGGGAGCGGCCGCCGATAAGCCTCCCCTCCTCTCTGGTCTCATTTCCGATCTCGCAGGAGCTGTCGTGGTGACAACTCCATCAGAGGTGGCCTCAAATGTGGTTCAAAAGTCCATTGCTTATGCCCAAGAAGTGGGGATTGAAGTGCTTGGAGTGATTGAGAATATGAGCGAGTATCGTTGTCCGTCCTGTGGTGAAGAAAACCCACTGTTTGAAGGCGATACGGAGACGATGTGTGATGCGTTGGGTCTTCCTCTCTTAGGACGAATTCCATTTGATCGGACATTTGCGAAAACCTTTGACAAGGGCTCTCCACTGTTGGATGAATCTTACCCGACAATTCAAAAGTATCAAGATATTGCACGCAAGGTTCAGACTCTTCTAGACTACAAAAAGGTCTTAGCTGAAAAGTCTTAAGAGGAATGTTTTCATTTGAATAGGGGATTGTTATGAAATTTGTTTGCTTAAATTGTGAAACGTATATGGGGTTTGAAAAGGTTGAACAGCCCGCTGAAGGTTCTCTCGGCGTGTTTTTCACGTGTCCGTCGTGTGATGCGAAGTTTTCGATGGTCACGAATCCTGGTGAAACGCAAATGGTGAGTTCACTTGGTGTGCAACTCGGAGGTCGAACGGCGGCCCCTACCCCATTAGAAATGACTCGAGGAGGGTTGAAGGAAGAGAGTGGTGCCGGAGCTGGCCAAATG
>JBMYWX010000382.1:0-2287 GCA_049607825.1 Nitrospirales bacterium
CGCAAATGTTTATACCCACCTTACGGGAAGACCCCGGAGAAGCGGAAGTGATCAGTCACCGGCTGATGCTCCGGTCCGGCCTCATTCGAAAAGTTGCTGCAGGAATCTACTCATACCTCCCACTAGGGCTCCGCGTCATTCGAAAAGTTGAACAGATTATTCGGGAAGAAATGAATCGTATTGGAGCCCAGGAAGTCCTGCTACCCGTCCTCTCTCCTGCAGAGCTTTGGAAAGAAACTGAACGGTGGGATTTTTACGGAAAAGAGTTAATCCGCCTTCAGGACCGCCATGATCGAGATTTTTGCTTAGGCCCTACTCACGAAGAGGTGATCACTGACCTCTTTCGACGAGAGATACGATCATACCGACAACTTCCCGTTACTCTGTACCAAATTCAAACTAAGTTCCGTGATGAAATTCGTCCCCGATTTGGGCTCATGCGCGGGCGTGAATTTATCATGAAAGATGCCTATAGTTTTGCTCAGAACGAAAAAGAAGCCACTACGAGTTATCAAAGTATGTACGAAGCCTATCAACGCATATTCACCCGCACAGGGTTACACTTTCGAGCTGTTCAAGCGGACACTGGCCTCATCGGGGGAACCTCATCTCATGAATTTATGGTACTCGCAAACACTGGAGAAGAACTGATTGTCTATGATCCAGATAGTTCGTATGCCGCAAATGTAGAAAGAGCTGAAGTGGTCCCTCCCCCTTCCTTGCATCAAAATGAAATTCTTCAACCACTCAAAAAAGTAAGAACGCCTCAGGCAAAAACGGTGACGGAAGTTTGCAAGCAGTTAGACACAACGGCAGACCACCTTGTGAAAACTCTCTTGTATACAACGCCCCAGAACACATGTGTCGCCGTGTTAATTCGTGGAGACCATCAAGCGAATGAAATCAAAATCCAACGGCATTTAGGCTTTCATGATCTCACACTTGCAAACCCCGAATCCGTTCAATCTGTCACTGGAGCTCCCATTGGATTTGCAGGACCAATTGGACTCAATAATGTACAAATTCTTGCTGATCAAGCGGTGCAGAACCTCAACAACTTTATCGTTGGGGGGAATGAAGCCGACATGCATTACACCAATGCAAATCATAGTAGAGATTTTACTATTGACGTAGTCGGAGACTTTCGGCAAGCAGAGGCTGGAGATCAATCACCTCAGAGCCAAGCAAAGCTAGAAACGGCACGGGGAATAGAGGTTGGGCATGTATTCATGCTAGGAACAAAATATAGCGAAAAAATGGGTGCGACATTTCTCGATGCACGGGGAGAGGAACATCCTGCCATTATGGGATGTTATGGCATTGGGGTTGGTAGAGCTGCTGCAGCTGCTATTGAGCAAAACCATGATGATCGTGGCATCATTTGGCCTATTCCAATTGCCCCTTTTCACGTCCATCTCATTCCGGTTACAGCATCAGAGCAAAGCCAGCAGATTACTCAAACCCTGTACACGGCATTACAATCAGCTAAAATTGAAGTGTTACTAGACGACAGAAATGAGCGAGCTGGAGTCAAATTTAACGATGCTGACCTCATAGGAGCTCCATACCAAGTCATTGTGGGCGATAAAGGCTTAAAAGCTGGAACAGTGGATTTGAAGGAACGCAAAACAGGGGAAGTTACTAAAGTCATTCCCGAAGAACTGGTCAAGATTGTACTTGAAAGACTTTCTCATAGTGTGAACCATCACTAGAGAAGGACGCTATCAATAGGCAATAAATTCGATTATTTAAACAAATAAAGATTAGATGGCTTCTCCTTACTAAAACCTCCTAACACCTTGTTTTCACAGAATAATCATCCATTACTATCGCCTTTTCTCGTTGACAATATGTGGAAATGAGTGATACCTTATTGGATTGTCTGCTAGTATGGACACACATAACATTTATTTTCATTCATTATGCTCAATCAAATGAACGTACGGGGTTTATTATTTGACCCCTACAATAACGCTTATATTGTCATCTTACGAGATGAACAAAACTCTGACATGCTCCCTATTTGGGTTGGGAAATCAGAAGCCAGCGCTATCAGCTTCGCATTAGAACGAATCGCTCCACCACGTCCCATGACCCATGATTTGATGAAAACCATTCTAGATAGCATGGAAGCAAAAATCATTAGCGTGGTGCTCACAGACCTAAAAGAAAATACGTACTTTGCAAAAATTCACCTTCTATACGGAGACTCTGAGTTTTCTATTGATTCTCGGCCAAGTGATGCAATTGCTGTTGCTTTACGTTCCGAAGCACCAATTTTTGCAAC
>JBMYWX010000383.1:0-2278 GCA_049607825.1 Nitrospirales bacterium
AACAACAATCCATCCATAGACTAACTATTTTGATCATTTCTCAAAATATACTTTTTTGGGATTTTCTCTTGAAGGTAATACAGATTATCTGCGACTAACAATTAAACATTCTATAGATCTTTAAGTCCTTATTGGATATCAAGATGCTTGATATTGTAATTTCCACTCACCATCGATAAACATTCGAAACCATAGTTCTAGCATGAGTAAATTCCACAGTTGGTAATGCCATGCCCGTTCCTTTTTCACATGTTCCTGGATAAGACGCTCAACTACTGTCGTATTAAAATACCCTCTTTGGGCCACACGACGAGAGAGTAAGACATCACACGTCATCTCTCGAAGTTCATTCCTGAACCAATGATCAATTGGTACGCCAAACCCCATTTTGGGTCTATTTAAAATATCGGAAGGCAAAATTTCTTTGGCGGCTTTTTTTAAGATATATTTCTTTATCGATCCCCGAAGTTTCATTGACGCAGGTAAACTTGCACAAAATTCCATGACGTCTTGATCAAGAAAAGGAGAACGTGCCTCCAATCCGTAGGCCATCGTTGCTACATCAACTTTCACAAGCAAATCATTAGGCAAATAACTATGAACATCAACGTCTAACGTTTTATTAAGTAGTCCTTCAGCATGAGATTGTTCAAAAACATCAACAAGAACCTTGGCCGATTCCTGCCCCCCAGATTTTTCCATAAACTCCTTCGTACATATCTCAGCCTTTAATTGATGATCAAAGTGAGTCATCCACAGAAGATAGCGCTTAAAAGGAGAATGGGATAATCCTGAGGCAAACCGCTTTACTCTACTGGTTAACGTCTTGGACTCCTTGGCTTCAGGTAAATACCAAGCGGCCGTTTCAATAGAGCGCCTCAAGAAGGTTGGCAATCTATCGTACCGGTGACTTAACACTGAAGCCAAGTAACGATCATATCCTGCGAGATTCTCATCCCCTCCGTCTCCATTGAGGGCGACCGTCACATGCCGTTTTGTCATCTCTGCCAAATACATGGAGGGAATCGCTGAGGAATCAGCAAACGGTTCATTGTAGTGCCAAATTAGTTGCGGAAACATTTCTGTAGGTTCTGGCTTTACGACAAATTCCTGATGATCAGTGCCAAACCTATTGGCCACAGCACGAGCAAATGGCAACTCATTATACTTCGCTTGCTCAAATCCGATAGAAAATGTTTTTAAGGAAGCACTCCCTAATTGGGCCATAAGTCCAACAATCACACTAGAATCGATACCTCCACTCAAGAAAGCCCCCAAAGGCACATCACTAATCAAACGACTCTTCGTCGCCTCAAGAAGTTTGTGCATTAATTCGTGAGAAGCGTCCTCTGATGACCCTTGAAATGTTTGAGCATACGATAATTTCCAATATTGCTTTGTTCGAATTTGGTTATTCTCAACTACCAGCACGTGCCCCGGTTGAAGCTTCTGAATTCCTTGAAAGGCTGACCACGGACTCGGAACGTATTGATACGTGAGATAATGAGAAATGCCATGAATAGAGGGAGTTGGGTGAAATCCAGGGTCAGCCAAGAACGCCTTGGGTTCCGATGCAAATGCAAATCCATCTTTATCTAAGCAATAATGGAGAGGTTTTTTTCCAACTCGATCTCTCGCCAAAAACAGTTTTCTGTTCGGTTTATCCCAAATTGCAAAAGCAAACATCCCTCGTAAATATTCAACACACTTTTCACCATACTCCTGATACGCCGCTAAGATAACTTCGCTGTCACTCGCTGATCGAAAGTGGTAGCCCCGCCCCTGAAGCAACCTTCTTAGTTCCTGAAAGTTATAGATCTCCCCATTAAATGTGAGACACAATCGCCCATCTTTACTGATCATGGGCTGCTTCCCAGCTTGAGTTAAATCAATAACAGACAAACGACGATGCCCCAGCCCTATAGATCCATTAGTGTAGACCCCCTCCCCATCAGGGCCACGATGAGCTAATAACTTCGCCATACTCTTTATCAAATTAGCAGAAACAGGACCATGAGACTGAAAATTATATCGGCCAACAATTCCACACATTAAACACCTTCAAGTGCATTGAGGATTTTGTGCCGATATTTCGTAGCAGGCACAAGATGATACTGGCACAGATAGACACAGCCACTTTGTTTCTTATAGACCATCTCCCTTTCACACCTGGAAAACGGGCGCTACATCCACGAGCTTACACTGGCTGTCTTCATGCGCTGATAAAAGAATTTAAGATAATTCCAATGCATCAAGGAAACAAAGTGACTAGAATTGT
>JBMYWX010000384.1:0-2278 GCA_049607825.1 Nitrospirales bacterium
TGATTGTAACATTAGATGAGATAGAGCCAGAGATTAATTGTGATGCTGAACAAATTCGCCGGGTATTTGTGAATCTCTTTGATAATGCGATTCAAGCCATGAATAGTAAAGGGCGTATTTGGGTCTCCACGGAGTGCGATCGACGGCGTCATCGTGTTATTGTAAAGGTTGCCGATGAAGGAACAGGTATCCAGCCTGATGACCAAGACAAGTTATTTGTCCCCTATTTTTCTCGAAAGCGAACAGGGACTGGCCTTGGGTTAGCCATTGTTCATCGTATCATTACCGATCATAATGGTTCGATCCGGGCAGAAAACAATGATCCTCAAGGTGCCATCTTTACCTTTGAGCTTCCTAGTTAACTCATTGATGTCTAGCTGGCTGTGAGTAAATCTTCCCCTTTTCATAAGCGTCATTTGCAAGTACGGTTCTACAAGAGAAGATGTCTATGATGTGTAACCTTTTAAAGAGAGTGTATTGTGGCTGAAAGCATTTACATCGTCGATGACGAGCCGGCGATTTTGAATTCCCTGAGTCCGATCTTAGAGGATGAGGGGTATCAAGTCTCTGTTGCCAAAAGTGGCACGGAAGTCTTGAAAATGGTGCGGAGTGAGGCTCCAGATTTAATCATTTTAGATATTTGGATGCCGGAACTTGATGGCTTAGAGACGTTGAAGCGATTGAGGCAGCAATTTCCGGCTCTCTTGGTCATCATGATGTCTGGCCATGGTTCAATTGAAACGGCGATTAAGGCCACGAAGTTAGGAGCATATGATTATCTCGAGAAACCGCTTGATCTTGAAAAAGTTACTATTCTTGTCAGAAATGCGCTCCATCAGCGGAAGTTAGAAGAAGAAAATCTTAACCTTCGGATTCAAGTTGAACGGCGTTTTGAATTAGTGGGGACATCCAGTTCGATGAATCGGCTTCGAGAGCTCATTAATATGGCAGCCCCGACGAACAGTCGCGTGCTTATCTCAGGTGCCAATGGGACAGGCAAAGAACTTGTGGCGCGAGCGATTCATCTCCATAGTCCACGACATAGCCGCCCGTTCGTAGAAGTGAATTGTGCGGCGATTCCTGAAACGCTCATTGAAAGTGAGCTGTTCGGGCATGAACGAGGAGCCTTTAGTGGGGCGACCTCAATGAAACGGGGAAAGTTTGAGTTAGCTGATGGGGGCACCTTATTCCTTGATGAAATTGGGGATATGAGCTTAGCAACCCAGGCTAAAGTTTTGCGTGTTTTGCAAGAACAGCAATTTACACGAGTGGGAGGGACCAAGCTCCTGAACGTGCAAGTCCGAGTGATTGCTGCGTCGAACAAAGATTTGGCCGAAGAAATTGAAAAAGGGAACTTTCGGGAAGATTTATATTATCGTTTGAACGTCTTGCCAATTTTAGTGCCAACTCTTCGGCAACGTCGGGAAGATATCCCTTTGCTCGCACAGCATTTTCTTCGACAACATGCTGAAGAGCAAGGCATGAAATTGAAAGAACTAGCGAAAGAGGCCATTGAAATGTTGTGCCAGCATGACTGGCCAGGCAACATCCGTGAATTACGGAATCTGATTGAGCGATTACTGATCATGGTGCCAAGCCCTGTGATTGATGCGAGAGATGTTGAATTGTTTCTTCAGGTGCGAAGTGGTGGGACTGGTCAGGCCTTTGCTTCTGGTAAAGATTTTTCTTCGTTACGTGAGGCTCGTAATGCCTTTGAACGAGAACTCATTGCCAATAAATTACGAGATAATAATTGGAATGTGTCAAAAACAGCAGATGATTTAAAAATAGAACGCAGTCATCTCCATCGAAAGATCAAATTACTGAATGTTGAGCTCAGATCTGAAAATTAATAATCCACGTGGTGTTGCAAAAAATACGACCTCTGTGCCTGTGCCCCCCGTGCCTGTGACTTCTGAAGTACTCATTGAGAAATTGGTGTCTGGTGGAGATGGCCTAGGACGAGTGGGCGCACAAGTCGTCTTTGTCAAAGGTGGTCTGCCGGAAGAACAATTACGCATACACGTTCATGCGAAACGTCGTGGTGTTCATTATGGCAATATCATCAACATTCTTCAGCCGGCTCGTGACCGCGTCGTTCCTCCTTGTTCGATTTATGGACAGTGCGGAGGATGTCAATTACAACATCTCAGCTATCTAGGGCAACTCCAGCAAAAGAGAGCCATCCTTATTGATGCGCTTCAGCGAATAGGGAAAATCGAGATTCCTGAAATTGGAGACGTGGTGGCCTCGCCACATCCATTAGGGTATCGAAGTA
>JBMYWX010000385.1:0-2197 GCA_049607825.1 Nitrospirales bacterium
TCGTAGGTATAGACAAGCGCGACCTTCTGACCATTCCAATCATAGGCAATATTGACTTGGGACTCCGATAGCTTATACGTACCTGAAATTTTACTGCCAATTAGCGGATTAATCGAAAAAGCCTGGCCCATTGCATCAAACTCGATTCGATCCCTTGCATTACTCCCTTCTTCAGGTACGAGCTCCCATGCACCTACCAGCCATTCGTTTTGCGCATAAGCCATTACAGCCATCAGCAGTGAACTGAGGATGATAAAAATTATTAGCCGGTGTTTCTGCATATGAACGTTTCCTTCCACAATATTGATATTCTGGTGCACACCTAGAGTCAACTCACTGGGCAATTAGCGGTTCAAAAGAAAATCAATTTGATGGGTTGGCTCTAGCGAGTGGGTACATAATGGCAGACAAGGCATCGTGGTCGCTGAGCACGTTTTTCAACGGGAGTGATTGGGGCTGTTCTATTCGAAGATTCCGGACCGCGATCAAATCTGGTCCACTATGACGCACCAGTCGTAACCCATTGACCTTAAGAAATTCATCTGCAACCTTGCCATCTTGCGGCTCATTCTCCGGGCGTAGGTTGGAGTCCATGCCAATAAGAAGTGGAACATCTTGTGGAACGAATCGTTTGAGGGCGGCGGTGATTTGGCGAAACTGTAAGGCACGAGCATCAATGCTGTCTTGACCTCTGCCTGAATCCATATGACTGTTGAGGACCCATACGTTTTGAAATTTGACCAGTTGAAAGCCCTTTGAAAAGAAATCATCTGCTTTATTGAGTTTAGTATTCCATCCCGCGAAGGCCGTATAGGGTTCGGCGTGGACCGTTTCCGGCTCTTCTCTTGCCAACATCAACAGCCCTGGACTCAGACAAATCTCACATATGGCATTCAAAGGCCACCAATCACCGCCCCCCCCTTCGGTAAACAATGGATGATGCGCCCACGGGTGCTTGGTGTAGCGCGCAATTTGTGCCGGACGAACAAAGGCTTCTTGAAACAGCACGAGATCATACTGCGAAGCCAAATCTCCAATACAGGCCACTTCTTCCTCTGTATGTCCACCCTTGGAATCGTTCGCGTCGCCAAGAAGACGGTCGTGAATATTAAATACCAACACAGAGACGCCCGTTGCGGCGTGTGGATCAGGTAATGCTGAGGCCTCAATACCAGCTTGCTGTTGCCAATCGGTACGACATACCGACGTCAGCGAAGGCTTTGTCTCAAACTGACCGACGCAAGCACTCAGCATCGTCCATGAGATGGCGCATAGTACGATCTTCCTCATTCTAAAAAGGGGATTGGGAAATTGAGTCATAGGCTTAATCCTTCGCCACGTTCACATGAAAGACCATCTTTGTTGACAGCATATTAATAACATTAATATCTCAATTCCCCAATGAAGAGAGATTCTCCGGATTCACCTGAATAAGATGAACCAATCCTCACATTAAACCTATCGATTACGAAATTGAACAATCTCCTTAGTACATCAATACATTTTGTCCAAGACTTCACATGCCTGAAAGTATCCTAAATGACACCCTTTACCAACGTCATTCAATCCTTCCGGAATACGCTTGGTTCGAATGTAGGAAACACCGCGCAAATAATACGCATGAGCTTTATCTTTCGGCTCTATACCCAATCGTAATGCCTCAGTAAAATCTATGATGGCCTTTCCAGATATCCCCATAAGCACATAAATGCGTCCTCGAAAAAATAGATCACGACTTCGTTGTGCAACATCAGAATACTCTTCTTGAAGAATATGGTCCATATCCCAAAGAGCTGGCCGGAATTGTTTTAACTGCATCAGGGCATAGGCGCGTTGCCGATAACAATCTTGTAACTCTGGCTTCTCTGAAAAGGACTCATCACGGTCTTGCGCCACAACATTCTGTTTGAGAGAGGCTTCAATTTGTTGAGAAAATTCTAAAAACCCTTCTTGAAATCGGTTTTGCTTCAATTGTTCGCGACCACGAGAACATTCAATAGAGTGAGTCTTGGCTTTCTTAGCGGTCATTTTGAAATCTAGAGATTGAATATTTCTCACATTCTCAGAAACCGATTGCGTTTGGGCCGTCGTTGCCGGAGGAAGAGAATTCCACATTGGAGATGCCTCAACTACCTCAGGCGAGAACTTCCTTCGGTCAGACTTTCTTGGCCATTCATTTGAGTCCACACGAGGTAAA
>JBMYWX010000386.1:0-2194 GCA_049607825.1 Nitrospirales bacterium
CCTTGACCTTTACCTATACGGCTGATGGTCGGGTGGATTTTCGGCAATTAGTCAAGGACCTGGCTCGGCGGTTTGGGTGCAGAATTGAGATGAGGCAGATTTCAAGCCGTGAAGAAGCCGGGCGGCTGAGTGGAGTTGATACCTGCGGCCTTGTCCTGTGCTGCGCCAGTTTTCTCACAGATTTTAAGCCGATTAATCCCAATAAAAATGGACGTCCTGAAGGGCACTGGTCCGGAGGGGATAGCCACCGTATTGGTGTCTGCGGACGGTTGAAATGTTGTTTAATGTTTGAAGAAGACAATTGGTCGCTGACGAGACGGCAATCTCCACCATTGATTCAACCTTCCCGTCGATAACGTGTTATCTGCTAAATTGTTGTGTCTGCTCCGCTCTCTATAGCGTAGGATGTCGGTCTTTTCTATTTCAGGTAGTTGTGCTCAACGTCAAGGTATTCAGTAAAAAAGAAGAGGCCTATTTGGCTGACAAGTATAGTGAAAGCTCTTGTTGATGAATGCTTCGTTTGCTCGTGCGTATTTGTTGCAGAATAAGAGGGTATGGTGAGCCAAAAGCCACGATTTATCATCTTTGCGCACAATGCGACGTATGACAAGCTTCACCAGGTGGCGACTTTGGGGTTAACGGCTGCGGCGATGGATAAAGATGTGACGGTGGTGTTGCTTTTTTGGACGATCAAAAAGTTATCCGAAGGCCGTCTCAATGAATTGGATTTCCCTCCTGAATACGCTGGACAGTCTGCTGAAGTGGCGAAGCTGATCAAGGAACGAAATGTTCCTCTGATTACCGACATGTTGGACGAGGCAAAAAAAGTTGGACAGTGTCGAGTGGTGGCGTGTAGTGCGGGGTTGGAGTATATGGGGGTTAATGCTGATGTTGTCGCCAAACACGTGGATGAAGTCATGGGACTTCCGGCTATTCTTTCACTGACGGCAGGAGCGGAAACAACACTCTTTATCTGAATACATTCCGTTGATGGCTATGTTGTCGTTTTGACTAGGTCGTAGATTTTTTCTTCTGATCAAAGTTTTTCATTAACGTATCAATGTGAGAGAGAAATTCCTGGAAATCTTTCGGGTTTAGCGCCGTAATGTAATCGCTGTTTGCCACGCACTCTTTCGACTCGCCAGATTTTGTCCCGAAATACAAATCTTCATGCCGGACGGAGGCCACCGGCTGGCCTTCTCGAGGCTCAGACCAAATCAATCCACGATATTCAAACCAAGGCCCCGGAGTGACACGACGCATCAGACGTCGATATGTGGAGATCTGGTCATTAAGAAACTTCATGTCTACATGACGATGTTTTGATTCCTTTGCCATAGGGGGCTCCTTTATAAAACAAAGGTGTGACTCAAGTCTGGTCAGCAAGGAGCCTCGACCATTTTTTGAGAAAGTCCGATTGGGTACAATCGGCCTTATTCAAAAAGTTTTAGGCTTCTCACACGTGTCCTTGAGATAGATGCTGAAAATTTCGTGATTTTGACGAACGAACACACAGATTCGGCGTCAATCGAATGAAACCCGAAATTCATTCACCGAGAATTTTTAAATGTCAGTGGCTGATAACAATGTTATACATGAAGACAAAAGAAAAAGGGAAGGATGACATTCCTGCTCGTTGTAGAAGAATATTCTACAATGTGGAATGTTAATGCTCGATATTTATTACTTAAGTATTTTTTATTCAAGGGATATTCTAATGTGTCGAGGGGTTAAGCGGTAACTTTGTCCAAGTGTCGCCTCCATCATTTGATCGGTACAAGCCGCCTCCGTTGGTTCCGATGTAGACGGAGTTTGAGTCTTGAGGGTTGAGTTTTATGCTTCGAATACTGGTCGCGTCAATCCCCGAGCTTTGCCGGTCCCACGTTTCTCCAGCATCGGTACTTTTTTTCACCCCTTGACTTGTCGCCAGATAGATGGTGGAAGGATTCGACGGGTCCAGTTGAATGGCACTGACATACCCATCCCCAAGAGCTTTCCCAATTTTTGTCCAATTATTTCCACGGTTGGTACTTTTGAAAAGACCTTGGGTTGTGCCCGCATAAATAATTCGGGTGTTAAGAGGGTCAATGGCGAGGCTATTGACTCCCATGGCCATGGAAGCCATTTTGGCATCAAAGGCGACCATGCCTTCCGTCACTTTGACCCAATTTTCTGCTCCATTTTTTGTGCGGTA
>JBMYWX010000387.1:0-2187 GCA_049607825.1 Nitrospirales bacterium
ACTCCTAAAATGGCTTAACTAAATTGCAGGAGCTTTAGTGTAGGAAGATGGTCAAGGTGGTTTTGTTTTCCTATCTCAGCTATTCTAGCTTAGCTTTGATCCAGTTTTTGTGAGGGTGATAATTTTTGCCTGCAGATGAAGGACTCGAGGCATCAAACAAGACTTGGAGGGAAGAATTTAAAGGTTTTATTACAGAAAAAAGGCAAGGTCACTTTGGCCAAATTGATAGCTTAGCGATCTATGTAACTGGCCGTATTTTCCAATATACTACCTAAAGAATATTGATGCCTCAGCATTGCATTTGCATCGATTTAGGCAGTGAGCATCTCTCCACGACACTAACTTAGCGATCCCTAACTTCATGCTTTCACGTCTTTCCATTTTTTGGCGATCAGCACTCGGGTATTTGACTATTATTGCTTTGGTCGTAGGGGTGAATTTATATGTACTGAATCAATTGCGTGTGTTGACCGATTTAGGCGCTGAGTTAGTTATCCATCATTTTCCGGCTGTAGAAACTTCAAAGCGGTTGATTACAAGTCTTTACGCCCAATTGAAAAGTGATAAACAATACCTCGTTCTGCGTGATACTGTATTACTCAAAGAGTTTCTTGAGGAAGCTGAAAACTTTCGAAAAACATTGAAGGCTTTACAAGAACAAGAGGATTCTCCAAAAACACTCGAGTTGCTTATGAAGACCACTCGACTCCATGAAGAATTTCACACATTATTCCTCAGTGAAGGAGTGGAGCAAACGGACCGATCTGATATCTCTATTTCATCCTATGAAAGTCGGCGTGATACGTTGGTCGATTCCATGACTGAAGCCATTAATTCGTACATTACTTTGCAAGAGTCAAGTATTGGAGGGATTCTACGTGATACACATGTTCGATCTGTTCAAGCCGTCGATATTTCTCGGCAATTGATGATCATGGCTTTGTTATTGGGGCTTGGTTTGGCTGGAGTGGCCAGTTATAGTATTCTACGTCCTCTTAGGCGAGTTCAGGGCCAAATTCGTCGTATTGGGCAAGGGCAATTTGGTAGAACCGTGCCGGTTAGTGTTCCTCATGAATTAAGGGAATTAGTCAATACCGTTAATTGGATGAGTGAAAAACTTCAACAGCTGGATCAAATGAAATCTGAATTTCTTGCTAATGTTTCTCACGAGCTTCGTACTCCGTTAACATCTATTCGCGAGGGAACCCAGCTCCTTATCGACGGTATTCCTGGTCCAGTTAACCGTGATCAACGTGAGACGTTGACGATATTGATGGAGAGTAGTCAACGTCTGAATCACTTGATTGGGAATCTTCTCGATTTATCACGGATGGAAGCTGACATGCTGGCCTATCACTTTAGTCCGACAGATTTGAATCGTTTAGCGTTGCGTTCAGTTGAAAAAATGAAATTTCTTGCTGAACGTAAGCATATTCAATTACTCACTGAGTTATCGCATGACCGAATTCGTATGCAGGATGTCGATGGGTCACGTATTGAGCAAGTCATAGAAAACCTTTTATCTAATGCCATTAAGTTTAGTCCTGAGGGGGCAACGATTGTTGTTCAGTCACGGGAAGCAGAGGATGGAACGAGCCTTCACCTATCAGTAGCCGATACTGGCCCTGGTGTGCCTCCCGATGATTTACCACATATCTTTGAACGATTTTATCAGGGAAGGTCAGAAGAAGGTCGTTCGTACGTGGGCAGTGGCATTGGGCTTGCTCTGGCAAAAAGAGTTGTCGAGGCTCATGGCGGAAAAATTTGGGCTGAAAGTGAAGTTGGTAAAGGAACTAAGGTTCATGTCGTAATCGGGAGTCAAAAATCTAGCGGAGTGCTCGCATGATAGTGCGGAGCGGTTTCCCCTCCAGATGGCTGGGTATCGTATTTGGACTTATCGTATTTGGTCCAATGAGTTGTGCGTCGTCGACATGGGAGACTTTGCCTGCCGAGGCGCAGGTTCCCACATCTGAGGTCTCGTTATCATCTATGCTTAAACCCGATCCGGAAGATATCCCATTTTTTCGTGTCATCGCTGAGAGCCAAGACAAAGAGTTGAAATATTGTAAAAGTCAGGTAGACTGCCAGAAGCCACATTTTCTTCGAGGTCTAGCCTCCCTGTATGTCAACAGAAATTTGGCAGCCTCTCATTTTCGACGAGTGATTACCGCGAAACCTGCCAGTCGA
>JBMYWX010000388.1:0-2182 GCA_049607825.1 Nitrospirales bacterium
CTCTTTAAGTCAGTATGCAGTACGTGTCGTTTGACGTTATATCGTCACTCGGGCAGCAGAATGATGGATGATCATTGCTTCCAGATTGGATGTTTCATACATTAATACTGTTCCCTTTATTTTCTAGATTTTGTGCTTATGATGGGAGGTTTTTTACCATGAAATCCAATGCGTTTCTTTTCACAGCTTTGGGATTAATGGCCGGTCTTATGGAGCACGGATTTACGCGTCATTGATGTTCAGAGGAATGTGAATGTATCTGAAATAGTACGGACCTCTTCAAAACCTCTACGGATGCCCGTGTACAAACCGCCAAAGGGTATAGGGGCTCCAGGAGGAAGAGTGGGCGGTGGAACCCGAGGCGACGACCTGGCAGTGGCAATGTTGTTTGCCATGGTCCCGGATCATTTAGGACTGACGATCAGTGAACAACCATCCTTGTATTGGTATTTGTCCAGACCTGCCCCGTACAAAATGGTGTTAACGGTGAACCAGGAAGATCTCATCAGGCCTGTGCTGGAAACAACCCTTGCCGATGATGGTGTGCCAGGCATTCATTCGATCTGTCTTAATGCTCACAACGTGAGACTTGAATTGAATAAAGAATACCGATGGTTTGTCGAGCTTGTGGTGGATGCCGATTCCCCTGCCAGAAACCTTGTTGCAGGCGGGCGAATCAAAAGAATTTCTCCACCGGAAACGCTGTTAGTCCAATTACGCAATGCGGAACCTCAAGACGTGACGTCCATCTACTCAGAAGCGGGTCTCTGGTATGACGCTTTCGACTCGATTTCCGACTTGATTGCCACGGTCCCTGACAATCCGGATTATTCACAAGGTCGAATTCATCTGCTCAAACAAATCGATATGGACGAAATTTTGGAATTGGCACGGGAGGAAGAGAGCGTGTCATGGATTAGTGATTCTACAAGTCGGGGTTTGGTTAACAGCTATGTTGATAAACCGTATGTTCAACCTGTCGTTGATCATCAATAGCAAAAAAAGAGTCGCGCTTGCTCCTGTTCCCGGTGTTGTCTGGGCGTATGCTGATTTAGGCCGATGCGAAAAGGCTCAGACCCTAAATAAGGGGCCATGGTATAGAATGTGAAGAACTTTCGTTGATCATTTCATGGGGAGACTTCGCCTACCTTGGGTAGCCCTCTGTGCTGCCGGTGATAGTAGACCCCAATAAATACCCTTGGCCACTTGCATAAGGCCTCTCGTGTGAAGCATCGTTCTTGGTATGACGAGATCGATAGTTTCTGAGCCGACAACGGCAGGTCATGGAAAATCCTGACTATGACAATTAAGGATGGCACCGGCGGAAACAAGTGGTCAGACGATCAATTTTTAGACGGCTTGCGGCTTCAAGGTGATGCGGCGGCCGATCAATGCCTGGCTCAGCTTCATGACGTGTTGGAGGAAAAAGATTTCAGCGACCTCTTTCAACGGCTCAAGACAAACGCCGTGGTTCTTTCGGAGGATGTTCCAGGGCCGTTGAGTGCGTTTTTAACCAGGACGATGAAACTGCCCTTGATTGCGACGAGCCCTATTGATCATGAGCGGATCAAGCGGGGACAACGCGTGTTTATGACGCATGCGCTTCCGGCCGCATTGGTTCTGTTAGCCAAGAGCCTGCCTGAAGGCTATGCGGCCCCCAATCTTTCAAAAGTACTCAGCATCTCCAATAATTTGTCTCAACGCCCCTATCGACGGCTTCTTGGAGTGTTGCAAATGCTCATCAATGTTTCAGCTGTTGGCGGGTTTGAACCTTCCGGAAAAGCGCTTATCACGGTTCCGAAAATACGGTTGCTTCATGCCGGTGTTCGTAAGATTGTCCGGGAACACCTCACTTCCTATGAAGCACAGCATGGCGTTCCGGTTAATCTTGAAGATCAATTGGGAACGGTCATGGGGTTTTCCTACTTAGTGATTGCCGGACTTCAGCAATTACGTATTGGATTATCAGATGAGCAAGCTGAAGATCTATTTGAAAGCAAGGAGATGGTTGGACCAACGGGTGAAAAAAACTTTCTTCAGCACGTGCCAAAAGGAGTAGTGCTTTGTATTAGCCCATGGAATTTTCCTCTTGCTATTACTGCTGGACAAATTATCGCAGCCTTAGTGACCGGTAATACAGTCATTGCAAAACCATCTGAGCACACAACAATCATTGCATATG
>JBMYWX010000389.1:0-2171 GCA_049607825.1 Nitrospirales bacterium
CCAACCCTGCCAGAAACCGCACAGACACAAACCTTCAGATTCCTTTGTGGAATACTATAAAAATACAACATCTATTGGCTAAGACAAGAGGGGAAGGGGTAGATACTATAATTTTTCTTCATCGTTACTGGAAAATTCGCTTGCCACTCGAAGACATGAGTCTGGATCGTCCTTAATAAATTTCACAAGCTAGAGGAATTAGAGAGTTGAGTGAAGAAACCTCCACAAGGAATCAAAAAGTGACTTTAGGCAGATTTTTTCAGTAATTGAGGGGTAGCTTTTCCTTCGACGACTTCTTGATTAATCACTACCTCTGTGACTTCTTTGAGAGCTGGGACATCATACATCAAATCCAACATCAAATCCTCTAAAATGCTTCGAAGAGCGCGGGCTCCAGTCTTCATGGACACAGCTTTTTCCGCAATGAGCCGTATGGCTTCCTGTGTAAAGGTGAGATGAATTTGTTCTAATTCAAACAAGGCTTGATACTGTTTGATTAAGGCATTTTTGGGTTCAGTCATCACTCGAACCATATCGTCAATACTTAAATCTTGTAAGGTCGATAAAATTGGGAAACGACCGACGAACTCTGGAATGAGTCCATATTTGAGTAAATCTTCAGGACGAACTCGATCGATGAGATTGTCACTCTGGTTCGATTCAATCGGTGTATTCTCGGTCCCAAACCCTAATCGTTTTTGATTCGTGCGTTGTGCGATAAATTCATCCAGTCCAACAAATGCTCCTCCACAGATAAATAAGACATTCGCGGTATCGACGCGTAAAAATTCCTGCTCAGGATGTTTGCGTCCACCTTTTGGAGGAATATTACACACAGTACCCTCGACAAGCTTGAGCAGCGCTTGCTGGACCCCTTCACCCGAAACATCTCGAGTAATTGAGGCACTCTCAGACTTACGGCTTATCTTATCGATTTCGTCAATATAGATGATGCCAACTTGAGCGCGTGAAAGATTAAAGTCACTCGCCTGCAGCAATTTCAAGACAACATTCTCAACATCTTCCCCGACATAACCGGCTTCCGTGACGGTCGTGGCGTCGGCAATGGCAAACGGAACTTGCAGAATGTTGGCCAGACTTCGAGCCAAGAGCGTTTTCCCGGTCCCTGTTGCACCGATTAACATTACATTGCCTTTTTCTAACTCGACATCCTTCAATTTTTGTCCGCTAAAAACACGTTTATAGTGATTATGGACGGCGACCGACAACACTTTCTTGGCACGCTCTTGTCCAATGACATATTGATCCAGCACAGCTTTGATTTCAGGAGGAGTCGGCAGTGGACCTTCAGGCTCGACCACGGGCTCAGGAAGATGCGGCTGTCCGGCAAGAAACTTTGAACAATGCTGGACGCAATCTTGGCAGATGAAGACATGACCTTGTGTCTGACACTGCGAACAGGTGTGATCCGTTGGGGACTGAATCAGCGTTTTCCCAGAACTTTGCGGCTTGCCACAAAACGCGCACGCAATATCTTTGACATTTTGACCGTGTGTCGAATCACTCAATGCGTTGGTTTCCTTATTAAGAAACAATCATATGACGATGCAGAGTTGGCATAAAAACATCGCATCATAATAGCACAGCGAGAAATTATCAAACATGTTCATTGGCTAGTTGTGTTATCATTCATCTTCCTGGAGAATTAGTGGAACTGGCTCCCACGACTCCCCTCCACGCTGACTCCGATATAATCCGCTTCCATTGGTTCCAACATAGAGCACCTGCGAATCAAGGGGACTGATGGCGAGTGCACGAATATTTAAATTTTCCAATCCTTCATTTCTCGGGTGCCAGGTTGCCCCGCCATTGGTCGACGCATGGACACCTTTTCGGCTTCCTACGTAAAGGGTATCAGGAGTCGATGGATCAATAACCAAGTCACTTAGCATGTGATCCGGGAGATCTGCTCCAATTTTCTCCCATGCTTGTCCGCCATTTGTCGTTTTGAATAGACCGGTGAGTGTGGCCGCATACACCGACGCAGAATGATGCGGATCAATCTGTATTTTTGTGACACCCAGCGCCCGTGATGATTTCAGGATTTCTGGATCCACGAGACCGTTATTGACTTTTTCCCACCAGTGCCCTCCGTCCACCGACTTATAGACGCCCCCACTCGTTCCGGCATAGAGTGTTTGAAGTTGCTG
>JBMYWX010000390.1:0-2158 GCA_049607825.1 Nitrospirales bacterium
GCAATCGTCACAGGAATAGGATCAGAGAGGTATGGACTCATGACTTCGAGAATTCTGCCCATCGCATGGGAAGGAACCGCAAGTACAAGCAGGTCCGTAGAGTCTAGCGCTTTTTCAAGGGAAGAAGTTGCAGAAAGGGAGTCAGGTAAGGGAATATTAGGTAGATAGACCGAATTGACGTGGTTTGTCTGAATGGACTCTGCGACTTCCTGTTCGTAGGCCCAAAGGCGTGTGTTGAATTCTTTGAGAGCTAACAATCGAGCAAGTGCTGTTCCCCACGATCCAGCTCCGATCACGGAGATGGTCTTGATAGGTCGAGCAATCATGATAAAAATTCGTGGGGGAAGGACGTATTTGGAATTGTAAGCCTGCATTGCAGACTTGCGCGCGATTATAGAAACGAGTAGGAAAACTGTCAACTTGCCGACCTGCTATTGGTCTACCAAGAGGGTAAAACCTAAAACGTCAACCATGCACTCATTGGCTAACCAATATTCAACTATCGTCGGCAAGCCGACCTGCTATTGGCCTACCAAGAGGGTAGGACTTTCAACGTAAACGATGGACTCATTGGCTGGCTAATATTCAATTATCGTCACCCCTAGAACATATTAATAGACATGACAGGGACCTAGACAAACGCAATATAATGAAAAAACGTCAAACAGAAATGTTACTGGCCCGTACTGTGCTCTAGACATCTGTCCTTATGTTTTTGCTCTAAAAGATATTTGAGGTTTCGTTGAGGAGAGTCCATGAATGAATGACCGTCAAACATGTTCTTCTTGTGGATTAGGAATTATTAGTGGCGCGCGTCACTGCCTAAAATGTGGAACCCGAGTAGATCTGGGACAGCAGAAGGAACGAACTGGAGAGTCCCTGAACCTCCGCATCTTGTATATTATGGTAGGCATACTCATCCTTGCCGTGCTGTTCCCTCCTTGGGAAGCCGCTCCAGACGAGCTTCCTCAATTTCTGGGATTAAGCTTTATTCTCTCTCCCCCGAGAGAAGGGGCCATTGTTAGTCGGATGTTACAAACGATTCAACTCGTGACGATTGCAGTCGGTGGGATGTATGGGGCCTGGTTATTTCGGTCGAAAGACTAATGGAGAGCTTGATTGCTTCCAGAGCTCATTCCTCTACGTCCCTTTTGGTATGGGCTGCAAAGGGCTCAGCACCTGGAATGTGAATTGATGGTCAGAAAGCTTCATGGTTGTATTCTCATTATTTCGTTCTCATTTTAACGCGCCCCATATGGCATATATGGAGCGCGTTGCGAACCTCAGAAGTAAAAACGTCTATACGTCTCCCATCAAAAGCTTTTACTCCTTAACCTGAAGAATTTTTTGCATTTCCTGCGCCTTACGTTGTTGGAGACTCACGAAGATATCCGGACCTTTGAAGAGGCGATATTGTACATCTTCGGTATTGACTTTTGCGCACACCCCTTCGCCCTGTTGGTAAGCAGCAAATCGTGTGACAGTATTGTTCCGACGATGGATGCGTAAAATGCTGATGATGCAGGGTTCCCCGTCATAGGGTTCACTAATTAATTGTTCATCATTCCATTCCTTGACGGCATACACATGTGTCACAACATCCAACATTGGTGCATTCTCGACCAGTAACACCGCAGTTGACTCAATGCATTGTTTCTGTTCTCGAAAGCAGTAGAGTTTGGAGGTTTGCACCGCGTCAGAAGTTGGCCCAGACTCTCTTGCCCACGTTCCTTGCACCTGAATACCTTTTTCCCACTGGTCTCCATGAAATGCATATTGTGGAAGATAGGGTAAGGGCCGATCGAGGACTTTGTTGTCATCAGTAAGATGTGTGAGCGTTGGAAAGTCGAGCTCTCCAGTGACAGGGAGTCCACTATGACGTTGGTACTTCTTGAGGGCGGCTGTAGTTTGGGGATTAAGGGTGCCGGTGTAGGGGCCAACTCCATATCCGAATCGCCCAAGATAAATTTGAATGCCCATTATAAGTACACGATAATCTTTTGGTCGTTTCTTAATAGCCTCAAGTTCTAGTTGCCCCTTGTGTTTCTTCTCGGCCGGTTGAGTCGAAGGCGTTATCGTTGTTGGTTGGGATGTTGCCGGTTGGGTGTCTAAGGAAGAAGCTTCCTCAGATTGTGCTTTGCCAACGAGACCGGTGGTG
>JBMYWX010000391.1:0-2153 GCA_049607825.1 Nitrospirales bacterium
ACACCCATTTCCGATATGTGAAAAGAAGGAAGAGGGAATTTATGCATAAAAAGACATTCAATGATGATATTGGATAAACAAAATCTTCGTGGTTATGGACGAAGTCGGAAGCCTTGGACCGTTCTGTGCGGGGTGCTATTCGTAGTTTTTCTGACCCCGGTGAGTTCAATGGTGTTTCTGTCTGAGGCAGAGGCCATTCCTGCATTTGCAATAAGCATAATTTTTACCAGGAGCATTAATGATTTTTGAGTATCCGTATTTTCCCACAACAAATACGGCGGGTGTATTTCAAATTAAGGATATTCCCGCTGGTTCTTGGGCGATTGGTTTGATCTGAAACTCTTAGCGTCCGCAGACAGTCAAGGTTTTTCTCAAGGTACCCTGACTGCATAACTTCCCTACCCCGTAATCCACCCCAGTATTGCTGCTCTGATTTCTTAATCGAATATTTAGAATCAGCTTCTTCGAACCGACAAGAACAGTGTGGTGTATCTGCCTAATGTGGATAAGCCTGTGCCCTCTTTGTGCGCCTTGAGTGTTGGATGGATAATACCGTTGACGGCATATACGTGAGTTTCAATATTTTGGTGTATTGGCATGTGGAAAAAGAATGTGATTGTTGTTTGAGCGTCTCAATTGCGAGGGCGAAGTATCGGTAACGTCGTATGTTGGTCGCCTTTCTCTAACACTGGCATGTGGTTTGAGGGTTAGGATCTGTGATGTCAATAATGGTGGGTAAGGATGAAGTGAAACGAGAAAGGGTATTCTTGAAGGTCACCTCATGGAGCAATTGAATAATTTGCGCAAACGTCTGATGCCGCAATCGAGCCATACAGAGGAGAAGTTGGTAGGCAAGCCTAAGGGAAGTTTGAGCCGATTCCTCGATGCGCCCATTAAACGTAAACTGAATTCCTTGATGACGCTGACAACGTGTGTCGCCCTGTTAGTGGCTTGTGAAGTGTTTATCGTGACATACCTTGTCACGCTTCGGCAAACGATGGTGCATGAACTCTCAGCACAGGCCAGTATCATCGGCGCGAGTAGCATCCCTTCATTATCTAGTTATGATCAGGAGGCGGGAAATGCATTACTCCAAACGTTACATCTCCAAATTGGGGTCAATGCAGCTGTCCTCTATGACGCAGGTGACAGTGTGTTTGCTGTGTATGCTCGAAATCAGCAATCGTTTATTCCTCCCGTGCTAAAAAATGACACAGGCTATCTGTTTAATAAAAATTCGCTGGAGCTTGTCCATATCATCTTCCATAACGGAGAGAAGATTGGGACCATTTATCTCAAATCTGATATCAAATCTTTGTATGTCACCATTGCAGAATATGCGAGTTATGCGGGTGTCCTCCTAATTGCCGCAACGCTACTGGCTTTCATGTTGTCCTCTCGCCTTCAGGGAGCCATATCTGGGCCAGTGACAGAGTTGACGTCACTGGTGCATCGTGTGAAAAAAAAGAAGGATTATAGCCTTCGTTTGAAAAAACAAAGGGATGATGAAGTCGGAATACTCATTGATGGTTTTAACGAAATGTTAGAGCAGATTCAAACACGAGACAAACAACTACAACTTCAGCAAGAACAGTTAGAATACCGCGTTGCGGAGAGCACGCAAGAAGTCAAGCGGTTGGCGAGACGTCAGCAGCTCATCCTTGAGGCGGCTGGTGAAGGAATCTATGGTGTAGATTCAGATGGATATATCACGTTTGTGAATCCTCTTGCTACCTGTCTTCTTGGTTGGCAAGGTCCTGAACTCGTTGGAAAACCTGAACACCTGATACAGCCATTGGGATGTGTGAGCCAAAATCAGGATGGTGATCGAGGCGAGATATCTAGTCAAGGCCAATTATTACATGATCCTAGGGAAGAGCGAATTCTTCAATTTTTTCGAAAAGATGGAACTCGATTTCCCGCGGAATTTACGCGAACGGCTTTTTCTGATGAGCAAGGAGAGGTCAGTGGTGCAGTTGTCACCTTTAAAGATATTTCGGCAAGAAAAAAAGGGGAGAAGGCTCTCAGAGATAGTGAAGAGCGTTTTCGGAAAATTTTCAGTCATTCAAATGATGCAATTTTTGTGATTGACCTCAAAGACAATACTATTCTTGAGGCGAATTCTCGAGCCGCGAGCATGTTGGAGTATTCAG
>JBMYWX010000392.1:0-2132 GCA_049607825.1 Nitrospirales bacterium
TGATCACTCGTTGTTTTCGGAGGCGATGGGCGAATAATCCTATGATCCCTGTACCTACTAATAGAATGGTTGAGGGCTCTGGGTTTGGAATGGTGTCTCCAGGGGTGGAGGTCGTATTTCCCGGGTTGAGGATTGCTTTTAATGTCGATGGCACAAGAGCCGTCGTGTTGACTGTTGAGCCAATTATAATGAGTGATTGAGACTCGAATGAGCCATTCACATATAGACCCTGTGAGCTATTTCCGCTAAAGAAACCAAAGCCGCCAAAGTTGGGAACATTCCAGCCTTGACCAGAATTGGAATCGCTTCTCCCTCCGGTAAGGAATGTGCCGGTACTTGTGTCAAAATTGAAGTTGGAAAGTGTGGAGGACGACGTCCCTACTGAAGAGGTATCCCAAGTGCCCACAGATGCGCCGTCTTTGAATCCTTCAATCGAAAGCGAATCGATTTGTGTTCCGTTAATGATTCCTGTGAGTGTATTTGAATAATTGAACATGCCTGTCATGCTATACCCGTTCGCCCCTGCCCATTCGATATCATAAGATGTGGCGTTACTCTGCGTCGCGAAGCTTGCAAGGCAGAGTGCACTGAGAAGAATTCCATTGTATAGGGAATGTTTCATGACCAATGCCTCCTTTTAGTAGTAGATGAAAGGCGACTATCAAATCAGAATAATCGCTAAACAGAGATGACTGCCTAAAAAGTATGCAAATATTGTGGAAAAGTCAACAGTCGAGGCGAAGGAAATGGGTGATGATTGTATTGGGCCCTTGGCCTGCAGGCATAAGGCAGATTCAGTCTATGCCTATTTCATGCAATGCATGGTAAGTTGTTGAAGATGAAACCAGATAAACCATTCTTTCTAAATTCAGAATATACACCTAAGGGTGATCAGGGGAAGGCCATTGTCGCTCTCACGCAGGGAATTTGTGACAATTTGAAACATCAAGTTCTGCTGGGGGTAACAGGCTCGGGTAAGACCTTCACGATGGCAAATGTGATTGCCAACGTCCAGCGGCCCACGCTGGTCGTCGTGCATAATAAGACCTTGGCCGCACAGCTCTATCAAGAGTTTAAGGGATTTTTCCCTGACAACGCAGTCGAGTATTTCGTTAGTTACTACGATTATTACCAACCAGAAGCGTACATTCCTACCACTGATACCTATATTGCTAAAGATTCTTCTATCAATGACACTATTGATCAGATGCGGCATGCCGCCACAACAGCTTTGTTGGAGCACAATGACATCATTATTGTGGCTTCAGTGTCGTGTATTTATGGACTTGGGTCCCCCGAGGTGTATCACGGGATGTTGCTCTATTTAGAAGAGGGTATGGAGATTCGTCGGGAAGCGATATTGGCCAAATTGGTAGAGATTCAATATTCACGTAATGATGTGGCTCTGCAACGAGGAATGTTTCGTGCGCGTGGTGATGTCATAGAGATTTTTCCTGCTGCTTCGGATTCCAACACTATTCGGGTCGAGATGTTTGGGGATGAAATTGAGGCGATGCATGAGATTGATCCTCTAACTGGGCAATCGCTTCGTCGCATTTCGAAGATTCCCATTTATCCTAAAAGCCATTATGTCATTGCACCCGACCGACATGAACGGGCTATTGCTGGTATTGAAGAAGAACTCGAAGAACGCATTGCGTATTTTCAGCGAAATAATCAATTGCTGGAAGCTCAACGCATTGAACAGCGAACCAAGTTTGATTTGGAAATGATTCGTGTGATGGGTTATTGCCATGGGATTGAGAACTATTCTCGTCATCTGAGTGGCCGAGCGCCCGGTGAACCGCCGCCTACGTTACTCGATTACTTTCCCAAGGATTTCTTACTAGTGGTGGATGAGTCGCATGTGACCATTCCACAATTCGGTGGGATGTATGAAGGTGATCGTTCTCGCAAGCAAAATTTGGTGAATTATGGCTTTCGCCTGCCTTCTGCGCTTGACAACCGTCCTCTGAAATTTCCTGAATTTGAGGCATGTATGCATCAGGTGGTATCGGTGTCTGCAACGCCAGGTCCTTATGAACTGACGCACGCTGGGAAGTCTGTGGTTGAACAGATTATTCGTCCAACCGGACTGATCGATCCTATTATGGAAGTCAAGCCAGCCAAGG
>JBMYWX010000393.1:0-2113 GCA_049607825.1 Nitrospirales bacterium
ATGGAAGCCCTGTATCACAATCCAGAAACATTGCCTCACGTTGAGGTTCCAGATACCTACCATCATGTTCCGAATATAGATCTTGTGTTGTCAGTAAACCTTGCGAGCCAATTACCTATCAGTCCACTCAAGTATCTCAAACACACAATGTCTCATGACGAATACGCGTTAGAACAATTTGCCAAAAATCTCATGGTGGCTCATTTCACTTGGCTATCCAACTTTACATGTGCGACCGCACTTATTTGCGACAAAGCTTGGGAAACGCTGGATGTAAACGGGAAGCTCATTGAGAAGCATGATCCATTGCATGGTCTCATATCACAAGCAGCGACGAAGGAGTGGGATTGGGAAGTAGAACCAAGACACGAAACAGGCAGTGAGCGTTCTCGCCGAAACCGTGTCGGCTATTGGCCAAATTTTCGCTTTACGACTGCTGAGGATCTATCTGTTAGATAGATATAAATTCCCTATTTCCCAGCATTCTAAGGCAAAGGGCACCGGCAACTGCCAAGTGGCTAGACGGCCGAATTGATTGCGGGGCGCTCAAACACATAACATCAACTAGGCCAACTTAAAAAACCTGCGAGCAAGCCAATCACCCCACCAATCACCCCTCCCCACACTACGAGCCACCCCAGATGCTGCTTAATCATCGTCTGAATGATTTCCTTGACCAACTGTGGCGTGAGTTCGTCGAGGCGTTTATCAATCACTGAGGAAATCTTTTCACGAATACTGTCATCCCTACTGGAATTCATCAGTCCTTCACGAAGCATCCCATTAAATTCATCAGTCTTCGAAATCTCTTGCAACGATTGCTTCATTCGTTGAGTAAAGGGTTCGCGCAGCGGCTGCAAGGCCTCAGATCCGCCAACCATTGCCAGCATGCCACCAAAAGATGATTCCTGTATCACGTTCACCAACCCATCAAACGCGGGAGACAAATCTGCTTTTTCAATCACCGATGACAAATCAATTGCACCGTTCCCGCCACCCGATAAAAAGCGCTCGATATTATCCGCCGTAAAAAACTGTTCCATCATCAGCGCACGTATGCCTCCTTTGAATTCTTCAAAGCGTGCAGGAATAACCCCCGATCCGTAGAATCCAGGGACTTTCTCAAACAGCATATGCACGGCTAGCCAATTCGTGAGTGCACCGGCAAGTGCAAACAACCCTACGGAAAAAACCAGTGCTTGCGATGAAAGGTAGCCTACAGCAACGAACGTAGCTGCGATAAGATTAGTTAGGGCACTCTTATTCAACAGAGAAGTACTCGGATATTAAAATTAGCAATAGTGTTTTTGGTCAAACAGAAACCTATCAAAGACTCTCGTCGAGAGGCAATCTCCTGATACCTGCTCAACCTATTCCATTGGATGAATGGTGGATCAAATTACTTACGTTTAGTAAATTGGCACTACAACGTTCTGGTCATCATGTCAGCCAGGACCTGGTTGTAACGAACCGGATCGTGGATGGGCGACCCCTCGGCCAATAACCCATAACCCAGTAGCAATTCCGCGTAATCGGTTAACACGGCGTCCTTTGGATCCGAATCGAAACGTTCTTTGAGCTTCGTCACGATTGCATGCTCTGGATTCAGTTCCATAATTCGCTTTTGCTTTGGAAGATTACCCTTTGGGAGTAAACGCTCGAGTTGAGGGCTATAATCGTTTTCGGACCCCACCAAACACACTGGAGAGGACGTGAGCCGGTTAGTGAGACGAACCTCTTTGATATGCTCGTCCAGTTTTTCTTTCAACAATTCGAACAGATCTTTGTATTGTTCTTGCAGTGTTTGTAATTTTTCCGCTGTTTCCTTTTGTTCGCTCTCGTCTCCAAGGTCCACAGCCCCTTTTCCGATCGACTTCAGTCGCTTTTCTTGGAACTCGAACACATATTGCAACAGGTACTCATCAACAGGGGACACCAGGTACAAGACTTCATAATCTTTCGCTTTGAAGGCTTCGAGATGCGGTGAATTTTCCACCACACTGCGAGATTCGCCAGTGAGGTAAAATATCTCTTTTTGATCGGTCTTCATTCGTTTGGCATAGTCGTCAAGTGTGGTCAAGTTTGTTGGGTCGTGTGATGAAGCGAACATTAA
>JBMYWX010000394.1:0-2103 GCA_049607825.1 Nitrospirales bacterium
ATGATACAACGTCTGCTAACAAGGAGATCTCACTCCTTTTAGATCTTTCTCAGAACTTACTGCAGGTCAAACGTGGGAATCATGTTATTCATACGGCTCTGGCTGCAACCGGAAGCGGCAAAGTATTACAGGATCCCCAAAACCCTTCGCGGAAATGGAAATTTGAGACACCACGAGGGGATTTTACGATTCAAAACAAGCTGACAAAGCCAGTGTGGATTCGGCCTGACTGGGCCTTTATTGAAAAAGGGGTTCCCGTTCCTAAAGATAGAAAACGCCGCCTTTTGCCTAATGCCCTGGGTGATTATGCATTGGGGTTCGGTGATGGGTATTTTATCCATGGTGCCCTCTACACCTATTTGTTAGGATTCAACGTGACGCACGGCTGTATACAACTGAATGACGAAGATCTTCAGTATATTTATGATATGGTTCCAGTTGGAGCAAAATTAGTGATCGTATGAGCGAAGTTGTTGATTAAACATCCAATAGATTCGTGTGACCGAGGAGATGAGCAATGCAGAAACTGTTAAATGGCCTTCGTACCTTTCAACGTCAAGTGTTCCAAGAAAAACAGGAACTCTTTCAAACCTTGTCGCGACAACAAGACCCGCGTGCACTGTTTATTACCTGTTCTGATTCACGAGTTGATCCTACCCTCTTGACGCAGACTGAACCAGGGGATTTATTCATTCTTCGAACGGCAGGAAATCTTATCCCAACATACGGTGCCGCGATAGGGGGGAGTACGGCAACCGTGGAGTACGCAGTCTCTGTGCTAAACGTCAAAGAAATCATTGTCTGTGGACATACAGACTGCGGAGCGATGAAGGCATTATTGCATCCCGACAAACTCGAAAGTTTGCCAGCGGTGAAAGTGTGGTTGCAGCAGGCTGAGACTACACAAAGAATTGTAGCCGATCATTTACAACATTTATCGGGAGATGACTTATTTGCAGCGACTATTAAAGAGAATGTCGTTGTGCAACTTGATCACCTTCGAACCCATCCTGCCGTGGCTTCTCATTTAAGAAAAGGCAATCTTCGCCTGCATGGATGGGTGTACTCAATAGAATCAGGACAAGTCTGGACCTATGACTTTGAGAAAAAAGAATTCATTGAATTACAATAGGGGGCAGGTCAATCTTTGCATGTCCTGAACCCTAAAGCTATTCACATCGTTGAAGAGTGTTTTTATCCGTATGATGAAATGTATCTGCTAATCCCTGAATCTGCAATTGAGTGTCTTCTGCATAACTAAAGCTGCCATCGTCGTGTATCGTCACGGTCAGGTCAAATCGCACTGATTTGGCATTGGTATCAAGATAGCGATTTGAGAGAATGCCGTAAGTTTCTGACCCCACCTCTGCCATCATGGTAAAGGTTTTCGAATCTGGCTCGGCCGATCCTCCAGCTTCCACGGCAATACCTCGTGGAACGATAAAGCAACGTAGAACTTGTTTAGCCTCAGCATCCCATAACCAATAGCCAACTTCCTCATGAAAAGGATTTTCCTTCCCGATAGGCCAGGCTGTGGTCTGATATCTCAGCGCATAGAGGGTTTGCAGTCCATTGACTACTGGCCCAAAGGGTTCAAAGGTCATCCGTTCTCGAAATGGGGTTTCCTTCTGTCCATGTTTTCGCGATGGAGCGATGTCAATACCTTGATCGCCTTCCCATGTGCCGGCAAGTGGTCCTAGGGGTCCGAGATTTCGAATCAGTTCTACATCTGCCATTTCTTAAGTCTCCTTTTGGTTTCTAATTGTTGGTCTTTAACGTTTGGTGAGCGTAGGTAACTGCTTGTGGCTCTTTTTTCTGACCAGATAGGTCCTGGTCATACCTCCCCTTTGTAAGGGGAGGACAAAGGTGGGGTAGCGAGTGATACCTGCAACTCCCGTGAACAATTTGTAATTTGTCTGTTCGTCATTAATGTCTACCTCCCCAGACCTCTCCTTACAAAGGAGGGGAACTTGATCCTTCGGATCACTCTTATAGTATTCCCAGTGAGGACGAAATCATGCAAGCATTTTTCACTAGAGTGATTTCTCTTAATTGACTGAAAGCAGGTTATGAAGTCCAAACTCGCAGGGATTGTATACAGCG
>JBMYWX010000395.1:0-2095 GCA_049607825.1 Nitrospirales bacterium
TTACCCTGTGGTTTATGATGGTGTTTGGCATGATCTTCGAAGTACCTCTCGTACTTACGCTTATGGCCAAACTTGGATGGGTTGATGCTCCAACTTTGAAAAAATATCGGAAGTGGGCCTTTTTGGGCTCATTTCTTTTTGCTGCTATTCTTACTCCGACACCCGATCCGTTCAATCAGTGCATCATGGCTTTGCCGATGTATTTCTTTTATGAAGTGGGCATTATTAGTGCCAGAATATTTGGTAAAAAGAAGGCTGAAAGCGAAACTGACACACAGGAGACATCAGCTGCAGCCATTAGGCCAACAAGTATGAAGCCAGCCGCTCAGACAGCTGGCGGTGGAGCTGATGATGACTATGTAAGTGTTCCAGAATCGGGTCCTCGATGATCTTAGAGCCTCAATTATTACGGGCAGCTATTCTCGTTATTAATAGTAAAATTGTGAAGGGTATACAAGAAGACGCCGGACGCGAAGATTTAGAGAGAATATTCAGGGACGCTAATATTGAAATCTGCCACTACGAAGTAGTGAAAGATGAACAAACAACGATTCAAGATCACCTCATTGAACTTTGTGATGTTCAAAATGTGAACGTTGTCTTGACTGTGGGTGGGACTGGAGTCCGACCAACAGATTGGGCCCCGGAAGCGACCAAGCAGGTTATTGATAAGGAAATTCCAGGCATTGGTGAAGCTATGCGCACCGAAAGTTTAAAAAAAGTCAAAACAGCCATGTTATCAAGAGGCACAGCAGGCATCCGTGGAACCACCCTTATTGTGAATCTTCCTGGAAGCCCGCGTGGGGCTCGTGAAAACTTATCAGTGTTTTTCCCAATACTCGATCACACACTTTCCAAAATATCTGGTGGCATATATACATCAGGATAAGTCATTGTTCATTTTTTCATACAGCGGAGGCATTACATGGCAAGCGAGCTAAAGATGATCCAACCCTCACCGTCCGAAAATGGAGATGTATGTACCTATATGTGGGCCTGTGCCATCTGTGATGAAACTGAGACATGTCAAAAAGATAAAGAGGGGCACAGCCGTTGGCTGGTAGCCAAGCGTATGGAGCGTATTGATTATAAAATTCTTGTAATGAGTAATAAGGGTGGAGTTGGCAAAAGTACCATGACGACCAATCTGGCAGTCAGCCTTGCTCTCAAAGGATATGAAGTCGGCGTTTGTGATATGGATATTCATGGTCCCAATATTCCCAAAATGGTTGGAGCTGAAGGTCAAAAACTCAAGGTAAGTACAGGAGGAGGAATTATTCCTCACCAGGTCTACAACCTCAAGATAGCATCCATGTCTTTTTTACTACAAAATTCTGATGATCCTATTATTTGGCGCGATGCCTATAAATATGAATTTATTAATCAACTGTTGGGGGGCGTGGAATGGCAGGATCTCAATTTTTTGCTTGTCGATCTTCCTCCGGGTACTGGAAATGAATCAGTGACCACGATTGATTTAATTGGAGATGTCAGTGGATGCGTGATTGTCTCGACTCCCCAGGAAGTGGCATTGCTTGATGCACGGAAGTCTGTCACCTTTGCGAGAGATAGCGAAATCCCGATTATTGGAATTGTCGAAAATATGAGTGGTCTTGATTGTCCGCATTGCCATAAAGAAATAGAAGTATTTCGAAAAGGCGGAGGCGAAGCCTCGGCACAAGATATGGATGTGCCATTTTTAGGGCGAGTCCCTCTTGATCCAGACCTAGTAAAACAAAGTGACTTTGGGGAACCCTATGCATTGTTCCATTCAGATTTGCCTACCGCTGATGCCATACATGGCATTGCCAATAAGGTGGATGAATTTTGTAAACGAAAAGGTACCTTGGTGCAGCCTGCAGCACGTCCAGCACCGTTCATCAAGAAATAACGATTATCTGGCAATAAGAATGCATCGACAGTTTCAGAAAGGGATTTTGAAAATTACATGGATGGACTGACATCGTTAGATAAAGCTCAACAAACAGTTCTTGATGCAGCAAGTCAATTGGGCTGTGAGAAAATTGGGTTACTTGAAACCGTAGGCCGAGTTCTTGGAGAAGATATTATTGCCCCTCGCGATAATCCTCCCTGG
>JBMYWX010000396.1:0-2045 GCA_049607825.1 Nitrospirales bacterium
CCTCATTGATCGAATTGATGTTTATGACAATGACGTCAACAAATTTACTGCGGAAGACTTCGAGCAGGTGGAACAAGAATGCTATTACTGCAAACTCTGTTTCAACCATTGCCCGTATTCTCCACCACACAAATATGAAATAGACTTTCCGCGATTAATGGCCGCGTGGAAGAAGCAACGCATCACTGAAAAGGGTGCGACCTGGCGCGATCGTCTCTTGATTCAAACCGATTTCATTGGAAAGATGGGAACGCTGACGGCCCCACTCACCAACTGGGCGCTTCGCACCCCGTGGGTCCGTGCCATCATGGAAACGTTCATCGGTGTCCATCGAGATCGTCAAATCCTGCCGTTTCAGAAGGAATCCTTTCCTGCCTGGTGGTCCAAGAGAAGTGCATTATCAGTCAAGCCAGCAGCCAAGAGAAAGGTCGCCTTGTTTCCCAGTTGCATGGTGAATCATCAGGCTACAGACATTGGGAAAGCAACCGTGCAAGTCCTAGAAAAGAACGGCATTGAAGTGGTGACACCGACAGGCCAGCAATGTTGTGGGATGCCACAGTTCGACCTCGGCGATACCAACAAGATGATTGAAATAGCCAAAGCTAACTATAAGACATTTCGTCCCTATCTCGAAACAGGCCACGATATCATCGTCCCAACCGCCAGCTGCAGCCTGATGTTGAAACGTGAATACCCCTACCTCATGCCTGACGATGAACGGATCAAGAACATGTCAGCACGAACGTTTGATGTGTGTGAATATCTGATGCAGTTAAAGAAGGAAGGGACCCTCTCTGTCGACTTCCCCTTAAATCCTGGACATGTGGCGTATCAGATACCCTGCCATCTCCGTGATCAAAATATTGGCTTTAAATCGAAAGAACTCATGGAACTCACCGGCGCAAAGGTTCAACTTATCGAAAAATGCTCAGGCCATGATGGTACATGGAGCGCAAAGGTGGAGTTCTTTGATCTATCGATGAAAATTGCAAAGAAGGCTGTTCGGGAAGTTGAAGAAGATACGGTGGACGTGGTGGCCTCTGATTGCCCACTCTCTGCACTTCAGCTTGATCAGATTCGAGGCGTCCCTCTGGACTCCCCCAAAACCGCTCGGCACCCTATTCAAATTATTCGAGATTCTTATGGAATATCTACATGAATAAAGTGATACAACAAGACCTGCTGTCCCATGCAGAATACGAAGCGCAACGCTTATCTATTCGCCAACAGATCATTGCGTTGAAGAAACGACGGCGCGTCGGTATTGGCGAACTTGTGACATTGATCTTTGAAAATCGCGAGACGATATTATTCCAAATTCAAGAAATGATTCGAACAGAACGGATTTTTGACCTCGAGAAAATCCAAGAAGAGATTGATGTGTATAATGTTCTCCTACCCCAAATTGGAGAGTTGAGTGCGACCTTGTTTATCGAAATTACTGATTCTGAGCGTATTGAAGAATTGTTGAATTCTTTTCAAGAGATTGACCGACCCGACACCCTTTCTATTCGAATTGCTGACCAAGTTGCCTTTGCTGAATTTGAAGCCGGACATAGCAAAGACGACAAAATTAGCGCTGTCCACTTTGTACGATTTAAAACCAACCAGGCTTTTCGTGAATTATTAGAAAATGGAAATATGCCTATGTCACTCAATATTGCGCATCCTCACTATCAAGCTGAGGTTCCCATTACCCGAGAAATGCGCGAGGAGTGGTTGATAGATCTCAAATAGTGGTTATCTCATAAATAGACTAGGGTTCATTTAAGAGAAAATCTTTTAATATCAATAATTTATCATTTATGTACTAATTGACAAGCCTGTAAGCACTTGATAGAATTAAAGACTCAGTCTAAACTAGATTTTCCTTTTAGTTTCATTAACTTATAGCCGTGGAGGCATACATATGGTTACCATTACCGAGATTGCTGAACAAAAAATTAAGGAAATGATAAAAGAAGAAGAGAATTCCGTTGGATTGCGTATTTACGTCAAAGGTGGCGGGTGTAGCGGCTACCAATACGGAATGTCCTTCGAAGACA
>JBMYWX010000397.1:0-2042 GCA_049607825.1 Nitrospirales bacterium
GTTAGGAGATTTTGACCTTATCGCTCCTGCTGCACTGGCGGATCAAGAAGCAGACTTTTATCCAAAGGCTTCGAAGGTAAAGGTTCAAACTCTCTCGAACATTGGTCATTCATTTAACTTGCATGAGAATAATAAAAAGAGCTGGAAAGGTGTGAAGCGCTGGCTGGATCGAGTGATTTACTAAGGCAGAGAACGCATGTCCTGATGTCACCATATGTCATGGTGACGTCAGGACAGTTTTAATGAAAGCTACTGGAGCAGTGAGTCTCGCTCGAGCTGATCTTTTCGAATGTCATATTCTTTTTGATCAATCTTTCCATCCTTGAGATCTTGATCAATACGATCTTTCTGTGTTTTTAAATTGTATTCGTACCCACCAGCTCCAACTGCGGCTCCGCCAAGCACGCCTAATGCAGCGCTTCCACCAGGACTTGAACATCCTGATAATGTGAGTAGCATCAACGCTGCAGCGGCACATGTCATTTTAGGCATTTGGGACCTCCTTAACGAGAAAAAATGATGAATGAAATAATGATGAGGGGGTCGGTATATCGTGATTATGACAGAGTGTATCGCTGTTCGAAAAATGATCTTTCGTTTTAGCTCGGACGTGTTCAGTCTGAATTACCAATCTGGATAATCGTATCCCATTTGAAAGCCAAGATGAGGTTGAAAGAAACGTCTGTAATATCGTGGTTGGCCTAAATAATATGAAAATCCTGAGTAAATGTGAATTCGGGTATTGCGAGAGGCGTTGATATCGTTTTTTTGATTACGGATTTGTTGTTGAAGCAGGTCATTAATGGAGAGTTGGTGATTCACGTCATCCTGAAAGCGCTGTGAGGTGCGTTTTTCTTTATTGACGGTAGATTCGAGTTCTCGGATCTTGTCTTGTTGAATCTCAATATAAGCATATAAGCAGTTTAAATGTGCTTCTTGTGTATAGGCCAGGCATTCGTCTGGTGAGTGGAAACCACTGGATACTGCATCGGTCGGTATCGAAATTATCCACGCAGTACAAAGGAATAGTGATTTGGCCAAACACAGCGATAAGGCATGTGCACAATATGATAAGAGTCGTGTGTCCATTGTCTTAATGGTGCAAGAGGTGGCTACTTTCTGACTGAGACCCATCATCCTGAGTCTAAGTCAAAGCCTAGCACTAGCTGTGGACATCGGACAAGCGTTGGCCTATCTGTAGCGTCCTGCCACGCATGTATGGGTTATGGATAGAGCTTGCCTTGGGGTAGGAGACATCCATGCTGAGATGTTCGGTTCAGTTGGTGTAATAAAGAGTGGTTGGCGTTCATCATGTGGTGAAAAACACTAGAATTTTGTGTGAGCTTGGCTGTTACTCATGATCGTGTCCTAAACGTGAAATGCCTGCAACAGGGCGCAAAATTGCCTATATTGTAGCTGAGAATGCTTGACTTTTTGAGGGAACGAGCGCAATCTATCCAATTGGGTAATTAACGAAACAGTTGTCCCGCTAACCTCTGAATCTAGAGTCGGTATAGCTGAGGTCTTAACCCAAGTAGCTATTCTGCTAAAGCTCCATACTCTCAGGTAGGTTATGTCAACTCAATCCCTTTCCCCTTCCGTGTCGATTGACGCATCAGCTCAGGATTCTGGAAGTGAGCAACTCTATATGAGGCGAGTTGCGGAACTCTACGCACAAGCCCCTCTTGGTATTGTGGCATCGCTGGTGAACGCGTCAATTCTTAGTTTTGTGCAATGGGATATCGTTTCTCCGAGTCGTCTTCTAATTTGGTTGAGCAGTATCCTCACTATCAATCTTCTCTGGTCTGTTCTTGTCGTCCAGTATCGCAAAAATCACATTGTCCGTCCCCAGCCTCATTTCTGGCATTCGTGGTTTTTAGTTGGCAATGTTGTTTCTGGAATGGCTTGGGGGGCATTCGCGATTTTCTTGTACCCACATGTTTCCATTCCTCATCAAATTTTCTTAGCTTTAGTTCTCGGTGGAATGCTTGCCGGAGCCACGGCAGTACATTCTGGGTCAATAAGTGCATTCCTCGCCTATA
>JBMYWX010000398.1:0-2033 GCA_049607825.1 Nitrospirales bacterium
AAGAGTCTGAGTGGCAGCAGTTGGGCCGGTTAGGGCAGATGGAGACGGTCAGTCGTGCGATGGCAGAGGTGAAAGATAGTGGGTTTATCAATGTCAGCCTTGATGTCATGTATGGGCTTCCTGGACAAACGCTAGAAACATGGCAGCGCTCATTGGAAAAAGTTTTCGAACTTTTTCCGACTCACTTGTCGTGCTATGCGTTAACTATTGAAGAGGGAACGAAATTTCATCGAGATGTCCGTGGGGGGAAACTGGGAAGCCGTGCCGTTGAGTTAGAAGCGGAAATGCATGAGCAGGCCGTCACTTGTTTGGAGTCTGCAGGGTATCATCAATATGAAGTGTCGAATTTTGCAAAGGCCGGATGGGAGTGTCAACATAATCTTCGATATTGGTCTGGATTGGACTATCTCGGCTTGGGGCCCAGCGCTCAATCCTATGTTTGTGGTATGAGATTTGGAAATATTCCAGATCTCTCTACCTATTCACAGTCATTACAGAAACAAGATGTGCCTGTAGACTATCTTGATGCGTTGTCGATGAAGGATGTCGCAAGAGAACAAGTAATTTTTGGGTTACGCATGAATAAAGGTGTTCCCATTCACGCGTTAGCGACGTTCGAGAATGATCCCCCATGGCAATCAACTGTTGATCGTTTAATCGAAGAAGGCTTGTTGTCAGTGGACCTTCAGTATTTGAAAGTAACATCACTTGGTCGTCGATTTATCGATACGGTTGCACTTCAGCTGTCTTAGGAATGTTTCAAAATAGTGCTCATGAAGTGTATCACTCATGATACAAGTCTGTATGTATTAAGAGTTGCCTTAAAAATAGGCAATTTGCTGGATCAAGCTTTCTATGAGTATCCAATAGAGTTATGAACAGGATTATGAAGAGTTTTTCCCCAGTTTTTGTGGATAGCGGAAATTCTTAGCCTTCTGCAATCTCTCAAGGTTGTGAAGACAGCAAAAGCGAGGCATGCGAATAGTATAGTTACCAATTTTTCGTGAGTTTAGGCCATTTTTCTTGAAAACGGTTTTTTGTCTGACGTCAAGTTGATTTTTACCTATTATTGAAAGTCCCTGATGACTTTCTTCAAAATTTCATAGTTATAAACAGAATATACATAGAATGCCCGAGTGGGAAGATTTGAGGGTAATATGAGTGTTTTTTAAGGGTTTGACGGGCTAAGTCGTCTCGTGAGTGGTGATGATTATGAGAAAAGGCGGTCATGCCTCAATTTCATCACGCTAACGATTCCCAAAGAGTTCTCATGAGCCAGAAAATACCAAAGAGCAGCGTAGTCATCATGACGAGAATTCCAGTCATGAGGGTGAGAACATACGCCCAGTCGGTGAATGTGGATGCTGGAGGAGGATCTTGACTGTAGTGGTGAAGGAGTTGTGCGTTGCGGACATTACTTTTAAACCAAACAGAAAACAGGTCTCCCACCACGGGAATGGCTCCAATGATCATATTGAGGAAAATGTTGAAAGCCATGCGGAAGATGACAATGCGTGGAACGCCTGAGCGAGAAGCCAGCAAAAGGAGTGATGATCCGATAAGATTTGAGAGGTAATCGCCAATTCCAGGGATCAAGCCCAATAACGGGTCGAGGCCGATACGAATTGTTGTGCCGGGGATCGAGAAGGCAGAGTCTAAGATGGTCGAAATCATATCGGCCAGTTCGCGAGTGGTTTCGCCTTGTCGTGTCTTTTCTGGGCGAGGCGATTGTGGATGTTTCGAGAATGATGTCATGAAGCAGGTACCTATCATACGATCCTATCGGTCACGACTCGTCTTTAGCAAGGCGAGTGATCGGATGGTTCCGATATTGAAACCAGGACAAACCTTATGATGTTTTCCTTGCCAATTCGGTTATCAAAAAGTAAGTTTTTGTCTGGCCTTCAGTGTGCAAAACGGTTGTACTATGAAGTGCATACTCCAGAATTGGCTGGTGAGGTTGATCCTGAACGTCAAGCAATCATGAACATGGGGACGGAGATTGGGGAAATTGCCCGACGCCGGTTTCCTCA
>JBMYWX010000399.1:0-2005 GCA_049607825.1 Nitrospirales bacterium
GGCCTCATATAGTAAGGGCTAAACCGTTCGAGCCACAGCTTTCCTGTTGATTCAGGGGGTTGTAAATGAACAAGAGACGGGATGATATCAATTTGTTGTTGATAGTCAACATTGGTTTCTTGTGGAAATCCAAGAAGAATATTCCAGGACACATCAATATTGTAATATCGGCTCCATTTCAAGCATTGAATATTCTGAAGCGGACTGACGCCCTTATCCATTTCTTTGAGTTGGGCTGCGCTCAAACTTTCAATGCCTGGTTGCATGCACTTGACCCCACCTTGAGCCAAGGTTTGAATCTGACGTTTGGTCAAGTTGCTTTTGGTCTCCATGAATACGTCCAAATCAAAGTGAGCTTCAGCAAATTTGCCAAACAGTCCATCGATATATTTCATGTCGATAATGTTGTCGACCATTCGAAAACGTGTGGTTTCATAGCGGCTTGAAAGAAAGTCCAATTCTTCAGTCACCTGTTCTGGGGTCTTGGCCCGAAATTGCATGGATTGCGCATTCAGTCCACAAAAAGTGCAATGGTGTTTTTCACCCCACCAACAGCCTCGTGATCCTTCGTAGAGAAGAATTCGATTTAATCCGGTAGAGCCTTGCTTCTCCAGCTCAGCTAACTGTTCAAAATAGTCATCATAGTCTGGTGGGCCCATTCGGGAAAAACTAGAAAAAAGTTTTGTCCTGGGTTCTAGTAGAATCTCTCCATTTTTTCGATGCACGACACCGGCAGGTATCGTCTGTTCCTGGCGAGTCAGAATTTTTTTGACGAGCGGCGGAAAGATTTCCTCTCCTTCACCAACGACCACATAGTCAATCCAGGGGAATGCTCGGAAATGCTCAAGTCCCATTTCTCCATCAAAATTGGCGCCACCAAAGACAATTCGAATGTCAGGATAAAGATCTTTGATTAACTTCGCCATGGTGAGGCTTGCGACGTTTTGATCAAAGGTGGAAGTAAATCCTACGACGTCGTACTGTCCCCAGTCATAGTCCGTCATTGCCCGTGTCAAAAATTGTGGAGCAATTGTATGGGCGATGTCTTCCAAGTACCCAATGGAACAACCAGCTTCCCGAGCCGTATCTTCAAAGACCGGTTTAAAGACGTGAGGGTATTGATCGTGTTTAGGGTTGCTACGAAATAATAGAGAGGAAAACAGCCATTCTCCAATCAGACCACGCTTTTCACACAAGATTTCATACAAAGGCACGCCGATATGATGGGCAAAGAGCAAATTCAAATTATAAGTCTTGACCCCAATCCCTTGAGACTTAAGCAGCGTTGACAGCGTACCTAACTGGATGGAGGGAAACTTGGAATAGGTGAACGGCATCGTGACGAGAGCGACTCTTGTCCCATAGGTACGAAAGTCGATCTCATCTAGAACCTCTTCAGGCATGCTGCTTGAAGAAGTTGGAGCCTCAATGCGAATCAACGATTCACTCTCTGAGGAAACACGATCAGCCATTGGTCTTGAAGGCGCGATCAGCTTTGGCGGCCATAAAAAAATCGCTCTCGGTTAATCCATTGATCTTATGTGTCCAAATTTCAACCTTACATTTACCCCAAGCGAGGTACAGATCGGGGTGATGGCCTTCAGCTTCTGCAACAGCACTCACGCGATTCACAAAGGCCAAGGCCTCGGCAAAGTTGGAAAACTCGTACATTCGTTCAATATGACCAACAGAATTGAGTGACCAACCGTTCTCAAGTTGTCCCAATAGTTCCTGAGCTTGAGCAGTTTCTAATGAAGGAATACCACCGCGGCAAGGTATGCATGAGTTGTCAGCCAATCCCATAAAGAATCCTCCTTATTATCCTCAACATGGAAGAAAGAGGGAAATTATAGACGGGTAGAGGCTCGGTACACAATTCAATACGACCAAGCTCAGAATGCCCCCCCTCAAATGAGGAATTGAGGGTGAAAGAATGCATTCGTACGCTTATATGGTCTTTTTCAGATTTCGCAATATGTTTACAGGCATTTGTCTAAGGAGAAAC
>JBMYWX010000400.1:0-1989 GCA_049607825.1 Nitrospirales bacterium
ATTTCACATAGCTCACAAACCCGAATGGCTGCAATTCTAGACATTTCTCCTTCCTCACACCCTTCTCAAAACACTTGAGTAGAGTCTGTTATATAACCTCCCACTTACATTCTTACATGGCCTCTCTTCCTACAAACGATCCTGCCTAGGATGGAGGTAGACAGAATGTTGTCAATACTTTCGACTAAAATCCCACGATACCTTGCCAACCCACAATGTGTATACTACAATAAATTCATACACATTATGGAGAGACATCGTGCGGACCAATATCATTATTGACGACCAACTGCTTGCCGACGCGCAACGGCTAACAGGCATTAAGACAAAAAAGGGCGTGGTTGAAGAAGGGCTCAAAGTTCTTCTTCGTCTTCAGCGGCAACAGACGGTAAAAAAATATCGAGGCAAGCTCAAGTGGACAGGAAATCTGGAAGCCATGAGACGTGACTCCAAATCGTGACGATGGTCGACACATCAGTGTGGATTGATTATTTCAACGATATCTCCACACAAGAAACCGATGCCTTAGATGACCTTCTTGGAGTCGAAGAGATTTTACTCGGAGACCTTATACTGACAGAAGTGCTACAAGGGTTTCGACGAGATTCACATTTCAAAATCGCCCGAACCATCCTCGATACGTTCCCCGTCTTAACAATGCTTGGCCCATCCCTGGCCTACAAAAGCGCGCTCAATCATCGGATATTACGAAAACGTGGCGTGACTGTACGAAAGACCATCGACGTGATGATTGGCACCTTTTGTATCGCGCAAGACCTTCCCTTACTGTATTCTGATCGAGACTTTTCCCCAATGGTCCACTACTTGGGACTTCGCTCACTGCTATAATCTTCTCACATATTCTTAGATAGCTATTCTGGAGAAACCAGTTCGTAGCTACCTCTTGATTTCTTGAATGCAAGTCGACAGGGCTTTACTTACACGTGAAAGATGTAGGCATACAAAATCCGATACTTGACCGCCTGGAGAAATATTGCTCCAAAACAAATGAGTGTGAATCTGTGGAATACAAGAAAATGTTGAGTCTGGATAGAGGAACGAAATCCTCAAAAATTTCTGCCAGGGAGGCCTTGTTCATGAAGGGAGGATGTTTAGGAATTATGCCAGCGGGCACCTTCAAGTTCAGGATTGAACTGATGGGTGAGCTTGAGAGTATCACCATCTTTGATCATCGCCTCGAGGTTTGAGATCTTATAATTGATGGTAATCAGAAAAGAAAAATGGGACACTGTGAGGTGACCCTAAAACCACAGACACCAAGTTAAGAGTCAGATACCTCCTGCTCAACTGCCTCGGGGCTGCGATAGCCGAGCGTTTGATGCAGGCGCTGTCGATTATAGAAACATTCAATATAGTCAAAGATCGCTTGCCGGGCTTCCGTGCGATCTTGGAACGAACGATGATGGGTGAGTTCGTTCTTCAGGGTGCTGAAGAAACTCTCCACCACCGCATTGTCATAGCAACAGCCCTTGCGACTGAAACTGAGCTGCACGCCATGGCGGGTGAGCACCGTGTGATACAGCCTGGCTGTGTACTGATTACCTTGGTCACTGTGGTGCAACAGGCCCACGGCGGGATGCCGTTGCTGCCAGGCCATGCGCCACGCCTCCACGACCAGCATGACCGTCTGGTGCTCACTCATACTCCAGCCCACCACGCGGCGGGAATATAAGTCCACGAGCACTGCTAAATATAACCACCCGGCTCGAGTGGGAATGTATGTCACATCCCCACACCAGACGAGATTTTTCTCGCTCACTACAAACTGCTGCTCCAACAGGTTAGGGCGCGAGACTTTCGGGCCGCGCGCTTGGGTCGTCCGAACAAAGCGTCGCCGCCGCTGAGCCACCAGGCCGGCCAGGCGGCGTAAGCGAGCAATCCGGTGCCGGCCACACGCATGGCCTTCTTGCCGTAAACATTGCCACATTTTTCGGGCTCCATAGGCCTCGCGCGTTTTCTGGTGCAAGA
>JBMYWX010000401.1:0-1986 GCA_049607825.1 Nitrospirales bacterium
AGATTGACGGTATGGATAATTATCACACAAGTGGCTTCGTCGACTCTTTCAGACATTTTTATCCGGAAGACGAGAAATATTCGTGGTGGAGCTATCGGATGAATGCCAGAGAGAAGAATGTCGGTTGGAGAATCGATTACTTTTTGATATCAAAACTCTTGATGCCCAAAATCGGCAACGCCTTTATCCTCAATGAAATCTATGGGTCAGACCATTGTCCAGTTGGAGTTGAGCTATAGAAGAAGAGTTTGAAATCCAATAGTACCCGCCATAGGACTTAAGCACTTAAGCCTGAATAAGGTAGAGATCAAAACGGTGTTTTTTACTTTTGATTGAGGTGTTTGGTTTGAGTTCGGCTAGAAAGTCTGCGGAACCTGGACGTTTGACAACGACACGGTTGGTGGCAATCGTAAGTGCAATGTTTAATAGTTCATCAGCATCTTCATCCTGCCCTACCAGTTTTTGCAAAATTCGCATCTCTTTCTTCACCAGTGCCGATTTCTCTTTGGGCGGAAACATGGGGTCGAGATAAATGACTTCAGGTTCAAACGGCACCTGTTGCAGGACTTGCCGGCTATCCCCACAGGTTAGAGACAGTTTTTCGTGAATCAACGGTCCAATTTTCTTATCGTTCGCTGCGCGATGTAACGCATCGTCCAAAAGCTTCGCAATCTCTTCACACCGCTCAATCATGTGTACGCAACAGCCAAGAGTTGCCAACACAAACGCATCACGCCCTAACCCTGCCGTGGCATCCACGACATTTGGCCGATGGCCTTTTTTAACACCGACGGCCCGACTAATCGCCTCTCCTCCAGCATGCCCATACTTTCTTCGATATTCTGCTCTCCCCGACACAAAATCAATCTGAATCATATAAGGGCAAATCTCTTGTTGAACAATAATTACGTGGAATGCCAATATTGGAATGCTCTCATGCTACTTAACCTCTAAAGCAAAGTACAGAGCACACAGATAGTAGAGGGAAAATTTTATTACAAGGGAAGAGAGAATAAGAAAAGCCTCATTGCTATCCGTCTAATTGCAATGAGGCTTCTTGGGATAATAGAAAGAGTTTGGAGAGTCGACTGAGATGTTTAATCCCTAAAGCGTTTGTAGCCAAACAACCCAATCAACCCTGTCCCCAATAATAGCCAGGTACTAGGTTCGGGAATCGGCGCTGATGGAATAATGGAAGTTGGAGGGAAACTCCAAGGACCTTCAACAACAATAATTTCCTCGGGCACATTATCGATGATGAATTGATTCTTGAAAATGACATCTTCAAGAATCAATGTACCTGATGATTCAATTCGCAACTCTTGAAAAATTCCCACCGAGAATTGTTCTCGATTAAAATCAATGCCAAGCAGGTCACCATCAAAAAATTGCAGTTTTGGAGAACCTGACCCAAACAAATCATCATCGGTTTCCTGGAATGTAAAGTTTCCAAGTGTGATGGTTAAGGAAAATGCAGGATGGCTGTCCAACTCTAAAATATATGCGCCAGTCGCTGGAATTCCTGAATCATTATACTCGGCGACTGCCATGACCGGATCGCCAACCATGAGCCCAAAAGGATTGTTATTGACCGCAAGTGCCACGGTCCCATTTACGGTCGTGGTAACAGATATAGCATGGGCTGATACCGCCATGAATACTCCAAAACTGACTGCGAGTCCTACTGTTCGCACGCCGTAATAGAATCGTCTCTTCGTCATTCCTACATTCTCCTCTTGAAAATCATTAATGATTGGGTCGTCACGCCGACACTGTTCTTGGATTATTATGCCTAGATTTACTGTTAATACAACATAGATAATGCAACACTTTAGAATTATAACTAGAGGGTGTTGTAATGTCGCAAGCTTCTCTAGATCTTTTGGTGAGGAAGCATGAGATGAAGGTTCTAAGAGGGTGGTTGACGAGAAAGGCTATGTTCTTGAAAAGTCGTTCTTTAAGATAGAAACTTCAAGTAAGACTTTC
>JBMYWX010000402.1:0-1940 GCA_049607825.1 Nitrospirales bacterium
CTTCCTCCCATGGTGACTCGCGATCAATATGATGCATTTGATACAGGTCGATGTAATCGGTTTGTAAGCGACGCAAGCTTTCTTCACAGGCCTGTTTAATGTGACGAGCTGAGAGTCGTAATTGATTCGGCCATTCACCCATACGTCCAAAAACCTTCGTTGCCAAGACAATTTTTTCTCGTCGACCTCCTCCCTGCGCCAACCAACGTCCGACTATTTGCTCAGTAACCCCCTCCCCGATTTTCCAACCATAGACATTAGCCGTATCAAAAAAGTTCATTCCCAATTCAAGTGCACGATCCAAAATGACAAAGCTGTCTGGCTCGGTCGTCTGTGGACCGAAATTCATGGTTCCTAAACAGAGGCGGCTCACTTTTAGACCAGAGCGACCGAGATGTACGTACTTCATAGCATTCTCCTATCAAGACAGACCTTACAGATTAATCCAAGATACAGTAACAAGCTCACCTGAGATTGTTCTAGTTCCGACAGAAACCCCGACAAGGCCATTGACATTGAGAAACATCCATGAGACTTGCTCATGGGCAAAGTTTGAGCTATGTATGAAAAGGGTCTTTTCAAGAACGACAAGTCGACGCCCTATCATAAAACATTAAGACGAGGAGAGAATCAATGTTGCCAACAAAGGGATATGCCGCAACCCATGCAGGGGCAGTATTAGAACCATACAATTTTGACCGAAGGTCTGTGGGTACACATGATGTGTTAATCAAGATCAGTCACTGTGGAATCTGCCATTCTGATATCCACCAAGCACGCGATGAATGGGGAGGCTCAATTTTCCCCATGGTGCCTGGGCATGAAATCGTGGGCACCGCCACTCAGGTAGGTAACGCCGTTACCGGCTTTCGTGAAGGTGATTCTGTAGGCGTTGGCTGTCTCGTGGATACATGTCGAACATGTCAGTCATGTCAACAAGGGCTAGAACAATATTGCCAAGAAAATCTCGTCTTCACGTATAACGGGCGCGATAAACACGGAGAACCTACCCTCGGTGGCTATTCAACACAGATTGTCGTGGACGAACGATATGTCTTTCGTATTCCATCATCATTGACACCAGAAGGGGCCGCCCCTCTTCTCTGTGCAGGTATTACCACGTACTCGCCTCTGAAACATTGGGGAGTTGGCAAAGGGCACAAGCTTGGAGTCCTCGGGTTAGGCGGCCTAGGACATATGGCCGTAAAAATTGGACATGCAATGGGTGCTGAGGTCACGGTCCTGAGCCGCTCTGAGTCCAAACGAAGCGATGCGGAACGCTTAGGGGCAAAAGACTTTGCCTTGCTGAATTCTCAAGAAACAGTGACAGCCTTAGCCGGGCAATTTGACTTTATCATTGACACCGTATCAGCACCACACGATTACTCTATCGTTCTTGAGATGCTCAAAACCGATGGAACACTCATCTTGGTTGGCGCCCCAGACAAACCGACACCCATGGGATCGTTTCCCCTCGTCATGAGAAGACGTCGAATGGTTGGCTCGCTCATCGGAGGAATCCCAGAAACGCAAGAAATGTTGGACTTCTGCGCTGAACATGGAATCGTGTCTGATGTCGAAGTGATCTCCATTCAAGAAGTGAATAAAGCGTATGAACGAATCCTGAAAGGGGACGTCCGCTTTCGCTTTGTCATTGAGATGGCTTCATTAGCCTAACCTCAATGAGGATCGGAGACAAAATGCTCTATTTTACTCGCATAGACAAAACTGGGAACATGTTGCCTTCTTCCTCAAAAGCAGAAAATAGGAATTGAAGGAGAGAAAGCTGTCTTTATATATTTCCGGAACTTCCGCACTCGGCCCAGGCTGTGTAAAAACTCTGTATAAAATTTGGATCTGAAAATTTAGCCTTCGAGGATCGCTGGTATATGACGATCTCTGTATGAGCAAGGGGTGGTGAGGCAACCCCTGAATCCAGA
>JBMYWX010000403.1:0-1891 GCA_049607825.1 Nitrospirales bacterium
AAAGGAGAGAGAATAATATTTGTTGGTGGAGCAAATCGTTCTGGGACGACATTAATGCAAAATATACTTGATTCACACCCGGAGATATGTGGTGGACCAGAGTTCCGACATGTGCCAGATATAATCGAAGTACGGAATAAACTCCATGAGTCTATCGGATTAAAAAGAATGGAGGTTTTTTGTTCGTGCGATGAGGTCGATGCTTATATCAAGACGCTCATTGGATCTCTTCTCTTGCCGTTATTAGAGAAAAGCCAATGCAAGTATTTAAGCGAAAAAACGCCGGCGAATATCCTTGTGTTTACAGAACTGAAGAGCTTGTTTCCTGCTTCCCGATTTATACGTGTTGTTAGGGAGCCAAGAGCTGTTATGGCTTCTGAAGTTGAAATGAGGAAAAAACGTAAAGCGAATAATCTTCCGTGTGTTTACGACGGTAGCTTGGCCGCTTTTAGAAAAGTTCTGCATAAAGTAAAAAAGTATTATATATCTGGAGCAGCCTCTACTCAACTTTCACCTGAACGAGAATTGCTTGTGAAATATGAGGATCTAGTTTCGGATGTTGAAGGGGTTAGCAAGAGAATTTGTCACTTTTTAGAAATCCCTTGGTTCAAGGAAATGCTGTCTCCATCAACCGTGGAACATTTAGGCGAGGGGCCGATGACGAGGACAGGCGCACATTACACTAAGGATAGTTTTAGAAGAGATCCAGACACTCGTTCTCTTGGCAAATGGAAGCATCAACTCACTATGCTCCAAAAGGCCGTCATTGCGGCTGAATTCAGCGATTGTCATGAACTCTCTCAGTTAGGCTATGACCTTCGTGAAGATGGGATTGTTCAAAAGGTATTGACGAGTTTCATATCCAATACCAGGAACCTTGCTAAGCGTACAGTGACGCGAAAAGTAGGAGGAAAGCTCGTTTTAAAATCGATGTATTCGAAATAACATGGTCAATTCTACAGTACAGAGATGGGAAGAGTAAGGTCGACGGGCCGGAGGGGACGTAGCAAAGCAACTCTATTTTAATTTGAGCGTACGGTAAGGAATTATGAATTCAATAGACTCAAAGAGCGGTTCAATCACGATTATTCAACCAACGTCACCTTGGAAGATTATAGATTTCCAAGAATTAAAAGAATATCAAGATTTATTTTATTTCCTCGTTTGGCGTGACTTTAAGGTTCTCTATGCTCAAACAATTCTAGGATTTTCCTGGGCGCTCATTCATCCGCTCGTCCAGATTGTTATTTTCACAATAATATTTGGGAAAGTGGCAAATGTTTCTACCGACGGTATCCCGTATGTGTTATTTTCCAGCGTCGCCATTATCCCTTGGACGTATATGTCCTCTGCAACAACGCAGTCTAGCCAAAGCCTTATTCAGGGACATCAAATGTTGGGGAAAATCTATTTTCCTCGAATGCTTTATCCCCTCACTCCGGTCTTGTCACGGACGGTTGATTTTGCGATATCGATCTTCATTGTGTTGTGTCTGATGGTCTATTATAGAGTGTCGCCTACATGGAATTTAGCTTTGTTTCCTTTCTTCCTTCTTTTGATGATGGCGATACCTACCGGGATTGGCCTTTGGCTCTCATCCCTCGCCATTCGATTTCGTGATGTCAAACAAGCCATGCCATTCCTAATCCAAATGTTGATGTATACCGCACCCATTGTTTATTCGGCATCAAGTATCCCAGAAAATTATCGGATTCTTTATTCACTGAATCCGATTGTCGGCGTGATCGAGGGGTTTAGGGCATGTTTGCTCGGGACACCAATGCCATGGGTGTATATTTTCCCAGGAATCTTTACTGCCATATTGCTTGTCATGAGTGGAGCGCTCTATTTCAAGCGAATGGAAAGAATTGTTGTCGACGTGATTTAATCA
>JBMYWX010000404.1:0-1854 GCA_049607825.1 Nitrospirales bacterium
GTGATTCGCAAAGTACTTTGGTTTCCTTTCGGATTGCTGAAATTGAGCCATAGTAATAATCATGATTTCCGAGTATGAAATAGATGGGCTTCTGAATTACATCAACCATTTCCTGAAGATGAAAACTCAGGGAAGGAGCTTCGGCGATGTCGCCAGTGATGAACATCGCATCGGGGTTGTGTTCCAAGATTGAACGGAAAAATATTTTCCGCCGTTGCTCATTTAAGAAATTTAAGTGGATATCAGTCGTCCACGCTATGCGCATATGATATGACTCATTCTAAGCGGCAATAGGTTTTTCTCTATTGTAGACTTCGATCACCTAAAGTGAAAGGTGAGTCCACCGACGATCATATTTGTTCGATAATCCGCCTTGAAATTATTAGCATAAAACTCAAAGGTTCCTCGGCTATACTTATATTCAGCGAACATGGCCACCTTTTCTGCCACGAACGCGCGTAGTCCACCCAAGAGATTAAGCGATGGGGCAAACCCTGCATCACTTGAAACGTTCCCACTTCTCAGATACCCAATATTTAACCCAATACCCACTCCACCATATGGCTGAAGAATTTCGTCTGGATAACGAACAAGTGCGTTAAAGGCAAGCGTGACAATATGAAGGTCCGTTTCAGGTATTGTGAATTGTCCCCCAGAATTTCCAAGAATCGCCACGTTCCCGGTCACCGTTTGTCTTTTAATCGTTGGGCTTGTGTAATAGGCTTCACCTTCTAGCCCTAGCCAGTTTAGGGAATCGGGGAAATATCCTCCAACTTTCAACCCCACCGCCAAGGAATCTTTGACTTCGAGGTCGCTTAACCTAGTTCCAGAAAAACTGTTGGTTCCTCTCACATCCTTCAAGTCTTTGGGGAAATTTACTCCGGCTTGTCCGCCAATATACATTTCGGCATTCACCTGATGTATGCTCACGCCCAGGCAAAAAGCGAATACTACAACCATGGCCACAATGATGATGCGAGGAGTACACATGTGAATCTCCTTCAGCGAAAAGCTTGGATTGTTTAAGCGTGAACACACATGGACAGACGCTAGGAAATCAGAGGCACATCCTCATTAGTGTGTGAGTAGCGGGCGCTCACGTGTCAGTGTTATATATCTGGTTGAGATAATAGCATGTATGTTTAATGGATAGAATATTATAGTGGGGAAGGAACAAATTCATATGTCTTTAGAGAAGGAAACGACAACATTAGGTGGTGGTTGTTTTTGGTGTTTAGAGGCGGCCTATGATCAGCTCAAAGGCGTGGACTCCGTCGAGTCCGGGTATATGGGAGGGCAGGTTGAGAATCCGACCTACGAAGCCGTATGTATGGGGAATACCGGTCATGCTGAGGTTGTGAAAGTGACATTCGACCCTTCAATCATCTTGTACCGTGAGCTCCTAGAAATTTTCTTTGCGATCCATGATCCAACGACGCTCAATCGTCAAGGCAACGATGCAGGTACACAATACCGGTCAGCCATTTTCTATCACTCATCCGAGCAAAAAACGATAGCGGCCCAAGTGATTGAGACATTGACCAAAGAAGAAGTTTTTACTCAACCGATTGTCACAGAAGTTGTTCCGGCTGAGACATTCTATATCGCGGAAGATTATCATCAGGAATACTTTGTCCAGAATCCCTCACAACCCTACTGCACGTATCTCATTAATCCCAAAATTGCCAAATTTCGCCAACAATTTACGACAAAACTTAAATAGTTCTTTCCCATAGTTTTGTTAATCCACTAACATTTAAGTCTCTTATTAGCCGATTCAATTAATTGGCGATGTTTGAAGCGGGTAATTACGCGCTGATGGTCGTATCGGCTGGCTTGGAACTTATTTAGATT
>JBMYWX010000405.1:0-1838 GCA_049607825.1 Nitrospirales bacterium
AGTTATGCACTCAGTATTGCCCGGAAGCCAACACGATCCTATATAACAATGAAGCTGGAAAAGATAATGGAAAGAAGTATGGATCGGCTTATGTAGCGGTCGATCGATGTAAGGGATGCGCCCAATGCGTATGGGTCTGTGACAATATGGCAAAACATAATGCGATCAAAATGGAGATGATTGATCAAGTTGGTGATTCAGCACTGACTGAGAACATAACCTATGGTGAGAAAAATACCACTGTAAAGCTGGCTAACCCTGTTCGAGGGTAGAATCCGTAATTTTAAATAGATTTTTTTGATTTAGTAAAACTAAAGCGTATGGGGTGAACAATTGGAAGCAACTCAAGATACAGAAGAAAGAATTGTAGAGCCAGGACCTGCAGGATTCCACCCACCATCAGCGGCAGAGTTAGGAGTGCTTCCACCAAAGTCTGGCTTTGGTTTAAAGTTTGGGCACGTTGTTCAAGAAGAAATAGCCATGGAAGAGATGGCAAGATCCATGTTGACAAGAAAAAATGCAACAATTTTTCCTGGCCCCCTAGTACTTTGGAACTGGAATGATCACGCTGCAGACAAGGCCAAAGCCGTGTTAGAGCTTGCAGCTCAATTACCAGACGTCATGATAATTCCAATGCCAGATTACCGCCCGAAGTATCCAAAGATTGAACCAGAAGAAATGATTAACCCCAATCATCCTAACCTTACAATCTGGGGAAACAAAATCGAAGCCTGTATCTTCATTGGTGTTCATTGTCATTACGCTAACTTGACGTTGAAAATGATTCGAGCAGGAACGAATTGTTGGACGTCGGCGATTTGTGCTGAGCAAGGCCATGAAGATGCCATGTTTACAGTTAGAGACTCTGATGCTGAGAAAATTCGTCGTGTTGCCCAAGTGTTCAAACGTGTTCGAGAGGAAATGGGAATATCAGTTCCTGAAAATGGAGAAAACGTGAGGTTCACAGGACTACAGTCAATGGTTCATGGTGGAAAGACTCATACAAATCCGATGGATATTCCAATTGGTGAAGCAGGTGGTAGCAGTGCGGCAGCTTTTGGTCATCGTCCTGAAGATATGAAGCGAGAAGGGTAATTCACTAGGTACAGCTATTTGATTGAATTGTTAATAAAGGTACAAATAGCATTTACTGAAATTAAATAATTATGAATAGTGCAATCAACATATAAAGGGGTGAACCCATGAGCGAAGCATTGGAATCCGAAGCAAAAACAAACCCGCAAGGCGATCCCATCACGTCAGCTCCTGCGCCTCCTTCAACGCAAGCAGGCAAGAAAGATCCACATGCCGATGCAAAGAGACAGAAAGTTGTAACCCCTGAGTATATGTTTCATGAGGCACCTCGGGAGAGAGAGTTTATCACAGGAAGTGAGGCAGCTAAGGAAGCTGTTCGTCGTTCTAACGTGGATCTCTCTATTGCCTACCCTATCACACCTCAGAGTGAAACCATGCAGCTTATTGGTGTTTTGTACGGTGAAGGCTATGTGAAAGAGTATTATCGTGGAGAGGAAGAGTACGGGGTTATGTCAGCCATTGCTGGTGGATCTCGAGCCGGTGTGAGATGTTTTACTGCGACTGCCGGTCCTGGAACTCTAAGAGGAATTGAGCCAATTGCTTCATGGCCTGGCCATCGTCTTCCCGCCGTTTGTATGTTTACCTGTCGCGTTGTAAATGCCCCATTAGCTATTCAGCCAGACAATATTGAAATAGCATATCTTCTACATTGTGGGATGATTGTTTTTCATGCTGAAAATCAGCAAGACCTATTTGACTATATAATGATGGCCTTTATCATTAGTGAAAAAAATGATGTGACC
>JBMYWX010000406.1:0-1807 GCA_049607825.1 Nitrospirales bacterium
TGAGATGCTCTCCTTGTCCCTGCGCCATTTCTTGGGACAAATTCTCGAAATTGACAGCTGCAAAAACATTAACCTTTTCTTCCATGGCAATAGTTCCATCATTGGAACAACCTGAAGTTCCAGAACTGATTCCGAATGTTTGGCTATAAAATGTTCCGTTTGTTGTGGCCATCAATACCTGAACAGCGATGGAATTGGTATTGGCATTACCTTCCCATGCCAAATGTCCAAGTCCACAACCTGGGCCATTGTTTGGTGGATTGCCAAATGCTAGACCTGTAAGTCCAACGGTTAGTATTGCTGTAAAACACAACACCGATAACTTTTTACCCATGCGCTTCCTCCTAGGTTGATGGTTTTCATTCCGTTTGGCTCTTCATGAGCCGCATAGAAAATTATTATAGCAGAAACATTTGATTTGAAAAGAGAAAATTTATCATGTGGTGAAATTTTCTTAATGATTTGCCAAGATAGAAAAAGGATCTAGCGAGCGCAGACCTCTTATTCACTCATTTTATAAATAGATAATTTGTTTTTGAATTGCAAATAGAAATCTGAGAAGAAAAAGCTTAAATGAGCTACCAAGCCCCCTGTAGTTTTAAAGAGTTTCTAGGAACATGAGATTTCCCTTGATTGTAAGAGAAGCTATGTGCCTAACTGAGGTCGTGGTGTGTGATTAAAGGAAGGTTGCATTTATGGATCTTAGCGTTCAGGTACCAAACGACACTCTCCACTTTAGTATTAAAATGGCGAGGATTGCTCTACTGACTTGCTCATTGAGCGCTGAAATGTCTAAGCAGACAGATTGGGCGTGTTCTTAGTTCGTTGCCGTTGCCGAATCAAGTCATTCAGCGTTTGGTGGCCAGCAAGGTAGTCTGGGTGGGTATGCGTAAAATCTGTCAATCTAGAAATGGCCTCATCGATTTTTCCACTGTCAATGAGGACTGTCGCCAGTTGGAGCCAAGCTTCAAGACTCGAAGGATTGTGTTCGAGTAAGTTCTCATAGGTCTGGATCGCTTTTTCTGCATGTCCCTGGTGGAGACAATCTTCGGCAAAAGCGAGATACAAATGAGTATCGAGAAAGGATGCCTGATTTTGGCATTCCGCTTGGAGCCAACCCACGTTGATTTCTGGTCTGATGCTTCGGACTTTCTTAGCTAACAAAAACGGATGAAATGCCTGGGTTTCTTTCATGGTTACCGGTGATGCTTCCTCGCTTTGGCCGGGTTTCAACAGAGCAAGACCATTTCGCACAAGCTTTTCTTTGAGATCATCATATTCATAGTGACGAACAGCAATGGTGTCGTCGAGTGGAGCATCTTGTGGATGACCAATTGGAATTTGAAATGCGAGGAATCCTTGTAGTTTGAGGACTCGATTAATTTCTTCTAGATATCGGTCAAAGACAGGTCGAGGCATATGTTGAAAGGCAACATAGGAATATACGAAGTCAAAATGACATGGAGGAAAGAGGCTCAGATCCACACCTGATGTTTCAAATGTCATAGCATTAGGGACTCCTTGTAGCCATGCCTTACTTTTATTGATCATTTCGGCTGATACGTCGACTCCAACAACTTGCCGAAAGTGAGAGGCCAGAGGTCTTAAGACTCGCCCAATTCCACACCCTATATCCAATGCCGACCATGTCGTTCTGTGGTAGGGGCCGAGTGTGGATAATATCGCCTTGGCAGTGACTTCTCCCGATTGAGAAAATACTTCCTCGTTCTGATAATCTTCTGTCGCAATCCAATATTTGGCATTGTGTTTTGCTCGTCTGTCCCAATCTTGTTTCATTTTTGTGACA
>JBMYWX010000407.1:0-1771 GCA_049607825.1 Nitrospirales bacterium
ATCGTAATAAAACAACATTCTAAGTGTTATAAATATCAATAATAGTGGTGCAAATATTAAGGAAAAGTGTAGTAAAGGGTGCACCCAGTCGGGGGCATTATTTTGCAATTCAATACCTAGATTGATCATGATGTAATGCAAAAAACCATCTAACGTGGACATTTATTGCTCTTGATATATTGTATTATATTTATGGTGGAGAGACACGGATCTCATTGGTTGAGATCCGTGTGATTGGTTTTAATGGAGGGACTTTCGCTCTATCATTCCTGCTTCTGTATGACCTGGAATATTGCAGGCAAAAACAATATTCTCATCTCCATTGAAGTGCCATACGATGGACTTAGTTTCTCCTGGCTCCACAGTCACGGAGTTGTCATCTTCATGTACCATATTCGGCATCTGACGCATCATAGCTCGGTGCTTTTTTTGCTCTTCTTCGCTGCCAATTGAAAACTCGTGGCGTATCTTTCCGACGTTGCTTACTTTGAACTGAACAGTATCGCCATGGTTAACTCCACTGAGATAGTCAAAATCTAGTTTCATAGAGTCCAATAGTTTTACCGTAATCGCCTTATTTACTTTGTGAATATCACCGGCAGTACCCACATCACTACTAGATTCGTGTTCACCGTGCCCGTTAGAATGGTGATCCTCACTTTGTTTTGGTTTGTGATGATCTTCACCGTGTGTCCCCCCGGCAATACCTAGAAGAGGTAACGACAAGAAAAGAATTGCGGAAGTGATCTTGTATAGTTTCATGGTTGAATATCTCTCTGTTGTTTAAATTAGAACCAAGCTCTTATGCCAACTACAAATGTAGTGTCATCAATATCCTCTCCTTCAGTTTCTCTGAAATCGGCTGTCTTGCCGTAATATTTTGACCAAACAACACCGACGTATGGCGCGAATTCCCGGCGTATCTCATATCTCAATCGTAAGCCCAAAGAAGTGTTTGAAAGCCCAGACCCTCTACCAGTGTCCTCATCATCTTTACCGTAAAGCGTAAGGCCGAGTTCGGGTGATAGAACCGCTTTTTGCGACAGCATCATTTCGTATTCACCTGAGGCGCTGAGCTCTGTCTGCCCGTCTTTATCTATATATAGAGTCGTATCGATTTCGAAGAAATATGGCGCCAAACCCTTAACGCCCAACGCAAACCAGTTTTCTTGCTCTGGTTTCAAGTCGGTCCTTGCACCTATTTGAACATCCCAATATGGACTGGCTGCACGGCTGTATAGAAGGTCGAGCTGTGCCTCTTCGATTTCACTGCCAACCTGCTCCACATCAGCCTTAATCCAAATTTTGTTTAGATCCTTTCCAACCCACGCTTCTGCTTCAAAGACAATTGGATCGTCTCCTTCATCTGCATTTCTAATTTCGAACTGGTCGATGATGACTTTCGAGACAATTGGATCGTCCTCCATGTGCATAGCACTGGGGTAAGGCATAGGTATTTCCATTGGGGCCGATCCATCACTTACGGGAATTTCTGTTGACATACCTTCATGTGCAGAATGGTCCATTGCCTTCGGTGCCATACCCTCATGTGCAGAATGGTCCATTGCCTTCGGTGCCATACCTTCATGCGCAGAATGGTCCATTGCCTTCGGCATCATGCCTTCATGAGCAGAATGATCCATTGCCTTCGGTGCCATACCTTCATGCGCAGAATGGTCCATTGCCTTCGGCATCATGCCTTCATGTGCAGAATGATCCATTGCCTTCGGTGCCATACCTTCATGCGCAGAATGGTCCATTGCCTTCGGCA
>JBMYWX010000408.1:0-1745 GCA_049607825.1 Nitrospirales bacterium
GCTTGGATGAAGATCGATGACTTGCTGTAAGGAACGTTGCCAGGTCTTCACTGTTTGGCCTGGTAATCCATACATTATATCGATGCTTATGTTCGAAAAGCCCACATCTTTGGCCATGGTTATGGCTCGAGTCACCGCGTTCATCTCCCCTAAACGCCCAAGCTGTTGCCACTCTGATTGCTCAAGAGATTGTACGCCAAAACTCAGACGATTCACTCCTCCGTCTCGTAAAACTTGAAGACTATCCTGGCTCACAGTATCAGGATCAGCTTCAACTGTTATTTCGATCGAACGCGATAAAGTAAAGTGCTGCTGAAGGCACTGAATAATCCCGGTCAATTGCTCTGCCTGAAGGGCTGTCGGTGTCCCACCACCAAAGTAAATTGTCGAGAGAGGAAAACGATAACACGTTCCTTGCCTTGCATAGAGTTCAATTTCTTGCCTCAAGGCTGACAAATACCATTGAGCTTGATCTTCTCGATGAATGGTGAGATAAAAGGCACAAAAGTGACAACGCTTCTGGCAGAAGGGAATATGAATGTATAGACCCAGATCCTCAGAGTGCGAGATGAGATTTAACCTCTCAAATAAAGCGGATTTTGATATTTCCATCGCTTCTCTTACCCAAAAAATATTCTACAGTTCGACGTGAGGAATTACATGACTTGAGGAAAGACTCCTAGAAATATTCAAGGCTGCAACAAAATCCTATCTCTTCATTGCCTGTTTTGGAGATATAGGTGCCCCACATCATTCACTCCAAATCAACATTGCTCTCGATATATTGGACAATGGCCTTTCTTGTTCACAATTTTCGTAACCTCATCGACCATGGCTTGATGCCCACAGACATAGACGACGAGATTCTCAACAGACGGAAGTCCTTTTACCAGTTCAGTGACTCGACCAGACGCACCAGCCCACTCTTGATGGGCACGAGAGAGTGTCGTAATAAAGGAAAAACATGGATGTTGGTCGGCTAAGGCATATAATTCATCTTGATAATACAAATCACGTTCACTCCGAAGGCCCCAATATAAGGTGACAGGATTTGACCGGGGTTGTTCGAAGAGGGTATCCAACATCGATAAGAAAGGAGAGATCCCTGTTCCGGTTGCAACAAAAAGGGTGTGCTTATCTTCATGGTCTTGTAAATAAAAACTACCATGAGGCCCATGAAATTTCACTATAGCCCCTTCTGATTGCTGGAAGAGATACGTAGCGCCGTCTCCTTGATCAGCTAAACTCAGAAGAAGTGTCAAGCGAGTTGCTTGCTTCGATGATGACGCAAGCGAATAGTACCGAACAGTTGGCACCTGATGATCAAATGACGATATTTCTATGGCCACGGACTGGCCCGAATGAAACTGAAGTCGTTCTGGTCCCGGTTCAACCAAACGGAGTGTAAGTTCACGAACATTGGGAGCCAAGTCACGAATTTGATCAATCTGAGCCGTATAGCGAGATGGGGACATAGCAGTAAAATGTAGAGGATTCAGTCTACGAATAACAACCTTTTCGTATGCACAGACTAACACCTGGAAAAGTTTTCGCGCCCATCCAGCTTGACATGTTCCTATTGCGGGAAGATCTGGTATGATGGCGGATTCAGCTTCATACTGACCAAAATGACTTGTGAGGAACGCCATGAAAGAAAAAATTAAAAAATCTGACGAGGAATGGAGGCAAGCCCTCACCCCCGAACAATACAACGTCGCGAGGAAACAGGGAACTGAACGGGCTTT
>JBMYWX010000409.1:0-1665 GCA_049607825.1 Nitrospirales bacterium
CCACAGAGATACAGAAACTCCTCAAAGAGGCAGCTGGGAATGATGCGATCGAGGTGTTGATTATTAACGGTGGTACGGGGGTGTCACGTCGAGATGCAATGTTCGAAGCCGTCGATGGTCTCATTGAAAAACGACTAGATGGATTTGGTGAGATCTTTCGTTATCTCAGTTACAAAGAAATAGGCCCACCTGCGATACTCAGCCGAGCCACGGCAGGACTGTATCAGGGGAAAGTTATTTTCGCTATCCCAGGATCACGAGGCGCTGTTTAATTAGCCATGGAAGAATTGATCCTCCCAGAAATAGGACATATCGTCGGCGAAATGCGAAAGTAGGTTCATTTATTTCACTTCGCGCTTCCCATTATCATTCTCCCCTAGATCCTCCTGCTACATAGAGTAGGTAAGTTCGTAATCCTTGACCTCCCGTCTGAACAGGAAACTTCCAGGATGCCACTAAAAATACCATTACATAAAAACCGAGTGATCACAAACCCAACCTTCATTCACAGAAACTCAGAGTTGGTCGTTTTCTTTTTAACTTCTCTTTCCTCCTCACCTCATTTGACTGGGAAGAGGGAGCCACTTAAAATAACTAGCACGATGTCAACCGACACTATCCTTTCACCAGAAGCCTTATCCGAACGCTGGGCTGAAATGGCGCAGAGGGAGCAGCTACCCGATTGGTATGAGCTCACTGAACATGAAGAAGTCATCATGAGCCCCAAGCCTAGCAATCGGCATCAACGTCTGTGTACCGAAATTGCATTTCAACTCCGGTCACAACTTGGAGGAGAAGCCGTTGTTGAGGCGGCAATTTTGACCACTTCTGCCGGCGTACGCGTTCCGAATGTTGTGTGGATGCCCACAGAAAAATGGTCAATTGTTCATACAAACTAGGATCTGCTCAAAGCTCCAGACCTTGTCGTAGATGTCCTCTCCCCAGGGAATCGACAGGTTGAAATGAACCATAAAATTCAGGCCTACCTCGATTCAGGAATTCGTGAAGTGATTGTCGTTGCGCTCGACGGCTCCATCACCTATCACCAATCCACGGGCATTAAACCCCACTCGACTTTTCACATGACACTGACGTTGCCACCACACTTATTTTCGTAATTGTCCTTAGGACTCCCCTCCTTAGCCAAAATCTCAGAAAAAATTACAATCCCTGCAATACTCTTCAGGTTTTCCAATCCCACACCTTCGTGCATCCAACCTGTATTCTGTATTCCTATAGTACGTTAACGTTTAGATAGGACACTCCCAATCCATTCGATGAAGGAGAGAGAAGGGTAAGGGGGTCTTAAGGAAAAGTTTATCATTACTGGATTGTCGACCCCGAAATACAACAAGTAGAATGTTACCGACTAACCAAAGACATATTCGAACTTATTGTGCAGGGTCACAGCTCTCCAGATCTCATCCATCCAGATTGGCCGGAACTGCAGGTCGCCCTACCCGATTTGTGGGCGTAACCTTTTCCCCTCCTGCCAATTCTATTCATGCACTTACGCAAACGAATATGCGTTTCGACTTTAGTTACTCCTAATTCCTAAATCTCTATATTTCGCTCTCACATCACTGCTGACTTTTTCGATCGGCAATCTAGTAAATGCTATATCAGTTTCCTGAAAACAGTAAAAGTAGAATGACCCCTTTTTCT
>JBMYWX010000410.1:0-1524 GCA_049607825.1 Nitrospirales bacterium
GTGCCTTCATCGTCTCCAGTGTCTTCGTCCTCTCCAGTGCCTTCGTCGTCTCCAGTGCCTTCGTCGTCTCCAGTGCCTTTCCCCCCGCTGGTTCCTGTTCCACCATTGGTCCCAGTTCCACCGTCTGTGCCCCCGTCAGTATCTCGGGGTTTCGGAGGCTGTTTATGACACCCATAAGCATCACCTTTGTACGGACTCAGTTGAGATGCTCTAACCGCTGATTCCATGGGGGTCATGCTTGTGCCGACCAACTCATATTTGGGTTTGCTTGCATATCGCGGGTTATCACACTGTGCTCTGGTAATATTAAAGCAGTTTGGTTCATCACCAAATGATTTTGAACGCCAAACACAATAGGTTCCCCCCTCGGAACCAGCTGCGACAGAGGCCGGAGGGCGAATGCCTGGTCCTCTGCTTGGTTCTTGACCAGGTGCAAGAATAGCTATGGTGATGGGAATACGGACTGTCTCATTACCATGGCTGACGGTAATGGTGACGGGCGTCACAATGGGAGGAGCTGTTGTCCGTGTTCGGAATATCAAAAGAAATTCAGTATGGGGGATTCGGGCGACTTCAGATTGTTCATCAAAGGTCACGTCGATCAGCTTTTTGTTGTATTGAACCGTTAAGTCTACTTGCTCTCGAGTCGTTTGAAAATTACTCGCGCGCACGTAACAGGTTTTGGGATACAGCACTTCATTGGGCGATAATTCAAATGAATCGCCACAGCTAAAGTCTGCTTGAAGTGGTGGTGGCGCTGTTGGTGTGGGATTGGGAGGATCAATCGGATCGGGGTCTGGATCAGGACCGGGAGGTGGTGTTGGTCCCGGTGGGGTAAGTATTGGCGGCTTAGGAGTCGTAACGACGGTAATTTTTCCTGTGGACCTGAGACTGTGAAATTCAGCGAGAATCGTAAATTTTCCTGGCGTGACTCCAGTAAAAGAGCTTCCGGTTGGCCAGTTCACTCTATCGGTGACATAGATCTTCGTTCCTTTTGTATAGGTTCCTATGGCTCTAAAGCTTACTGTGTCGCCAACATTGATAGTGACTTGCTTTGGGTCGATCGCCAAAGCAACCATCCGGCGTTGTTTCCACGGCTGTAGGTCACGAATGCGTTTACAGAGACTGTCATATTCAAGCAGCTTATGTGAGCCTGGCCGAAGGGTAATGCCAGGATATTTGATGAGTTCTTTGTCAATTTCAACAATGCGTTTCCGAATGCCAGGTAATTCTGCTTTGGTACGAGTTCGAATAAATTGTCGAAGGAAGATAAAGAGCTCGTTGATGACTTGCTTAGGACTCTGTAGCTCGTAGGGTTGGAAGTCTCTCCGTTTGATGTATCCATCTAAAGCTTGGAGGACTTCATTTTCGTGTTCAAGGAAATATTTAAGACCGTTCTTGCCGAGTCGCTTTTCATCTGCCGCCGCCGCTGCGGATCCCGTGGGCATTTACATGGAAGGCGGTAACGATGCTGGCTTTAGCTCGTTGAGCGCCGCCGCGCGAGCGCGATTGCGCCGACACGGT
>JBMYWX010000411.1:0-1515 GCA_049607825.1 Nitrospirales bacterium
AGGCTACGCATCGATACGCTGCTTCAAACGGTTCTTGGGAGCCAATAATTTTCCATACGGCAAACACAATACCTGCACCGAGAAAACTTAAGGCCAGAGCCATAATGGGAAGAAAAATAATTCCGCCAAATCCGACAGCCATCGCTTCGCCAACAGTTCCAAGTCCAAAAAGGGAAAAGACTGCCATTCCTACCGCAGTCACCACAGCAATCACCAACACAAACGTGACCGGGTCGCCATATCCTCCAGCCTTCGGCATGCGGCGATAGAATCCTTTCGGGTTGGTGAGAATGGTGTGGACATCCTGAAGAATGGCCGTCGCCAACGGTGGATTCTCTTGCGGGCTCGTCTCTGCCATACGAATACGTTCCTCTCTCGATGATTCGATGAATGGCGTACCTTACTCTGAGCTTTGCCGGGGCGTCAATTTACCTAAGGAATATCGCGAGGTGTGCAAAAGCGGAGATCACGTGTCGTCGCATTTTCTTGCTAGCAAGAGATCGTGGATGGTTCGGTCTTGTTTGTTGGTTGACGGGTTGAGTTGAGCAATGTATAAATGATAGCCGACGCGCCCGTAGCTCAATGGATAGAGCATCGGTCTTCGGAACCGAGGGTTGGGAGTTCGAGTCTCTCCGGGCGCACCACGACCCTCAGAGCTTAATATTAAAGGATTAAAGAGCTATCTCCTGTTGAGTGCCTAAACATACTTTTCTTCGACGAAATCTTTGTAAAGGCTTATGAAGAGTGGCGTAGGGGCGGTTCGAAAACTATAGGTAAAACCTGGGAAGATGATTATCATATTTGTTGAGCAAGTATGCTATTCCCAAGGGTTGATCAGCAAGGCTCCTGTTCTTTCAAAGTCAGAAACATTTCGAGTCATGATATGGAGGCCATGGCGCATGGCTGTTGCTGCGATGAGGCCGTCACTCACAGGAGTCGGCTTTCCTTTCTTCTGAGTAACGGCAAGGAGTTCTCCCCATAGTTTTATTATTTCAAGATCTACATTTAAGATATTTTGGTGATATTCAGTTTCCAGCAACGCGAGTTTGTTGTGTAGATCACGCTTCTTTTTACTTTCCTTCAGCAGATGAATCCCTTTGGTTATTTCTCCAACAGTCAAAACGGACAGAAAGCTATCCTCAGCTTTCAACATTGAAACACGCTTGCGAACCTTTTCAGACCCACCCTTGCGCCACAATTCAGAAACGACACATGTATCAAGTAGGACTCTCATAGCTCAGTCTTCCTAGATAATGATCGGTCCCGTTTGAAGTCTACCTCTTCTAGGTCTATGTTTCCTGTAAGCAAGAATTCAATAAAATTAGGTTTTTCTCCCGTTAGATGCTGGTAGTCATGTTCAGAGATTACGACCACCCTCTCTTCACGGCGAGATACCAATTGAGGGCCTTCTAAAAGCGCTTTATTCACAAGCTCACTAAATCGGTTCTTGGCTTCAGCAAGTTTCCATTCCATATAGGCCTCCATAAATTAGCTAGATTGTCTAGATTAGTATAG
>JBMYWX010000412.1:0-1363 GCA_049607825.1 Nitrospirales bacterium
CACCGTAGCGGAAGAGATCTCTTGGAATAGAGAACCGTATACACTTGCCTCTAAAAGAATTGATAGAGGTTAGCCATGTAGTGAACTTGTCAGAAGAGAAAAAGTAGAGGTTGGGACTGGTTAAAAGGTTGCGTCACTCTTATATGTAAAGAGCTACGAAGACTGTTTGCCACGGGCCGAGCGTGCATCTAACCATTTTTTGAACGAGGTCTGACTTTCGCCTGATGGTCGGCCCCCCAGTAACCCATCGATACTAATATCTTCATCAAGATCTTCCCAATGAATGCCTTCGCCTTGGCCAATCAGCCGCCAGTTATTTTTCTCATCGGGAGTGGCGTGGTCCAGCCGTGGGAACCAGGCCAACGGGGCGGCAATAGTCCTTCCGTCTCCTAAATCGACACTTAACGTATCGTCTGTGATCGTCACATGTTTGGCACGCGGACTGACTGGGTTAGGCATTATGGAAGTACTCATGCCACGCCTCCCTTAACTGTTCTTGATGCTCAACGAGACAATTGATTGTATCTGTTTGATATCCACGCGATTGAAGCCACCGCTTCATTGTAGCCTGACCGGTTCGAGCCAAACTTTGCAATCTTTTCATCTCGTTCAATATGCACATGCGATGGTTCGTTACGGTCTCCAGCAAAGAAAAAGAATCGATACGGACCGACTCGTAAAACTGTTGGCATAGTATCAGATTCGCGTGTCTGTATTCTGTTGTCATGGCACGCTGACCAAAACGCTTAACATACCTTGACGTAACTCTACCGTATTTTGTCCATAAAGTTAAGATCACACTTTTTTCTTCAGAGAATCTGTTTGACGTTTTTTATATGCGTGAATCGAGTGGGGAAAAGAGCATAGGAGAGTCGGAAGTATAGTGTTATGGAAAAATAGGCAGGTTCTAATCTAGAATTAGCTCAGTGCTCAGTGCTCAGTGCTCAGTGCTCAGTGCCTGGAGGCACTTGTTGATCTGGTGTGTGTAAGATTAGTGATTGGATGAAATCTTAAGTCGTTCCGACAACTTATTTCCGCATTTCGCCGACGATGTGTCCCATTTCGGGGAGAATGAGTTCTTCCATCGCCAGTTGAACAGCTCCCTTGGATCCAGGTACAGAAAAGACCACTTTCCCCTGATACAGTCCTGCCGTGGCTCGGCTGAGCATTGCTGGCGACCCTATTTCTTTGTAGCTGAGATAGCGAAAGATCTCACCAAATCCATCCAGTCGTTTTTCGATGAGACCATCCACGGCCTCGAACGTTGCATCTCGACGTGACACTCCCGTACCACCGTTAATGATCACAACCTCGATCGCATCATTCCCAGCTGCCTCTTTGAGGAGTCTCTGTATCTCTGTGG
>JBMYWX010000413.1:0-1258 GCA_049607825.1 Nitrospirales bacterium
TTGGGAATTTCCCGTATAGGTATAGGACGTACATTGCCAAGGAATAGTGGATTCCGTCGCACCGACAGAATATGACCACAGGACCAACCCACAGATGACTCCACAATGCAGCCATCGTCTTGTCCACGAAAGCGGCCTACAAAAATTTCGAAGCTTAAGTGACATGGGCAACTCCTTTCTTAGTAGGTTATGAAGGTACCATAGCTCGAAAACCTAGCACAACAATCTCAGCTAGAGAGAGCGTGACTTGGACATGTTGACCTTTACCTTTGAAAAATTTCTTCCATACTCTTCAGCGCCTTGGCACTCGTCCTTCGAATAATATCTTCTGCCTTTTTAGTCAGTCTAACATTCTTTGTGCGTGCACCCGTTGCACTGACCTCGAGAAACCTAGCGTCTTTTGCATTTTGAATGGCACGACGCGCTTGTGAGGCTGACAGTTGAGGAATGATTTTCTCAGCATCACTCATGGACACGGGAATCTTGTTCGTCTGCTTGAGAAACAGCTCGGAGAATAGCGTCCAATAATAGCTTTGCTGGAGTTTCGGCTCTCGAACAAAGGCATTCACCCATTCCTGCGCTGCCTCCTTGTTGACCGCTTCAATATATCTCCGAATTTCTCGATCAGAGAATCGTTTCAAGGGCACACTCCTTTGTGCTGAAAATTTCTAATCACATTAAGAAAGGTATCCGTCTTTGGGCAAGACTAATCCTAACTACGTAATCTGTCAATACGCAAATCATTGCTTTGATTGAAGTAATTACCATAACAATCATCATTTAACATTCATAATACTAGTCATATTGACAAGTATTATGACCATTGCTAGTCTATCAGCATTATCAGTGAGCAATCTCATTTTTTTACTTTACTCACCAAGGAGGTGCCCAATGCAGATAGGCATTTCAACTTTTGAACAGACAAATCACATCTCAGCGAAAAACAGGCAGTGCTTCGGCAAAGGCAAATTGACCATCGTATCCAGCTTACTCATGTTACTGGCAGCAGGAGTCTCCTCTGCATGGGCAGGAGATCACGTCAATATGCATGCAGCGAAAGCTCATCTTACGGGGCTTTCCATACATATTGGCCCTGGAGGTGGCATTCATGTAGGGATTGGCGGACATCGACATGGTTATCGGAAATCATATAGAGGCCATCGCCAACACTTTGGCCACCGCAAGCACTTCAGGAAACACAACCACTTTGGCCACCGCAAGCACTTCAGGAAACACAACCACTTTGGCCACCGCAAGC
>JBMYWX010000414.1:0-574 GCA_049607825.1 Nitrospirales bacterium
GCTACAGCAAGGGGGAGCCTCTGTAATTCTTACGCTTTCCCAAGACGGGTATAGTAATGGTGTTCTTACACAATCCACGATCGATAAAGCCTCTGGACAAATCATTGGACATTTCTCAAATGGACAAATTCGTATACTCGCCCAGCTTAGTCCAACTGTATTTGACATACCAGAAGATAAAAAAGATAAACGCAAGCGCCGCCATAATAGAACACGACAAAAAAATCATGACAGACGGAACAATACCGATTCTGACATGATTCAAGCCCAACAAAGTGGCGTCTGGACTGTTGGGCAACTCGGCACCTGGCATGTCAAAATTGACAGCGATCACAACCAGCCGATGGCCGTCATGGACATGATGAAGGCCAAACGCTCTCCATGGTCAGCAATGAGAGGATTTACATTTGATGAGGGTCGAAATAGTACAAACCAAGGACCACTGACGATTCCGGAGAATCAGCGTCTCGTTATCGAGCACGTCTCCCTCTTCAGTAACGTCAAGGGGCGACAACAACACTGGGACGAGCAGAAAATCAGTGGGTACATTCAAGTTACACTAAATGATAAACCT
>JBMYWX010000415.1:0-220 GCA_049607825.1 Nitrospirales bacterium
CCTTCTCTCATGTATAGAATTGGTTACGGATTTAATTACGTAACACATTGAAAATATTTGAATTACAGCCATAACTGGTCAGCAACCGTCAAATACAAATCATAGATTTTTACTGTGCAGACCACAAACCCATCAATTTTCAATGTTATAAATTATAGAATTGGACGTAGGGTGTTAGGGATGAGAACTAGATTTAGGTGGGTAGTCAGAACGAACGATA
>JBMYWX010000415.1:230-573 GCA_049607825.1 Nitrospirales bacterium
GATATCTCAAAGGTCGGTTGAAAGGAGTAGAAAAACAGGTATTCAGGAATTACTGAAGAAGAATTGTAGTGGTCAAGTATTTGTAGACACTATGTTAGGGGCTTGCCAACGTTGCTCCTGCTTTTGTGGTGTCAGATAGCTATTATAGCTGTGTAATCGGTCTTGGTTGTCATACCCCATCAGATACGTGCCGATTCGTGTTGCCCTTCCTGAATGGTGGAGTATCCGTTTCTAGGAATCCATTCCGTCTTCAGACTCCGAAAGATTCGTTCCATGGGCGCGTTGTCCCAACAATTCCCTTTGCGACTCATACTTTGTCGAATCTGCTGCTGGGCAAGTTGCT
>JBMYWX010000416.1:0-282 GCA_049607825.1 Nitrospirales bacterium
GCCTTCTTGCCGTAAACACTGCCACATCTTCCGTGCGCCATAGGCCTCGCGCGTTTCTTGATGTAAGACGTGCATGCGAGTGAGCAAGAGACGGTTCTGTTGGGCGCGTTGGCTTTCAGGGCGATGTTCCCACGCATAGAACCCACTGCGGCTGACCTCGAGAACCTGACAGAGGCGGGTGAGGCGGAACTCCTGGCGGTGAGCCCGGATAAAGGCATACTTCATCGGAGTTCCTTGGCAAAGTACGCCGCGGCTTTTTTTAAGATATCGCGCTCCTCCTTC
>JBMYWX010000416.1:292-552 GCA_049607825.1 Nitrospirales bacterium
ACCTGGGCGAGCTCTTGTTTGAGCCGACCCACTTCATCCGTTGAGCTCGGTCGACGGCCCGACCCAGGGAAGGCGGCCTCTTGATGCGTCTTCAGCTCCGTTTGCCATTTGTACAATTGATTGCGTTTAACCCCGAGTTCGCGAGCGATCTGCGCGGCCGGACGGCTTCCACTTTCCAACAATTGGACCGCCTCTCGCTTGAACTCCGGCGTAAAGGTTTTGCGTTGCCCCATGTGACACCTCCTTACGGGGATCTTGTC
>JBMYWX010000417.1:0-507 GCA_049607825.1 Nitrospirales bacterium
TGCGGTCATGAACCATACTTGGCAAGACGATCAGAAACCTCAATCGTCATTGTTTATCACGCAACATCGCCTTCATGAGGTCAAGGTGCGGTCGCAAACGAGGATTTTAGTTGCGGATGATCATCGAGTGAATCAGCAGCTTGCCGTATTGATGCTTGAACGTCTCGGATTTCGAGCAGATATTGTCGCCAATGGCAATGAAGCGGTCGAAGCCGTGAGCCGAGTGCCGTATTCATTGGTGTTTATGGATTGTCAAATGCCGGAGATGGATGGGTATCAGGCGACCCGTGAAATCCGGAACCGTGCGGTTTCCGGCAAGATTCCAGATTCCAAAGACAACAATGGTCGCACACTTCGTTTGCCAATTATTGCGATGACCGCAAATGCCATGCAGGGTGATCGGGAAAAATGTCTCGAGGCAGGAATGGATGATTATTTAAGTAAGCCGATTAAATCTGATCAGTTACAACTCATCCTGAGCAAATGGTTATCGTCACAAGAGCCCAG